>JASBUV010000072.1 GCA_030147705.1 Gammaproteobacteria bacterium
GGCGCCACATGTTGTTACTTCGCCGTGGACGACAAAACTCTGGACTATTTACGCATCTCCGGCAGAGATGAAGACACCATCGCGCTGGTCGAAGCCTACAGCAAGGCACAGGGGCTCTGGCGGCGCGAAGATGAGAGTGTGCAGTACAGCAGTTCGCTGGCACTTGCATTGGATACCGTTGTGCCATCACTTGCCGGACCCAAACGCCCCCAGGATCGGGTGCCGGTAGATCGCCTGCAACTCAGTTTCCAGCAACTGCTTGAGGCCCCTGAACCCAGACAGGTCGCTGTCGCCGACAGCGACCACGGCCTGCGCGATGGCGACGTGGTCATAGCTGCCATCACTTCATGCACGAACACTTCGAACCCGGCCGTGATGATGGCCGCCGGACTGCTTGCGCGCAAAGCGCTCGCTCTGGGACTCACGCGTAAACCCTGGGTCAAGTCCTCGCTCGCACCTGGCTCAAAAGTGGTTTCTGATTATCTGGCCGCAGCAGGTTTGCAGGATAGTCTGGACCAGCTGGGATTCAATCTGGTCGGATATGGTTGCACGACCTGTATCGGCAATTCGGGGCCGCTGCCTCCCGCGATCGAAGCCGCGGTAGATGAGGGCGACCTGACGGTCTGTTCGGTGCTCTCCGGTAATCGCAATTTCGAAGGCCGCATTCACGCCAAAGTAAAAGCCAACTGGTTGGCCTCTCCTCCTCTGGTTGTTGCCTACGCACTGGCCGGCACCATCAATATCGATTTGAGCAAAGACGAGATAGGCAAAGACAGCAATGGCAACGCCGTCTACCTGAAAGATATCTGGCCGAACAATGACGAGATCGCCAAAGCCGTGCATCTCGTTGAGCGAGAGATGTTCGTTAAAAACTATGCAGAAGTCTTCAGGGGCGATGAGGATTGGCGCAACCTGCCGACCGGTGATGGCGCAACTTATGACTGGAGTGACGACTCTACTTATATTCGCAAACCGGATTTTGTAGATCTGGAGAAACCCGACGGCGATATCGAGGGCGCGAAAATACTCTTGCTACTGGGCGACTCTGTTACTACTGACCATATATCACCCGCTGGCAGCATCGCGGAGGCGAGCCCTGCTGGCGAGTACCTGAAAAGTCATGGCATCGCCAAGGGTGATTTCAATTCTTATGGATCACGCCGCGGAAATCACGAAGTGATGATGCGCGGTACGTTTGCCAACGTCCGCATACGCAACGAAATGCTCGGCGGGATCGAAGGCGGATATACCAGACTCGCTGGTAGCACAGAGGCGATCAGTGTTTTTGATGCAGCGATGCATTATCAGCAGGAAGGCACGCCACTGGTGGTAGTGGCTGGCAAGGAATATGGCACTGGCTCCAGTCGTGACTGGGCCGCCAAAGGATCGCGCCTGTTGGGCGTGCGTGCAGTCATCGCCGAGAGCTTCGAACGTATTCACCGCTCCAATCTCGCGGGCATGGGTGTATTGCCTTTGCAGTTTCCTGAAGGGACAACACGCAAAAGCCTCAAGCTTACAGGCGACGAAACCCTCCGCCTGAGCGGACTCGATGTGATAACTGCCGGGATGGAAGTCGTCCTGGATGTGACCTACCCCGATGGCAAGACTGCCAGTTGCACACTGATCTCGAGACTCGACACTGCGCTGGAAGTCGCTTACTTCCTCGCGGGAGGGATCATGCCCTTTGTCGTCGATAAACTGAGTAGTGAGAGCTGATACACCAAAGCGATGAGTAACTCTTCACGCACTGAAAAGGATAGCCTCGGCGAGGTTGAAATCCCGGCAGACAAGCTCTGGGGCGCACAAAGTCAGCGCTCCCTGCACAACTTTGCCATCGGCCAGGATCGCTTTCCGTCGGAGTTTATTCACGATTATGCACTACTCAAAAAAGCCGCCGCCCAGGTAAACGAGCTATTGGGCGATCTGTCCGCGACAGAGGCAAATCTCATTCAGCAGGCCTGCGATGAGATTTTGAGCGGCGAGCTGGATGCACACTTTCCCCTCTCGGTCTGGCAGACCGGCAGCGGCACCCAGACGAACATGAATCTGAATGAGGTGATTGCCAATGTCGGCAATCAGATCGCAGGGAGTGCACCTGGCAGCAATACGCCGTTGCACCCTAACGATCACGTCAATCGCTCCCAGTCTTCCAATGACAGCTTCCCCACCGTCATGCACATTACCGCGAGACGCTATGGGCTGCAGAAATTGCTCCCGGCACTGGCCAGGCTGATTAGCGCAGTGACAGAGCAGGAAGTTGCGTGTAAAGACATGATCAAGAGTGGTCGCACGCACATGATGGATGCTACGCCTGTCACGTTGGGGCAGGAGTTCGGCGCGTTCAGATCCCAGCTGGAGTTCAGTCATCAACAGATTGAATCTGCGCTGGGAAGCCTGCGCGAGTTGGCGATCGGTGGCACAGCAGTTGGAACCGGGCTGAACACCCGGCGAGAGTGGGCCAGCACCATAGTTGAAAAAATCAATCAGCTGAGCGGCATGGACTTTCTTCCTGCCACGAACAAATTCGCTCAATTGGCTGCGCATGATGCGCTCTTGAATCTGCACAGCCAGCTAAACCTGCTTGCGACAGCCTTGATGAAAATTGGCAACGATATCCGCTTGATGAATTCCGGCCCACGATGCGGACTCGCAGAGATAACACTACCGGCAAACGAACCGGGCAGCTCCATCATGCCGGGCAAGGTAAACCCGACACAGGTTGAAGCGCTGACCATGGTGTGCACGCGCGTGATGGGTAATCAGACCACGGTAAGCATCGCCGCCAGTCAGGGCCAGTTCCAACTCAACGTCTACAAGCCCGTTATCATTCATTGCGTGCTGGAGTCTCAACAACTACTTGCCGATGCAATGCACAGCTTTGCAGACAATTGTATCGCGGGGCTCGTGGCCAATGAGTCACGACTGGGTTTTTACACAGAGCAAACCTTGATGCTGGTTACCGCGCTCAATCCACATATCGGTTATGATAACGCCGCCCGGGCTGCCAAGCATGCACATGAGAAACAACTCACCCTGCGTGAGGCCGTGTTGGAACTTGGATTGCTCTCGGGAGATGATTACGACCGCTTGATTCAGCCCGAATCCATGCTCGGTCCAAACAAGTAGTAGCAATACATTGGGAGAGATTAAAACGCGATGGGCAAGATCTGGTCAGGCCTGTTCAAACCCCGTGGCTGGGTAGCAAAGTGGCTCATTTTTTTGGCGCTCATTGCGATTCTGGCGCTCAATGCCAGCGGCGCCCTGCTCCCGATTCGTGAGTTTCTGGAGGCGGAGCATCTGACATTCGCGTTGGGTAACACGGAGATCAGCGCCTACGACATCCTCAATGCGATTCTGACTTTTGCCGTGCTGGTCTGGTTAAGCGCCATGATCTCCGAGCTTGCTGAAACCCAGGTGCACCGCTTCGCGGGTATGCGCATGGCGAACAAGGAACTGATCATCAAGTTCGCCCAGATCGCAATCTATATCATCGCGGCATTGATCGGGCTCGATCTGATCGGACTCGATCTCACCACCCTTACTGTATTCAGCGGCGCATTGGGCATAGGCCTCGGTTTCGGATTGCAGAAGACCGCCTCGAACTTCATCAGCGGTCTGATTCTGCTGATGGAAAAATCCATCGAAGTGGATGACCTGGTTGAGTTATCGGATGGCACCTATGGCTTCATTCGCAGAACCGGCGCGCGCTACACACTGATCGAGACATTCGATAACAAGGAAATCCTGATCCCCAACGAAGACTTCATTACCAACCGGGTGACCAACTGGACATTCTCCAATAATCGGGCGCGCGTGGAAGTACCAATTGGAGTCTCCTACGATTCAGACCTGGAGAAGGTTCAGGAAATTCTGCTTGCCGCAGCCAAGGCCAATCCACGCTGTGCCAAGACACCGGAGCCTGCGTGTTATCTCCGCCGTTTCGGCGACAGCTCGGTGGATTTTCTCTTGCACTTCTGGGTCGACGATGTCGAAAACGGTCGCTGGACTCCGCAGAGTCAGGTCATGATGGATATCTGGAATCGCTTCCACGCGGAAGGCATCACTATCCCGTTCCCGCAACGGGATCTGCATATTCGTTCGGGTTCCCTGGACAATAATCGCTCCAGCTTCAAAACCGAGCCGCCATCGCGACAAGGTGATAACGATGACTGATTTCATACTCCATGCAATGGAATTTGATGGCAAGGGCGGAGCTACTGCACTCTCTGGCGAAGCTCTGGCGACTGCACTGAAATCTGACGCCCCAAGCTGGATTCACCTCGATGCCGGGAAGTCCGAAACCCGCAGCTGGCTGATCGAGAATCTGGCACTGCCTGACGAACTGATTATTGATGCTCTGCTGGCCGATGAGACCCGGCCACGAATCGTCACTTACGATGAGGGCACATTGATTATTCTGCGCGGCGTAAACCTCAATGAGAACTCGGATCCCGAAGACATGGTGTCGATACGCATGTGGATTTTCGGGAACAATATCATCAGCGTACGATTGCGACGCTTGAAAGCGGTGATCGATATCCGCGAGCAACTGGAAGCAGGACGTGGCCCCAAATCAGCACCCGATTTTCTCGTTGCACTGATTGCTCGCCTGTTTGAGCGAATGGAACCTGCCCTGCGCAATCTCGACGAGCAACTCGACGCGCTGGAAGAGCAAGTGATGGAGAATCCGGATGCGGAAGATCGTCAGGCGATTACTACACTGCGTAAGCAGGCGATTGTCTTCAAACGCTACATCGCGCCGCAGCGGGACGTCATTGCCAGTTTGAGAAACTCGGAGTTGAGCTGGCTCGATACCAGTCACAAACGCAAGCTATTGGAATCTCTCGATCGGGTAACGCGTTATGTAGAGGATCTGGATGCGACTCGTGAACGCGGCCAGATTATCAAGGACGAACTTGGCAATGCACTCTCAGATCGCATGAACAAAAACCTGTACATGCTCAGTGTAATCGCAGCGATCTTCCTGCCTCTCGGCTTTCTCACCGGCTTGCTCGGCATCAATGTGGGAGGGATTCCCGGCGCCGATGTCAGCTATGCCTTCACAATGTTCTGTGCGATTTTGACAGGCGTCGTGATTGGGCAGGTTGTCATGTTCAAACGGCTAAAATGGTTTTAACGCAGAATTTGCCGTTACGCATTAACGTTCAACCCGATAGGTAAAGTCGATACTCTGGTACTCGCCTGATTCAGCCTGCAGCGTTAGCCTGTCATTGATGAAGTAGTCCACCGCCACTTTCGAGAAGCTGTCGAACAGACCAACGCCGTAGCGCACGAAAATCTGCGGCGTCAGGTATTTGCCAACAGTCAGCTCACTGCTATCGATGTCTCCCGAATTGGTAATCGCCACACTGTCAAAACCGAAGCGGCCACCCAGATCTTCGGCGAGAGACTGTCCCTGCTCAATACCGAGACGCGCAATAGCTCCCAACATCGCATCACCATCGCTGGAGCGCAGTTGCGACGCGGGTCTGCCTGTAACCAGCACCGCCAGAACCTCACTGTCAGGCAGCACGGGCGTCGAATAGAGTTGGCTGCGCATATTGTTGAGCGTGCCATTGATCAGTACACCGACTGTCTGCCCTTGTACTTCGCGCACTGCTCGAATGTCGAGCGCCGGATTGGAGTAGTTGCCGAGGAACAGAAGCTTGCCATCCTGCAGGGTCAATTCTTGCCCATAGATGCGATAGTGACCTTCGGTGATCGCCAGCTCCCCGTAGGTAAAACTGGCACCAGTCAGTTGCTGCTGCACCTCCAACTCACCCGTCAATGCAGCCTGCAGACCGAATCCTTCGAAGGCGACTTCGTCGCCGAGACTCAATACCAGATCCGCACTCATGGGCAGATCGAAGACGGCCGTTTGACTGCTGGTAAAAGAGCGCGCCAGCTCTGGCCTTTCAGAAGGATAGTTCTGAATCACGACATCACGTGAAATATCCACTGCCGAGGCAGGCAGCGCCTGTAACACGAGATCCAGCAAAGGCACGTGGAGATTGCCGCGCAGATCGATGCGCTGAGCATTGGCATCGAGATTGAGCATCGGCGTGATCTGTAACGCCAACTCCGGGGTATTGGATAGCCAGAAGTTTTCGCCTTCGACTTCTGCTTCCAGATGCCAGCCGGGTGTATTCAATCCCTGCACGGCACCGAAGTAGGTAAGAAACCCCTCTTCGGAAGCCAGGCTGCCCTCAAGCGTCACACTATCGATGCTCGCGCCTGTCAGACTCAGTTCAATGTCTGAATAGGTGACTCCGGTTCTCTCCAACAGGAATCCGGCCTGATTAATCCGTAACTCTCCATCCAGTTCCGGCGCCTGAAGATTGCCTGCGATCGCCAGTCTGCTTTCTAGCAATCCGGTTACATCACGCAGTTCGGGAACAAGTGCACTAACCCAACCGAGATTGGAAAATTCCGCGCGGCTGCTGCCATTCAGGTTGCCTGCAGAGTCGATGCTTAACCCGGCCTGCAACTCACCGCTAATTGGCAAACTGTCATCCTGCAGATTGGCAGCTTCCAATTGAGCACGACCATCCAGCTGCCACTGGCTTTCCTCCAATTGTGCCTGCAAGGACAAACGGCGCCAGGTGTAACTCTGCTGGACCAGCTCCTCTGCACTACGTTGTTCTCCAAACTGATCCTGAGAGCCAGAACTTAGGGTCAACACTGCATTCTCTGCAAGTACGTTGGAGCTGAATCTCGGTGATGACTCAGCACCAAACTGTGCATATACCGACGCTGTAGCCGTTCCTTCGATTGTGACCCCCTCGGGCAGTCGCGGTATCTGGGGCAGCGCAATTAACGGGGTGCGCTGGGCAAGTGCATTGAATTCCTGCAATGGAAAATCGGCTATCGAACCTTCCAGCGTGTATAGGCCAGATACATCAGGTGTCACATTTACACAGATTCGGATGCTCTCGTTTACCCAGCAACTGTCAGCGACCTGTATTTGCTGGTCAGCCCAATTCAAATCGACTGGTGCAAGCAACTGCCAATTGCCAGCAACACTTTGCAGACTGCTCCTTGAAAGCTCACCACTCCAATCGCTGCCGAACGCTTCAGAGAAGCCACCCTGCAAACTGAGATCCGCGACGAGCTCCGAATACGCATAGACACCTGAAAGCGCCAGCGTCAGGTCATGCGCGGAAGGTGAACCACTGAATATCAGGTTGGCAGAATCCACTTGCAAGGGCTCTGAGCCGATGTCGAACTCAGCATTCTGGATTTGCACCTGCCCTTCGTAGTGCGTGACGTCACCCTCGACGCTCAATTGCATAGTGCGCACGGTTGCAGATTCAGATACCAACTGTTCAACCGAGAAGTGTGCGTCAATGACGGGCGCCTCGAGATTGCCCCGCAGCGTTCCCTCTCCAATCGCAACTGCGGAAATGCCCGGTAAAAACTGTTCGAGCTGAGGTGCCTGCAGCTGCCAGTCCAGAACAATCTGTTCATCGTAGCTGCCGCTCACAAGCAGCTGATTGGCACTGCTTCTCGCGGTAAAGCCATCAATCTGCCAGGTACCGTCTTGCAGCATCAATCCGCCTGCGACGACAACTTCGAAATCATCCACGAACGCAGAAGTCTCGCCCAGCTCAAGCTGCAGACTCTGCCCGTCTGCATTGAACTGAAAGTCACCGACACTGTTCAGATTCGCAACCGGGAACTCACTACTAAGCCCCAGCAAGGCCAACGGGTCGTCTTCCTGAAGCGTGTAGTGACCACCGATAGAAAATCCCTGAGAAAAATCCAGTAAGAGCTCACTGCTCAGTGCGCCTGTTGGCGCGCTAATGTCACTATTGAGATTGACCATCATGCCATTCAGCTGTCCACTCGCCGAAACGCCGAGCGCGGGATAGCGGTCTGCTTGTGCGACAGTTGTGTTGAGGGTGAACTCGACGTCAGGGAATGCACCCGACGTCGTCAGACGTACTTGCTGCAATTCTGCCTGTAGTGCTTCTTGCGGCAACACCAGCCGATCTGCATTGTGCTGCAAATCGACTTCAACGCCAGCAGCGGCCAGCGGGGAAATTCGACCGGTGCTCTGCACAACATAAGGCGATGCAAGTCGATGAGTAATTTCCAGTTGCTCGATACTGCCACCGACACTTAATTCGCCTGAGGCGTTTTCAAGCTCGAGCGGTAACGCATCAAGGTAGGTCCATCGCAACTGTGCAGTGATCGGTAGTGCAGGCCCCAGGTCCAGCGTGAGATCCCCATCCAGTACTGCGATGTCAGATTCCAGATGCAGCTCATCCAGAGCGATTCGTATGTCGCGGAAACTCAGCCCGGTTTGCAATCTGTTGACCGTCAGGGTCACCGGTTCAGCAGATGAGCGTTGCTCGACCAGCAGTGTAAAATTTACGACTACAAAGTCAGCCACTTCGAATGCGATCGGCAAAGGGGAAAAAGACACATTGGCCAGCGGAGAAGAAGCATCGGACTTGGTAGACTCGGTTGATTGTTTAACGACAACTTCGATGCCATCCACTTCCAGCCTCGCTAGCTGAAAGTCACCGCCCAACAGCGAGAAAGAATTCCAGTCAGCGACCAGTGATTGCGCGCGGATATCAACATCGGGAGTGGAAATCGCCAACCCTTGCAGCCGCAAACCTTGCAACAGATTGCCTCTTATACCGTCCACACTGACAACAATTCCGTCGCTTTGACTGACCTGTTCCAGCCCCCATTCCGTCAGTATTCGGCTGCCACTTTCGGTGGCCACGAAGGTGCTGACCGCCGCCAGAGCAGCCATCAGCAATAGCAGCAAACTCAGACAGACCCAGATCAGATAGCGCCAGGGTGAATGCAGCAGCTTGCTCACAAATCAGGCCCCATAGTGATATGCAGTCGGACTTTGTTGTCATTATCCAGCGCTGAAGCCAGATCCACTCGGATTGGGCCAATGGGTGACAACCAGCGCACTCCCAGCCCGGCACCGGTTTTCAGCTCATAGTCATCAAACGCATTGAAGGCATTACCCGCATCAGCGAACACCGCCAATTTCCAACTTTCGCTGATGGGGAAGTCATATTCCACACTCATGGCCAGCTTATGTTTGCCCCCGACTACTTCGCCGGCATCATTCACTGGGCCGAGTGATTCATATTTGTAGCCCCGCACCGTCTGGTCACCACCACTGAAGTAACGAATGGATGTTGGCAATCGATCAAGATCGTTGGCGAGCGTGGTTCCCGCATCGAAACGCAGCAATACCCTGCCACTGCCAACACTCTGAATCAGCTTCCCGGAGAAATTCAGTTGCAGGAATGACTCAGAGGACAATAGCGTGTCCGATGCACCTTTCAATTCTCCGAACAAGCGCCAGCCTCGAGTCGGGTACAGCACATCGTTCGCACTGGTGCGATCCATGCTGACTCCGGGGATCACGAAATCTGCCGTCAAGGTCTCTCCGCTGATATCCGATTCGTCGTGTTGCAGATTAAGAAAGTAGTGCTGGCGCCAATTCCAGCTATTGATAAAACTGTACGTTGCTCCAACACGAGTAGATTCATTGCGAAACGTATCGGTATCCTCCGCGAGAAATCCGACCGACAACTTCAATGACTCGGTTGCAGGGTCAGCAAGGGGAATGCCATAACCAATATCCAGATTCTGTTGAACTGGCGACAAACCCATGTTGCCAATAATATTGTGACCGCTGCGGTTCCTATATCGGTTCTCATAGTCAAAACGCACGCGGGGGCCGATGTCGGTGGTCATACCGAGGCCAGTGGCGTACACGCGCTGTGGCCGCATGGACAGGCTTATATTGACCGGCACTTCATTATTGCTGGCCTGATTGATCAGTGGAGAAACCGAAACGCTGCTGAAGTAGTGCGAACTGTTCAGAGAATTACGCATCGCCAGCAGTGACTCGGAGGAGTAGTAATCGCCTGGTGCGAATTCAAGAAAACGGTTGATGAATTCTTCGGAAAGCGCGGGCAACTCCTGAATGTTGACTGCGCCAATGCGATAACGCTCTCCGGGGTTGAAGAGCATGTCTACAGTCGCGGTGTTATTCACAAGATCCAATTGCAGCTCTGATCTGCTGAAACGCGCGTCGAAAAAACCTTGTTCGATTGCGCGTGCCGAGAGATTGGTCTTGATGCGCTCGTAGGCTCCTTGATCGAGTTGTTGACCGGTTTGCAGTGGCAATTGCTGCAGCTGGGAAGTAAACAGCTCAGCATCGCTGGCTACTGCCACATTCACCTCGCCAACCAACACCGGTGCCCCGGGTTCTACCTCAACGTGCAGGCGCCAACAGGACTCCGCAGCCTCAAAACGGCTCTGCTGCTCCAGGTGGTAATAACCCAGCGCTCTGGCGGCGCGTACGATGCTTTGCCGAATTCCGGGAAGAAACCGACCCAGGCGAACGGCTGAGGCGTCGCAATCCAGGTCCGGCAGGGTCACATGCGCCCTGATGTTGGCTTGCAGGCGATCATTGCCGCCAGTGATCAGCAGCTCGGGTTCCTGCGCTGAGGCGCTTGACCCGAACACTATTCCCACTACAAGCCCTGCCACTTGCAGCGAACTACGCAGCCCTGCAGAGTGCATGGCTGGCTGGGGAGACTGGGAATGTGAGCTCATGGACTTACTATAACAACATATTGCTGGCAGTGAATTGGCCTGCTGAACTGCTGAGGCAGAGTGACCAGCTGGCGGGTTGCGTATTCTAATGCACCACACCCGCAAAGCGCGCAAAAATAAAGGAGTATTATACTCCGACCCGATTAATAGCTGGTGTTTTCTGTCACAATACCAGCAATAGATAAACGCTAACTGAACAAGCTTCGATGAGCCCCGACATGAGCATTACACTGCGCGAAATTGAAACTGCCGCCGAACGAATCCAGGACGCTATCGTCGAGACGCGGTGCGAGCATTCCAGGACGCTGACAAAGATTCTGGGCAGTGGCGTCTGGCTGAAGTTCGAGAACTTGCAGTTTACGTCTTCCTTCAAGGAACGAGGTGCCTTGAACAAGCTGCTCCAGCTGAGCGAAGAGGAGCGTGCTCTTGGCGTGATCGCCATGTCCGCCGGAAACCATGCCAAAGCAGTGGCTTACCATGCGCAGCGACTGGGCATTCCGGCGACCATTGTCATGCCTGTCAGCACCCCGAATGTCAAAGTCGAAGACACTGAGAACTTTGCCGCCCGGGTAATTCTGGAAGGCAACACGCTGGACGAATCCAGAGCGCATGCAAAACACGTCGCGGCAGAGGAAAACCTGGTCTTCATCCACCCTTTCGACGATGAGCAAATCATCGCAGGCCAGGGCACAGTTGCACTGGAGATGCTTGCTGCCCAACCGGAACTGGACACACTCGTGATCCCTATCGGTGGTGGCGGACTCATCGCGGGATGCGCCGTGGCAGCTAAAGCTGTGCGCCCCGACATTCGTATTGTCGGAGTCGAGGTTGAGGGCTATCCGAGCGCCTGGAACCTGCTTCACGGTAAAACCGAATTGAATGGAGGCTCTACTGTCGCCGAGGGCATCGCAGTCAAACACCCCGGCGAACTCAATATGGCCATCATTCGCGAGTTGGTGGACGATATCGTGATCGTATCGGAAGAAGAAGTTGAGGAAGCGATCTATTTGCTGCTCACCATAGAAAAGACTGTTTCTGAAGGAGCCGGTGCCGCAGCGCTCGCTGCACTGCTACGCGCACCCGACAAGTTTGCCACCAGCAAGTGCGGAATCATTATCTCCGGAGCCAATATCGATTCTCGAATCCTCGCGTCCGTGCTCATGCGCCGACTGGCACGTAAAGGCCGGATCGTGCGTTACCTCATCAAGATTGAAGACCTGCCCGGGGCGCTGTCCGATGTTACCGAGATCATCGGCGATCATGGTGGCAACATTCTGGAAGTCTTTCATCAGCGCCTGTTCGGCACCGTGCCTGTGCGCCGCGCCGACCTCTATATCACCGTCGAAACGCGGGACGCTGCCCAGAGCCAGAAGATTCAGGAGCAGCTTCAGGCGCGTGGCTACAATACGGTACTGCTCAAGGAATAAGGACTGCCGCCAGAGCAGGTACATCACAGCCGGCGAATGGGCTACACTAGTCCTGCTGATGCCACGGCATCGGTCTCAACAAGGATTTCCGGGGGGAGTAGGCCTTGAGTGTAATTCATCTTTCCAGCAAGCGCGCAGCACAGGCGAGAGACGGCGTGGCGCGAGCCAGTCACAAGCCAGTCCGGTTTCTGACTGCAGCCAGCCTGTTCGATGGCCATGATGCTGCCATCAATATTATGCGCCGCATACTTCAAGCCAGCGGTGCCGAAGTAATCCACCTTGCACACAATCGCTCTGTACAGGAAATCGTTCGCGCTGCCGTTCAGGAAGATGTGGATGCTATCGCGATCAGCTCCTACCAGGGCGGACACATCGAGTACTTCAAATACCTTGTCGACAAACTCAAGGAACTCGGTGCAGGTCACATCAAAATTTTCGGTGGTGGCGGCGGCGTCATCATTCCTGATGAGATCAGGGAACTGCACGACTACGGTGTGACACGACTGTATTCTCCCCAGGACGGTCAGCAACTGGGACTGCAGGGAATGATCGACGACATGCTTAAACGCTGTGCCGATGAATCAGTGTCCGCTAGTACTTCCGTCCAGCCTCCTGAATATACTGCTCCAGCGCTCGACGATTTGGCTTCGCCTGACCACGTCACTCTCACTCGCACTATCAGTGCAATTGAGAATGGTAACTATGACGCGCAGACTTTGAGCACACTATTGACCAGGGCAGAATCTGTTACTACCTGCCCCGTGCTGGGCATTACTGGAACGGGCGGCGCCGGCAAGTCGTCATCCACCGACGAGATTGTGCGCCGCTTTCGGCAGGACAGTGGCGATACTCTTCGCATTGCGATACTGGCCATCGACCCGACCCGAAAAAAGACAGGTGGCGCCTTGTTGGGCGATCGCATTCGCATGAACGCGATCAATCACGACAATATTTTTATGCGCTCGCTGGCTACCCGCGACGCCGCTGTAGAGATTCCTCGCACCCTTCGGGAAATAATCGCAGCAATCAAGCTAGCCGATTTCGACCTCATCATTGTTGAGACACCTGGAATCGGCCAGGGCGATGCGGGCATCGTGCCTTATGTCGATACTTCACTGTATGTAATGACGCCGGAGTTTGGAGCGGCGAGCCAGCTCGAAAAAATCGACATGCTCGATTTCGCCGATTTCTTTGCTATCAACAAGTTCGACCGCAAGGGCAGCGATGATGCGTTGCGCGATGTCAGCAAGCAGGTGCAACGCAACCGTCAGGCTTTTTCACAAGCTCCTGAAGACATGCCCGTATTCGGGACCATCGCCTCGAAATTTAACGACGACGGAATTACCGCACTCTATCAGGCTTTGCGCAAAGCGTTGTCACAGCACGGCTTGCGCGCATTTGACGCACAGCTGCCCACCGTGACCAACAAGGTGTCCAGCGAGAAAACCGTCATCATCCCCGGCCATCGGCAGCGCTATCTGGCTGACATAGCCGATGAAGTAAGGGGCTATCACCGTCAGGTCGCAGAGCAGACAGCAATAGCACGCGAGCGACAACAGCTCGTAGCCAGCAAGACCATGCTCACTGCGGCCGGTGCTGATGCATCGGAACTCGCAACGCTGGATGCATTGATTAGCAAAAAGGATTCTGCGCTGGATCAGCGCTGCAAGAAGCTGCTCGAAAACTGGCCAGAGGTGAAAAAGAACTACACGGGCGAAAGTTTTACTGTCACCGTACGCGGCCGTGAACAGACCACGCAGCTGACACGCCGCTCTTTATCCGGCACCGAAATACCCAGAGTGGCCCTGCCCCGATTCGAAGATCATGGTGAGCTGTTAAGATGGCTGCTGCTTGAAAACGTGCCAGGTCGGTTCCCGTTTACCGGTGGAGTCTTTCAATTCAAGCGAGATTCTGAAGACCCAACACGCATGTTCGCTGGCGAAGGCGATGCGTTCCGTACCAACCGCCGCTTCAAACAGTTATCCGAACACGCGGAAGCCAAGCGACTCTCCACTGCGTTTGATTCCGTGACGCTCTATGGTTTCGACCCGGCCGTGCAACCGGATATCTACGGCAAGGTAGGAAATTCTGGCGTTTCCATCGCAACACTTGATGATATGAAGGCGCTGTACGACGGCTTCGATCTGTGTCACCCGACTACCTCTGTGTCGATGACAATCAATGGCCCTGCTCCGACCATTCTCGCCATGTTTCTCAACGCCGCCATCGACCAGCAAGTGGAAAAATTCGTCAACGAGCACGATCGACAACCAGATGCTGCGGAAATGCGCGAGATCAGTAGCAGAACCCTCGAAAGCGTGCGCGGTACGGTTCAGGCCGATATTCTGAAAGAAGATCAGGGACAAAATACCTGTATTTTCTCAACCGAATTCAGTCTCAAGGTGATGGGGGATATCCAGGAATATTTCACTCGCCACAAAGTGCGCAACTTCTACTCTGTCAGCATCTCCGGCTATCACATTGCTGAAGCGGGAGCGAATCCTATTTCCCAATTGGCCTTTACGCTGGCCAACGGATTCACGTTTGTCGAAGCCTATCTGGCACGCGGCATGGCGATCGATGATTTTGCACACAACCTGTCATTCTTTTTCTCCAATGGCATGGATCCGGAATACACCGTCATGGGTCGTGTAGCCCGACGCATCTGGGCAACAGCCATGCGCTTCCGCTACGGAGCCAATGAACGCAGTCAAAAACTCAAGTATCACATCCAGACGTCAGGGCGTTCATTACACGCTCAGGAGATGTCGTTCAACGATATCCGCACCACGCTGCAGGCGTTGATCGCCATCTACGATAACTGTAACAGCCTGCACACTAACGCATACGACGAAGCCATTACTACCCCGACAGCAGAATCGGTGCGACGCGCCATGGCGATCCAGTTGGTGATCAACAAGGAATGGGGGTTGGCGATGAATGAAAATTCCAATCAGGGATCATTCATCATCGAGGAACTGACCGATCTCGTCGAAGAGGCTGTGCTGTGCGAATTCGAACGAATTTCAGAACGGGGAGGAGTGCTTGGCGCGATGGAAACAGGCTATCAGCGCGGCAAGATTCAGGATGAGTCGATGTACTATGAGCATCGCAAGCATGATGGCAGCCTTCCGATTATCGGCGTCAATACCTTTCTGAATCCCGAGCCCGAAGAAGAGTTCGAGATTGAACTGGCGCGCAGTACCGACGCCGAGAAGCAAAGCCAGATCGCTCGATTGGCCGACTTTCACGCGCGCCATGCCGAGCATGCCCCGGCGGCGCTGGAACAACTCAAGGATGCAGCACGACGTGGAGAGAATGTCTTCGAAGCACTAATGGACGCGGTCCGCTACTGCTCCCTCGGACAAATCACCGAGGCGTTCTTTGAAGTTGGTGGCCAGTATCGCCGCAGCATGTAGGGTCTTCCTGGTCAAACGGGCTAACTTTCAGATGCAACCAAAAATTTGGAAAAAAAAGGGAAGGTACCAGAATACCTTCCCTTCAATAGCAAACGTCATGCTTAAGCTGCGTAGACGTTCTTACAGTGCTATTCAGTAACGATGACGGTTACGTAGGCATCTTCGTAGAGGCCGCCATCATCGGCTCTCCCCCACAGAATATACTCACCAGGCTCAGTGAAAGTTGCAGTGGTGTGATACACACCATCTTCTGGCGGCTCGGGCGGCAACCACAACGCAGACCAGGGAGAGTTTGCGCTGGTGCGCGTGTCTTCCCAGACTTTGACTTGCGGCGGATCAAAACTCACGCTTCCTGGACCACGGTATTTGTTCCAGGACATGAACAAGCCATTGGTCTTGCCCACTGTGACGCGTGACGGCGCACTCAATAGTCTTCGCTTGCTGATCGCTTCAGGATGATCTGTCTTGGGAATGCCATCATCTTCAACGAGCACTGCAAGTGAGACTGGCTCACCAACTCGTGCTGAACGAGTGCTATCACCACGCACGGTGACCGAAGGCTTTTGATTGGCGCGTGATTCCGGACTACTGGTGCCGGCTCCCAGGGATCCGGTTTCAGAGGCGATAACTATATTATCGACCAGATAATCCTGTCGCAGCGTGGCATAGGCCTTGCGTTCGACTCCGTTCACATTGAGAGTCCAGACCAGTTCCCGATCGCCCCAGTCGGCAGGCACAACCACCTCAAAAGTGAAGCGATTGCGGCGTGGCAGAAAGTGGGTCGGTTGCCCGCGATCAGCCTCGCCCGGAGAAAAGTAGTTGTTATCACCCACTTCGACGTCTGGTGTCTCTTCCCAATTTTCGTTCATATAGCCGAACATCATGCTGAAGGTGCCATCATCGTTCGGGCGCCAGCCTTCAAACGCCGGCTCAACATGTTGACCACTACGGTAAGTATCAGCCTGAACAGCACCGACGAATACTGAGCTCAGCAACAGAGTAACAGCGCTCGCCTTGAGCGCTTGTTTGATCGAATTGAAAATCATGTCTACTCAGCTCCCGATGTCGCAGTGTCGCTTTCAGTGTCTTCATCAGAAATCGGTGCAACCAACGGCGCAAGACACAGCGGGCAGCCGATTACGTGATCGTTCGGGCCGAGATTCAAAGTCTGACGACGTTTCTCCATTTCCTCGAAGAACTGCTCTTCGGTCAAGGTGACACGTATCCCCAGATCAATAAACATATTGGTCACTGAACGATTGCCTGAACCTTGCCAGTTACGTGAGTCAGGTACGTTGGGATTAGTTGAGGTGTTGTTCATGTAACCAGCGATGTGCAGGATCGTACCGGCTGGCAGAAGCGGCGCATAATCGTCCGCATACGGATAACCGCGCACCCAGTTGTGGTCGTAGCCCACGCAGGACAGAGTTTCTACTGTGTATCCCCAGATTGCTTCGAGACACATGCGCTCACCAGGAGCATGGAGATGCGGCTCAAAGGTAATGATCTTGGTAGGCTCATGCAGCACTGCATAGGCATGCAACTCCTGATCCTTCTCACCACCGGCAATACTGATGTCTACGCCATTACCCAAACCAATGCGAGCCGGTTTGAATTCAGGCTCATAGCCTTTGGGGTGAAAAGTAAAACCGATTTCCAGATGCCCGGTCGTATCACGGCCATTGGAGTGCATATGGACTGAGTCGGTTGCGAACACAGAGTTGGCGCGCAATAAACGGCCCGCACGCGGATCGAAGATATCCGGGTTACGGCCAACCTCATGGACCGGCCAACTGACGGTCGTATCTTCAATGGCATTGCCATTTTCGTCATGGACTTCTGTACGCCAGATCATATGGTGAAAGATATAGCGACCACCGACGGTGTCACGACCGTTGCCAGCGGCTGGCACATCATTGACTTCAACAATCTCAACTGATTTGACGTAGCGATCTTCTTCCAGACCGGTTGGAACGCGGGCGATATCACCCCACCAGTCAGGACGGCCACCTTCCATGAAAAAGTCTTCGGTACGCACTACGAGGTCAGGCTCGCCGAGTGTCCACTTGACGGAATCATCAAAATCCAACGGTGCTGGTGCATCGGCAGGATCACCCTTCGGAGCGCCACTGCGCGCCCACTGGGAGATCTTGGCGATTTGCTCATCGCTCAGCGAGGG
Source organism: Gammaproteobacteria bacterium (assembly GCA_030147705.1). Classification (GTDB taxonomy): domain Bacteria; phylum Pseudomonadota; class Gammaproteobacteria; order Pseudomonadales; family Pseudohongiellaceae; genus UBA9145. The sequence goes on from JASBUV010000072.1 coordinate 17,628, forward strand.
GTCGTTTTTGAATTGCTGGATACCAATGTCCTTCTCCACATACCAGGGTGGCATGGCGCCTGCCCGGTCGCGCAGACCTGTTTTGTATTCGATCAAACCTGCAAATGGCGCGACTTCTTCATAAGAAATCAAAGACATGGGCGCCCCGCCACCGGCACGGTGACAGGATTGGCAGCTTTGCTGCAGAATCGGTTCGATATCCTTGTGAAACGTCACTTCGCTGGACTGCGCATTAGCCAGCGTTGCGGATGCCAAGAGCACCGCTGTTGCCAGCCAGCTTATTGCTGTTACTTTTTTGGCGAGCATAAACTAAACCTCTTTCAATAATGTGCCTGAAATTCTGTGCATTACCTGGATCGCACCAGGCTCTCGAAATCCCGGCGACGCCTGAATAACGCGGCCTGAATCTCCTGTAATCCCGACTGATCCACCCTCAGCCTGCAGAATCCGGCCGATTTAACCAAACTCCCCATTGCCTGTCTTACTGAAGCTGAAAATATTCTGACGATTTCCGAACTCGGGATTGTCAGGCGGCACACGAGTAGCTGAGAGGCCCGTCACTTGGCGCTTTGCGAAGATCCAAGGCTTATTCAGGGCAGCAATCATTCAAGCCCAAACGACTTGTTTCGGAGGCAAAACTCCTGCGTTGTATGCGGTTTTTTGCTGACGAATTCTGAAATTTCACTATTCGACAGCGAATGCGCTGAAATAGCCCTCGATAACTCATGAGTGAAGAGCAGAAGTGCGAGTGCAACCCGCTATCGGTGCCGATCGAAGACCGAGACTCTACCCGGCCATCAAGCCCCCGCGTCACCCGGCATTGCGCTGATGGCATGCGAATCTCGCATCTTCACCAAGACGCTGCACACCGGGATTCCCATTTATCCTTACAAAGTCGCAACGTGTGATTGCATTGCCTATCAAGCTGCACTAATTTGCATCTCCATGATTTGGATTACTGATATCGCAGCGGCTCTCGCCTTGTCACAGCTCGCCATGCTTGCCTGCTACTTCCCCATGAATTATCGCGGGGCGTTGGCCAAATGGATGTCACTGTTCTGCATCTGTCTCGGCGCTTATGTTGTAACCACCCTGTCGGTAATCGAAGCAAACACACTGCCCAGCTTCATTCTGTTTCGCTTTGCCACTCTGACGCCGTTCGTGTTGTGGATTATTGCGCGCTGGTTGTTTCTCGACTCCGGGCAAATCCCTCTGTCGGCCTGGCTCGTTATCGCCTTCTTTGTCCTCGACAGGGGCATCGGTTCTGCGATTGCTATCGGGAATCCGGAGGCAATCGCCAGTGGCTTCTCGTTTGTTCTGGTGCAGCTTATTCCGCAGGCATTGATGTTCGGATTCACCTTGCATGCCATCTATCTCGCTGTGTATGGCTATTCAAGCGATCTGGTAGAGCAACGCCGAAAATTTCGCGTGATCTTCGTCATCTGCGCGGGCTTGTTGATCGGCACCATCGTCGGGTCAGGCATTATTGGTTACTTCAACGGTTTCACCATGCCTACCGCCATCTATTCCCTCTACATCTTCGTCGCCACGCTGGCATTCAATCTGACCAGTCTGCGACTGGATGACGAAGCAGCCAGCCTGGTTCCCGAGCAGCGGGTACAGCAACGCAATCAGGAGACACCCGCTCCTTCGCAATCAGCTGCCGACGCGGGCATCGTAGCGAAGATTGAAAATCTGATGGTGCAAGAGCGGCTGTTCACGCAGGCGGGGCTTACCATTTCGGATTTGGCGGACGCCCTGTCCATTCAGGAATACCGTTTACGCCGCATCATCAACCAGTCGATGAAACACCGTAATTTTAACCAGTTTCTGAATAGTTACCGGATTGAAGACGCGAGAGACAAGCTGGTGGGTTCGCGCTTGGCGATCTCCAGCGTCGCGTTTGAGGCGGGTTACTCCTCCTTGTCGGTGTTCAACAAGGCCTTCAAGGATCGCTACGGCATGACTCCCTCAGAGTATCGCTCCCAACATGGACAGGCCAGCGCAAGCGCAGCGAGCTAACAGCGTCGCCGGCCGGCTTCCTGCATCGAATTGAAGGAACAAAGAATTGAATCAGGACGTGCGCGTGCTCAGTAACGACGGCACCGCGTCTGATTGCCAGTACGCGGTGCTGCGTTAAATCCGGAGACTAGTGGTCTGGCTGCTGACTCGGCGCCTTCAGCGCCTGCCACATCCTCGTCTTCCTCTTCGTCTGCAATCGGTGCCACCAATGGGGCACCACAGAGCGGACAACCAATGACATGATCATTTGGTCCGAGGTTGAGCACCTGACGACGTTGCTCCATTTCTTCGAGGAATTGCTCCTCCGTCATCGACACCCTAATACCCAGATCGATAAACATGTTTGTCACGGAGCGATTGCCGGAACCTTGCCAGTTGCGCGGATCAGGCACGTTGGGATTGGTCTCGGTGTTATTCATGTAACCGACGATATGCAGGATTGTGCCTTTGGGCAGCAGCGGTGCTGCATGATCTTCGTAGGGATAGCCGCGTACCCAGTTGTGGTCGTAGCCGACACAGGACAAGGTCTCAATGGTATAATCCCAGATCGCTTCCAGACACATGCGCTCACCGGGAGCATGCAGGTGGGGCTCGAAGGTGATGATCTTGGTGTGCTGATCCAGCACGGTGTAGGCGTGCAGCTCCTGATTATTCTCATTGCCCGCGATGCTGATATCGACACCGTTGCCGAGACCCAGAATCGCACGCTCATATTTTGGCTCATAGCCTACCGGGTGGAAGCGGAAGCCGATTTCCAGATGGCCTGTTGTATCGAGTCCGTTGGAATGCAGATGTACCGAGTCGGAATACACATAGGAACCGGCTTTTAGCAGACGTCCGCCATCCGGATCGAAAATATCAGGATTGCGACCAACCTCATGCACGGGCCAGCCTGTCACGGTATCTTCGATGCGATTGCCGTTCTC
>JASBUV010000081.1 GCA_030147705.1 Gammaproteobacteria bacterium
CACACCAATACCAAAAAGGGAGCCTTAGGCGCTTTGATCAGTCGAGTGCCCGTGGTTAGGAAGCCTTCGGCTTCCACCGGAGAGATTGATTCAGATTTTGGCTAAGCCAAAATCTTCACCCCTTTGGGGCAGCGCTGCGCGCTGTCTGCGGAGCTTCGCTCCTTTCGAACTGAGGAGTTCTCATCGTGCCGCCAGGCACGCCAATACCAAAAAGGGAGCCATAGGCGCTTTGATCAGTCGAGTGCCCGTGGCTAGGAAGCCTTCGGCTTCCACCGGAGAGATTGATTCAGATTTTGGCTAAGCCAAAATCTTCACCCCTTTGGGGCAGCGCTGCGCGCTGTCTGCGCCGCTTACGCGGCTTTCGAACTGAGGAGTTCTCATCGTGCCGCCAGGCACACCAATACCAAAAAGGGAGCCTTAGGCTCCCTTTTTGGTATTGGCACGCCCGGAGAGATTCGAACTCCCGACCAACTGGTTCGAAGCCAGTTACTCTATCCAGCTGAGCTACGGGCGCGTGACGGTGTCAGCTAAGGGCGCAATTATAAAGGCGTTGAAGATGATTTCCTAATCTGTGACTACCACCTGATTTCTGGTAGGCATTTTTCCTCTACACTAGGCACTTAACTTTCTGCCCGGAGTCAGAGTGTGCGCAACATTACACTTATCTCATTGTTTTTGCTGTCATTTTCTGTCAATTCGCAAGTACAGGTGATCACCCCTGTACAAATAGCAAGCAATATCGAGGCTCCGGTGGCGATCGAGCATGCCGGGGATAATTCTGGGCGTCTGTTTATTGGGCAGCAAGTGGGACGGATTTTGGTTTGGCGGAACGGTTCTGTGCTGGATACCCCCTTCCTCGATATTAGCGACAGAATCAGCTGCTGCCAGGAGCGTGGGCTGCTGGGGATTGCGTTTCACCCAGACTTTGCCAGCAATGGGCAATTCTTTGTGAACTACACCAACTCGTCTTTCGCGACGGTAGTCTCACGCTTCACAGTGAGTACTGATCCGAATCAGGCCAATGGGAGTAGCGAAGAAATCCTGCTCACAGTTGCGCAGCCGTTTAGCAATCATAATGGCGGGCACCTGGCCTTTGGGCCCGACGGCTATCTCTACATCGGGCTCGGCGACGGTGGCAGCGGTGGCGATCCGGAGAACTATGCTCAGAATCATCTAAGCCTGCTGGGCAAGATGCTGCGAATCGATGTGGACAACGGCTCACCCTACGCGATCCCAGACGACAATCCTTTTGCCCACACGGATTTCACACTCGATGAGATCTGGGCGCTCGGCTTGCGTAATCCCTTTCGCTACAGTTTCGATCGCATTACTGGTGATCTGTATATTGCCGACGTCGGGCAGGATCTGATTGAAGAAGTCCATGTTCACCGGGCAAACATCGCTTCTGGAGAAAACTATGGCTGGCGATTGATGGAGGGTTCTTCCTGCTTCAATCCTGCCACCGGATGCAATGACGGCAGCCTCACCCTGCCCGCATTCGAATACAGTCATACGAATGGTCGTTGTTCGATTACCGGTGGTTACGTGTATCGGGGCAAGGCAATGCCGGCGTTGCAGGGAAAGTATCTCTATGGCGATTTCTGTACCGGTGAGATTTTCTCGGCAGAACAGATCGACCAGCAGTGGCAGCAAACTGTACTACTCGACACTGATTTCGATATCAGCTCGTTCGGGCAAGACCAGAACGGTGAGCTTTTTGTCGCTGACCTGTCAGGCAGTCTTTATCAACTGGTTGCTCCGCTTGCCATCAGTCCGGCCGATGGACTGTTTCTCGAAAACCAGTCTATTGATCTGGTGGTTCTGTCACGCATCTCCAGCCCAATCGCAAACATCTCCCTGACTGCCAACGGCGTCGATGTCAGTTCACAATTTGATAGTTGTGCGATTGGCTCAGCCCTGAATCAACAAGGGCAGGCGTTGCGCTGTCCCGGGATTGATCTCTCCGTTCTGGGCAGCGGTGAACACATCATCACCGCGACCGCCACCTTCAGTAACGGCAGTTCGGCCTCAGCTTCAGTGGCTTGGAACATCCTCGGCGTGCAAGAATCCCCATAGAACTACTGCTCGATTCCACAGAGCCTGCACAGCGCAGCCTGCCCGGACCTACCACGAAATCAGTAAGCAAATACTGGTCAATAATCAGCTATTGCTGGTCGTAAACTATTATTGACCTTTGTCTGCGGCATACACTATGTTTTGTAGCAGGCAGTAAGAACACCACGCGTGACCGTTTCACTATGGCGAAATTGCCTATGCACAAGCTGCTACAGAGAGTGATAAGAACCGGATTAGTATTCCTGATCACTGTCTGTGCTTTGAGCGAAGCTGCCGAGTTTCCAGAGAATCGACGCGTTCTGGTTATCTATGGCAATCCCGACATCGGGCCCTGGGAGCAGAATTTCAATCAGATCATGCTTACCGAGTTGTCTACTAACTCCGGTATTCCTGCCATCCCTGAATTTCTTTCGCTGATCGAAACACCTGAACTGCAAAAACAGGTTATGGCGGAATCTTTACGTCTGAAGTATAGCCAGCTACAAATTGATCTGGTGATAGCCGTTCTGCCCGAGGCAAATTCTTTTGTGCAGAGGTGGTCCGATACCTTCGCGCCCCAGGCGGCACTTCTCTATGTACTACCCGGCATTGATGTGCTGAGCAGCGTAGAAACAAATCCCGAGTCCGTGATTCTGCAGAGCGCAGCTGAATTGGCGACACGCAAAACAGTTGAGCTCATTCCACATTTGCTACCTGATCTGGAGCACCTGTATGTGGTCAGCGGATCGAGCGAGGGTGATCTTTCCTATCAAAGACGGGCGGAGTTCGCGCTGGCAGAAGCAGATATCAACTACAACTTCTCCTTGCTATCTGGTCTCACCCCGGAAGAGTTGCTTGACCATCTCGCAGACGCACCTCGAAATAGCGCAATTCTTCTCAACCCCTACGACCGCGACCATACAGGTCAGCCTCTTCGCGCCATGGCGATCAACACCATGCTTGAGGAGAACGTCCCTCTCCCTGTTTTTGGAGCATTCGATACCTTACTGGAGAGCGGAACCCTGGGCGGCAATATGACTGCATCGACTCTCTACGCCGCCTCGGCAGCCAATATTGCGAGAGACATGCTGTCGGGTTCCATAGAAGACTTTCTGGTGTTCTCAGAAACGAACTATATGTTCGACGGAAGCAAGCTGAACACGTTTTCTATCGACAGAAGCCGATTGCCGCCGGGAAGTATTATTGTCAATGATCCTCCCAATTTCTGGCGCGATTATTCCGGGCTCGTATTCACTGGCATCATCATTATGGTCTTGCAGCTCGCATTGATTGGTTTGCTGATGGAAACCATGCGCCGTCGTAACGCAGCTGAGTCGGAGCTCAAAAAAGCCCAGAAACTCGAGGCGCTGGGAAGTTTGTCTGGCGGCATAGCACACGACTTCAATAACATTCTGATGTCGATAATGGCCAATGCAGAACTCGCTGACATGAAACCAAACGATGAGCCACATGTCAGGACACGTATCCGCAATATCTTGTCTGCAAGCGTCAGAGCCAAAGACCTGATCGCTCAGATTTTGATGTTCTCTCGGCAATCTGCCAGCTTCGAACTCACACCCTTGCACCTCAATTCCCTGCTCGAAGAGACAGCTGAACATCTACGATCCTTTCTGCCAAGAGATTGTGTTCTCGATCTGAAACTTAAGGATCAAATCCCGGTAATTAATGGCGACCCATCACAGATCCATCAACTACTAATGAATCTCTGTGTTAACGCACAACATGCGATGAATGATGTTGGAACTATCGCAATCAGTTCATCTAGCCAGCACCTGAGCAAGGCAC
>JASBUV010000084.1 GCA_030147705.1 Gammaproteobacteria bacterium
AATCCCTATTCAGGTCAATTTGCCGAAATACGATGAGCCTGCACAGCGTTATTGCCCGGCCGGTGTCTATGAGGTCGTGGAAGAGGCAGATGGAAGTAAACGCTTCCAGATTAATTCGCAGAACTGTGTGCATTGCAAAACATGCGATATCAAAGACCCGGCCCAGAATATCCATTGGGTGGTTCCCGAGGGCGGAGGTGGCCCCAACTACCCCGGTATGTGAACAGGGGCGCGGTCACGCGAGCGCAGGCACAAGACAAGCGGAAGCCCACTGCCTTTTGCTGGGTGGAATAGCCGTGCTACAGTAATCTCAGGTGTTAGCCCGAGTGTTCACCCATGCAGGCGCTTGCTTTTCAGGTCAACCGCACGATCGGAATCAGAGAGCATCTTCTCGCCGCTCTCTGTGCTTCCTTGTTTGCTCTGTTGCCTGCCGAATCACGCGGCCAGGCAGATCTGCTCGACTCTGACTGGCTAAAGCAACAGTCGGATCATTTCGTTCTATTCAGTCAGGAATCACGCAGACGCACACAGCGACTGCTCATGGAATTTGAGCAGTGGCGAGCAGGTGTTGCAGCGCTGATTCCGGAAACTGATCTGCCTTCCGCTACAGTGCCTAATTATGTGTACGTTTTTCGCTCTGATGAAGCGCTGAGTGCCTTTACCTTTACCCAGGAAAATGCCTTCTTCTACGCAACGCCCAGAGCCAATTTCATGGCATTCGTGGCAGAGGATGAAGACTCCCTGGCGCTGGCGCGCCATCATTACGCACATTTTCTGCTCCGTAACTTTTCCGATTTACGATTGCCGCGATGGTATGAGGAAGGTCTCGCTGCATTTCTTGCCAGGATAAGGGTTGGCAGATCCGCGCTGGATTTCGATCAATACACATCGCGAAATAACGAAGCAATGCTGAGTATCAGTGAATCGTTTTCCATGGAACGTTTGCTGTTCAGGGATGAGGCTCTGGCGTCGCCACGCAATCTGCAGATTGCCAACCTGAAATCCGAGTCGCTTTATTACTATCTCGTTTATGGCTATCAGATCGATGGTTTTCCCGATCGAAGAGAAGCCCTGAGCAATTATCTCAGTTACCTTCTCGAAGACAGAAGCCCGCGCTTCGCTTATGACTTGTCATTCGATGTGACTCCTGCGCAACTTGATGACGAGTTTCATCGTTTTCTTCAACAATCTGAGCGGCCGCGTGTCGATCTGGCAGGTCATATAGAGAGTGTTGCGCTGCGGGAACCGGAAGAAGTGTCAGGAGTGAGGCTCTCAGTGGCACTTGGTGAGTTGGCTCTTAATGGTGGGCGCCCTGATACCGCACAATTCTTCTTTGAAGCTGGCATGCAAGAGAGTGAGCCGTTGGCGAGAAGCTATTCGGGTCTGGGTGACGCGCTACGATTCCAGGATGTTGAAGGTCGGGATCAGGAGATCGCCGGCTACTTCGAGACCGCGCTGGCAACGGCGCCAGAAACAGTCGATATCGTGCTGGATTACGGGGAATACTGGGAGGCCGAGCTGCTTGACTGTGACAAGACCTATCCTGCTGCCGAGAGGCAGTTCATTGTCAGTGAGATAGAGCGCAGCTTTTCCAGCGCTTTGGCTATGGATCCGGAGAATCCGGAAGTGCATCTCGCTCTGGGACAACTGGCACTTCTTCCCGAGCGGGATTGGCAATCCGGGTTGACACACCATCAGAAAGCGTTTGCCTTGCTGCCGGGAGACAGTTTTATTCTGGAGCAGGCTGTACGGTTTGCGATCGAACAACAAGATTATGAGCGAGCGGATTTTCTGATCACTAAAATGGCGCAGCCAATTCACAGTTTCGGTGAGCCAGATTACGTGAGGAAATTGCGTGCGCGACTGCAGGCGAAGCAGCGAGATGAATCTTATGACCAGTGCGCAGACTATTAGCGGGTCAGACATCTCGGTGGCCAGTACCTTCGGCCGGAGTGTGTTTTTCTGGATCAAACTGCTCTGTTTGTTGTCGCTTCTCAGCTATGGCGTTCAAGCGGAGATTCTTGATGCACCTGATGAGGGTGAACTCGACGACCAGGCACGAGCAAACCCGGCAATCCGAATGCTCCTCAGCGTAGTAGACGATCTCCACGCAGATGGGATCGATGTGCTGCTGAATCTGAATGAGAGGACACTCGCGCGGGGGCGTCCGGATAGACCGCGTTTGGGTATTCTTGCTGATCTGTACGTTGCTGCTTATCCCACGACACCTGAGTTGCTGGCCGCAGAGCAGGATTATCTTGCTGGTGAAATCTCGGCGCTGTTTCTTCTGAATGATTCGCAGCAAACATTGGAGAGAGATAGCAGCACAAGCGAGCAGGACTTTCTCACTGCGTGGTTACAAGCGGCTGACGACCAGCGCTTGTCCGTGACTCATTCTGCGACTGACAGAGAGGCCGCACAGCGAGTCGCTATGGCCGCAGAGAAGGCAGGCTGGCGAGTTCTGGCTGCTTCTTCCGTACAGTCTTCAACAAGCGAACAAGTATCCGAAGTCCAGACAGATACGCTGATGGGCCGATTCTTTGCCACAACAAAATACCGACTGACTCTCGATAGTTCGAATGCGCGGCGCTACGAGGGCACGTTGCCGGACCTCGCTTGGGCGGGAGAAAGAGTGCGGCGTAACAGCGCCTCGATCTTTCGCGACAGCTCCCTGCGAGATGATGCCAGTATCGCGCGCACAGAGCCTGCGGTCTTTCTGAAAGAGACTCTCGGAGACGAGTACTCCGAATCGACAATCCAGGAAATTGTCGTTCCCGGTGGCGTGGCGCTGGGCGAAACCGCAAGCTTCAACGCGGTAAGCCCGGAGCGGGTCAGTTTTCTGGGTGGTGAATTGCGTATTGAGGACAGTGCGGGGGAGTTATTACGATTGCCGCAACTCAGTGTAAACGAGAACAAAGCGCTATTCGATTTTGCGCAGCGTTCACTGCAGCTGGCGAGTGATGCCATTGTAGATATCGATGCCGACAGTCGGGTGCGCATATCTGCTGCGCTCAGGGATACGGATGCTGGCTATGCACTGATGCATGCCGATACCCTGCCTTTCAACTACGTCGATTATTTGCCGGTTAGCAAAAGTGTCATGATCGACACGGATGTAGCGTGGTTCCGTGTGGTGTCCAATCCCGCTGAGCTCGACTTCGTCACCGAGTTCGAGGTGCGATTTCTGAGTGCAGACAATATGCGCCTGGCACAGACCCGGGCTGCGATTGTTTATGAATATGACGGTAGCGTTGGAGCCACGGAGCTGGTGAGGACCTGGGGAAGGGATGCCAGACGATTGCGCGAAAATTTCGATTTTGCCGGTCTGGGTAATGAGGTACAGGTAGTTGCACGTTATGCGGGCTGGATTGGCCTATGGCGCCACTTGCTCGAAGAAGACGTGCCATTCATCGAAGGGCGGTACGAGTTTATGAAAGTCGACAAGGCTGGCGCAGAAACACCTTCCCGATACCGTCCCTGATCTATGGATATGACATTGCACGCCGGACACTCGAGCAGAAAGTTTGCGGGAACATATTCAGTCAGGTTGGGTTGCTAGACGACCGTTGAGAAAAAGTCATGTTTGACTCGCTTCACAGACACGTTGTCAGTTTCGGGAGTCCGAGCTCCCGGATGAGAATTCTGTTGTGCCTGTTGCTACTCGCCCTCAGTGCCTGTACCGGCATCAATCTGGAAACCCAGTTCCAACCTGATCCTTCCCTGCGAGCGCAAATCATCGATCAGCAAGAAGACCGGTTCGCAAGTATCGATCCACTACACATTGGCGCAGACATTAAAGCATTGGTCGATAGAGAGTTGGCCGGGTTAAACAATGAGGCCGATCGAGTCGCCAAATTGCAGGACATTCTGTACGGTGAAGACTATCTGAATCTGCAGTATAGCGACGAGCAAACCCATACCGCGCACGAGGCGTTTCTGGCGAGAGAGGGCAATTGCCTTTCCGCAATGAATCTCTATGTGGCGATGGCGAGATATGCCGGACTGGACGCTCGCTTCCAGACTGTGCGCGTGCAACCCAGTTGGGATCGCAGAGGTGATGTGCTGGTCTTGAGTCAGCATATTAATGCCACAGGCCGCTTCAATGTCCAGAGGCGCTATGTCGTGGACTTCACTCCAGAAATCGCCTTGCAGCAGCTCACATCAGCAATTATCACTGATGCACAAGCCAGAGCGCTTTATTTCAATAATCTGGGAGTCGAGGCACTGGTGGCTGGAGATGAGGAGCTGGCGCTGACCTATTACAAGAACGCGCTGTTTCTGGATGATCAGTTATCTATTGCCTGGAATAACATCGGTGCAACCTATAACCGATTGGGCGAATCTGATCTTGCTGAATACAGCTATCAAATGGCTTTCCATACAGACGGTCGAAATTCATCTGCAATAAACAATCTCGCCAAGTTCTATCGCAATCAGGGGCTGTTGGGAATCGCGCGCCAGTACGAAAACGCAATAGCGCGCTTCAATGAGCGCAACCCTTATTATCATTATGCGCTCGGCAATCTGGCATTCAGTCAGAGTGAATATGATGCGGCTCGCTTGATGTATCGGCGAGCTATTCGCCTAAAAGAAGTGGAGCCCGATTTTCACTACGCTCTGGCCAGAGTCTATGACGCAATGGGGTATAGCGCACAGGCTTCGGAGGCAAGGAATTCTGCAGCTGTGTTGTTGGCGGAAAATGCCGAGATCTACAGGCCCAGTAACCAGAAGATGCGCATTATTGATAATGCAACAATCCTGCGCGACTCGTCGCCGGGCCTCAGTATCAACCTAGCCGATTAATGGCTATGGCGACGGCTAGTTGAGGTCGCCATCTTTCCAGTAGCGGGTGCCTTTCACAGTTGCTTGCAGTGCGAGACCGGACTGAGTCAGTTGATAGACAGTGATATTGTCGGCCAGTGCCTCACCGCTAACCGCAGCACCAAGATCTCCAGCCTTTGCCGCAGCATCTGCCTGGCCACCTACTGAAATGCCCACATCAAGAAAGCGTTGCAGGGCGTCGTCGCTGTGAAAAACAAAGACTGCCCGGAAATCTTTCACACCTGCGCCGAGACCAATGCCGACTTCGCCCATGCGCATAAAAGTGTCCTGTCCGCTTTCGTTGTCGCGCACAACCCCTGCGCCGGCACCGAAGCTGGCAAAGATGACATTTACATTGGCGTTGGTGAATACGGCATAACCGGCGGCACTGCCGATTTGTACGCGGGTATCCGGTCGGATGCCATAGAGTTCATTGAGAACTTCTTCGCGCATTTCCAGAATAGCTTGCCGCCGCTCTTCCGGAGAATCCCCCGAGAGTCCGGTTGCAGTACAGGCACTGAACAGGCTGATGGAGAGAAGCGATAGTGCAATGAGTTTGCTCATAAAATTCCTCTTGTCTCTGTAGCGCCTTGCTGGTTACCAGCGGTTAATTGTCCCGACTCATGGCAAACTGAGCCAGGTCGCGCATGCTGTCTTTGTACTTCGAGTCAGAGAGCTGCTCGATGCACAGCAAGGCACTGTCGATTTCTTTCTGCGCCTTATTGCGAGTATATGCCAGAGCCTCGGAGCTGCGTACAATCTCGATCACAGTTTTCGACATCTCCTGACTAACTGTTTCCGCTGTAAGTGCTTCTTTAATCAGGTTTTGGTCGCTGTCACTCCCATGTTCCAGCACATAAATCAATGGCAGGGTTGGCTTGCCCTCGGCCAGATCATCGCCGACGTTCTTGCCCATGGCCTCTGCGTCGCCATCGTAGTCCAGTGCGTCATCGATCAGTTGAAAGGCGATGCCGAGGTGGTTGCCGAACCGCTTCAGCAAATCACACTGCTTGTCGTCTGCGCCGCCGAGAATGGCGCCACACTGCGCGGCAGCCTGGAACAGGATAGCTGTCTTGCTCTGAATGACTTGCGAATAGGTACTTTCTGAAACGTCGGTATTGGTTTTGGAGATGAGTTGCAGGACTTCGCCTTCGGCAATACGGTTAGTGGTATCAGCCATGATCTCCATGATCTGCATATTGCCAATCTGAACCAGCACCTGAAACGCGCGCGAGTAAATAAAATCCCCGACGAGAACGCTGGAAGGGTTGTTCCATTCCGCATTGACGGTGGGCCGGCCGCGGCGCAGGGTTGACATATCGACCACATCATCGTGCAAGAGCGTGGCAGTGTGGATGAACTCGACTACGGCAGCCATGGGGATATGTTGCTCGTTGCGGATGCCACAAGCACGAGCTGCGAGCAAGACCAGTAGCGGACGCAGCCGCTTGCCACCGGCATCAACAATGTAATGCCCGATATTCTCAACCAGCGGGACATTGGAATAGAGCTGTTCGACGATGAACTTGTTAACCGCCTGGAAATCGGGCTCTACAGCGGCGCGAAACTGTTGGTACATTGAGTGTGAGGTTCCCCAGGGACCGATGCGATGGAAGTGCCGTTTGGCGTAAAATGCCGGTCCAGAATCTGCTTGTCAGCGGCAGGAGCCGCAGGTTCGAGGGACTGCATGCTAGGGAGCCAATACGGAGCTGTCAAGTAGACGCAAGACCCTGAAAAGCGTGGAAAATTAGTATTGAGAGGCATTTCGACGGATTGCCCCGGAAAAGCCGGATTGCACTTGCCAGCGCCCCCTTGTTCCCGTACAATCCACGCCCCTGTAAGGAATGGGGTTTAAAACCCCCCTTGAATTGGTCTGGAGACAGTTATGTACGCGGTTTTTGAGAGTGGTGGCAAGCAGCACAGAGTGACTGAGGGCGAGATCCTTCAGCTGGAAAAGCTGGAAGCTGCCACGGGTGAGAAAGTCAGCTTTGACAAGATTCTGATGGTAGGCGAAGGCGAGTCTGTCAAAATTGGCACGCCCTATGTTGATGGTGGCGTAGTGACTGCGGAAGTGGTCAAGCAAGCCCGTGCCAAGAAGGTGCACATCATCAAATTCAATCGCCGTAAGCATTCACGCAAGCAGCAAGGCCACCGTCAGTGGTTTACTGAAGTGAAGATCACCGGAATCAAAGGTTAATCAGGAGTAATCCATGGCACATAAGAAAGCAGGCGGTAGTACCAATAATGGTCGCGATTCCATATCCAAACGGCTTGGTGTCAAGCTGTTCGGTGGTCAGGTAGTTCGCGCAGGTAATATCATCGTTCGTCAGCGTGGCACGCGCATGCACCCAGGTGAGAACGTAGGCTGCGGAAAAGATCACACTTTGTTTGCCAAGGCAGACGGGATTGTGAAATTCGCAGTAAAAGGCCCGAAAAACCGCAAATTCGTAAGCGTCGAAACGGCCTGATCCGAAGCAATCGGACTTTAAAAGCCCCGTCTCTCGACGGGGCTTTTTCGTTTCTGGGCTTTATAATCTGCGCCTGACGCACTAAGTAAGCAGGATCTGTCACCATGAAATTTGTCGATGAAGCTGAAATCACCGTTGAAGCCGGAAAAGGCGGTAATGGCTGTCTCAGTTTTCGCCGTGAGAAGTATATTGAGAAGGGCGGTCCCGACGGCGGTGATGGTGGCGACGGTGGCAGTGTGTTCCTCGAAGCCGATCCTGCCTTGAATACCTTGGTGGATTTCCGTTTCCAGCCGCGTTACCGCGCTCAATCCGGGCAGCCAGGTCAGGGTAGAAATTGCACCGGTAAAGGGGGTGACGACCTCACTGTGAAAGTGCCGGTGGGTACCAGTGTGATTGATGTTGACACTGAGGAACTCATTGCAGATATGGATACGGCCGGTAAGGTCGTCATGGTTGCCAAGGGTGGCTTTCACGGACTTGGCAATACACGCTTCAAATCCAGTATCAATCGCGCACCAAGAAAAACAACCAAGGGCACCCCGGGTGAGTTTCGCACGCTGCAATTGCAACTGCGTCTCGTTGCAGACGTCGGCCTGCTGGGATTGCCGAATGCGGGCAAATCGACGCTGATTCGCTCCGTTTCGGCGGCGCGCCCGAAGGTGGCTGACTATCCATTTACCACGCTCACGCCAAATCTGGGTGTGGTGAGCCTGGGCCTGGAGCGAAGCTTCGTAATGGCTGATATTCCCGGGTTGATAGAAGGCGCTTCCCAGGGAGCCGGACTGGGGTTTCGCTTCCTCAAGCATCTCTCGCGTACGCGCCACTTGCTCCACTTGATCGATGTGTTGCCAGCCGACAACAGTGATCCGGTTTATAACGCCACGACAATTATTGCCGAGTTGGAGAAATTTAGCGCAACACTTGCCGATAAAGAACGCTGGTTGGTGCTGAACAAGGTAGACCTGCTTTCCGAAGAGCAGTTGCAGGAGCTTGAGAGCAGCTTGCGTGAAGCACTCAATTGGCAGGGCGAGATTTATCGAGTGTCTGCTCTTTCCGGTGACGGTTGCGAGAGATTGATGAACGATCTGATGGACTCAATTGCCGAGCACCGCAGCAAACTTCTCGAGGATGAAGAATACCGAGAGAGCCAGAAGGCACTGGAAGAGACCATGGCCTTCGAAATAAGGCGCAGTATTGAAGCCAGTAAACCTGCAAGACGGAAAAAGCAGGAATTCGACGACGAAGAAGACTGGGATGACTGGGATGAGTAAAGCAGAAGCTCAGGCGGAGTTACAGGGCCGAGAGTCTTTACGTAATGCGCAACGCTGGGTCGTCAAGGTAGGCAGCTCACTCGTTACCGACGATGGTCGTGGACTGGATCAGCAGGCGATATCGCACTGGGCCGATCAGCTTGTTGCGCTGCAGAAAGAAGGCAAGCAAGTCTTGCTGGTATCGTCCGGCGCTGTTGCTGAAGGGGTCAAACGGCTCGGTTTCAAAGAGCGCCCGAAGCAGATTCATTTGCAGCAGGCCGCTGCAGCCGCAGGCCAGATGGGGCTGGTGCAAGCCTATGAAAGCTGTTTCAAGCGGCACGATGTGCATTCTGCACAGATATTGTTGACTCATGACGATCTCTCCAATCGCACGCGTTATCTGAATGCCCGCAGTACGCTGACGACCTTGCTGGACATGGGGGTTGTGCCAGTCGTGAACGAGAACGATACAGTCGCCACAGCCGAACTGTGTTTTGGCGACAATGACACACTGGCAGCGCTGGTAGCGAATCTTGTCAACGCCGATGTTATGGTGATTCTGACCGATCAGGACGGACTCTATGATGCCGACCCGCGCAAGAATCAGAATGCCCGCCTGGTCAGCACGGGACGCGCGGGGGACAAGGCTTTGCAGGCCATGGCTGGTTCCGGGAGTAGCCTGGGGCGTGGCGGGATGCTCACCAAGCTGACCGCTGCAAAGCTTGCCGCGCGATCTGGCACCGATACGATTATCGCCAATGGCCGCATCGCAGAAGTTCTGACGCGCCTTGCAACAGCCGAGCCGCTGGGCACTTTGTTGACTGCCGCCGCAGAACCAGTCGCTGCTCGCAAACAGTGGCTGGCGGGGCAATTGAGTTTGCAAGGTGCTTTGCTATTGGATGATGGCGCCGTGCGCGTGCTTCAGGAATCCGGCAAAAGTTTACTGGCGGTCGGCATCCAGTCAGTTCGTGGAGAGTTCAAGCGCGGTGATGTGGTTGCCTGTCTGGATAAGGAAGGCAAGGAAATCGCACGTGGCCTGGTGAATTATGATGCCCGGGAAGCGGATATTCTCAAGGGGCAGAGTAGCGAGCAGATTGAGAAATTACTGGGTTACGCTGGAGAGGAAGAAATGATTCATCGTGACAACCTGATCCTGTCATGATGTGTACCTGAGGTCTGAGTACAGCTCGAGCCTTCAGATGCTCGCCAGAAGGCAGCATGTGACTTGGTGTCAGTAGCGAACAGATAAAAAAACCGGCCCAAGGGCCGGTTTTTAGTAAGAATTTCCGGAGTTCATGAGAATGAACCGGACAACTCAAGCGAGGGCTTACTGCAGTGCTTTTACCGCAGTGTTGAGTCGGCTCTTGTGACGAGCAGCCTTATTCTTGTGAATAATACCTTTATTGGCCATGCGATCGATGACAGGCACAGCAGCGTTGTAAGCTTCAGTTGCTGCTTTGTGATCACCACCGGCGATGGCAGAGTCCACTTTCTTGATGTAAGTGCGAACCATGGAACGGAATGACGCATTGTGGCGGCGACGCTTCTCGCCCTGACGTGCGCGCTTGCGAGATTGTGGAAAATTAGCCAATTGTGACTCCTCTCTATCCTGTTTTTTGAATCAGGTGCGGTACGCGACCTCGATTCCAATTCATTGGTGCTGTGCAAACACAGCGATATTCAGTATTTTGCTCGACAAATCAGCGTTTAGCAGCTGAAACACCGGGTTTCCGGGGCCGTTTTTGAAGGTGCGACACTATGCCGTTTTCGACATTTGATGTCAATAGCGGACATTGAGCGAAAATGCGCGATTACCCTTGGAATATTCAACTAAATCAACGAATAACCCGATACTCTTAGACCAGAGGCCAGACTCGAAGTCAGGCGAGAAGCCAGCCCTGAAACAGCGCAGGCAGTGCCGGCCTGTAGATCAGCCGTAGAAACAGGACAGAAGAATCCGCGATTCCGGGTTCGCAAGAGGAAGTCAGTGACAAGCGAAGTAACAGACAAGACAGCTGGCCCGGAAAATGGGGTGCCGGCGGCACAGCGCGAAGGCGGCTTGCTAAAGGCCAGCGGAATCACGGGAATCATGACACTGCTATCACGATTTCTCGGGCTATTCCGGGATATCGTGATTGCGCGATTGTTCGGAACCAGTGTCGGAGCCGATGCATTCTTTCTGGCCAACAAAATTCCCAATTTCATGCGCAGGCTGTTCGCAGAAGGGGCATTCAATCAGGCTTTTGTGCCGATTCTCTCAGAGTATCGAACGAATCGTGAGCAGGTGGAGGTGCGCGAGCTGGTTAGCGCAGTGATGGCCAGTCTCGGTGGGTTTCTGAGCTTGTTGACAGCTTTGGTACTACTAGCAGCACCGATCATCGCGGTACCTATCGCCTTCGGTTTTACCGATGAACCCGAAAAATTTGATCTGTTCGTTCAGATGTTACGCATTACGTTTCCCTATTTGCTGCTCATCTCGCTGACCGCGTTGGTCAGTGCGGTATTGAATAGTTACGGTCGCTTCGCAGTGCCCGCATTCACTCCGGCTCTGCTGAATGTGTCTCTGATTCTGGCTGCATTCTATCTTGCGCCTCATCTGGCTGTCCCGGAACTCGCGCTGGCGTGGGGCGTGTTGATCGCAGGAATTGTGCAGTTCTTGTTTCAGCTGCCTTTTATCGCCCGTCTGGGATTGCTGCCCTTACCGCGTTTGAATTCTGCCCATGAAGGAGTGCGCCGCATCAAGAAGCTCATGGTGCCTGCCTTGTTTGGCGTGTCGGTCAGCCAGATCAATCTTTTGCTGGATACCGTGATTGCTTCGCTGTTGGTAACTGGCAGTATTTCCTGGTTGTACTTTTCGGATCGCCTGATGGAATTGCCATTGGGCATTTTTGGGGTCGCTATCGCGATCGTTGTGTTGCCGAGTCTTTCCCGAAAACACGCCGAGCAATCAATGCAGGAATTCAGTGCCACACTGGACTGGGCGCTCAGATTGGTCTGCCTCATCGCGGTGCCCGCGTCGCTGGCATTGATCGTGCTAGCTGAACCGCTGCTGATCACACTGTTCGAGAATGATAATTTTACTCAGCGAGATGTGGTGAGCGCTTCTGGTTCATTACGAGCCTACGCTGCAGGTTTGCTGGGTTTCATGAGCATCAAGATTTTTGCGCCCGGCTACTATGCGCGTCAGGACACACGGAGCCCAGTGCGCATCGGTATTGTTGCGATGCTGGCCAACATGGTTCTCAATATTGTGTTTTATCTGTCCGGCTATGCGCACGTTGGACTGGCGACAGCAACCACACTGGCCGCCTTCTTGAACGCGGGACTGCTTTGTCACGGACTGATCCGCGATGGGGTCTTCAGATTGCAAGCAGGCTGGTTGCGCTTTGCCATGCAAATACTGGTTGCGAATGTATTGATGCTGCTGTTGATTTTCTGGCTCGCGGGTGACTGGCAGGATTGGCTTGGCTGGACGTTGCTGGAACGCGTTGCGCGAATGAGCTGGATCGTGTTTGGTGGAATCGGTTTGTACAGCATCACATTGTTAGTCTGCGGGCTGCGCTGGCGGCATATCTATCGATGAGTTCTGCTGTGAGGGCCGATGCGTAAATGAGACGAGTCTATTCGACAGACAGTGTGCCCATGGCATGGCACGTGCGCAATGTGCTCGAGCAACACGATATCCCGGCAGAGGTTCGCAATACCAATCTCTTCTCAGTCGCAGGCGAATTGCCTATTACCGAGTGTCAGGCAGAAGTCTGGGTGCCAGTTCTCTTTTTTTCCCGGGCAGAGCAGCTGATCAGGGACGTTGAGCAGGAGGCGACAGAGGAAGGGCCGAACTGGATTTGCAGCGCGTGCCGGGAAGAAAATCTTCCGCAGTATGCATGTTGCTGGAACTGCCAGAGAGAGAATGGCAGTACTGCTGAGAGTGATGTGGATTAAGTGATCGGAGCGCGTAAAGTGTCAGGTGTGGACAGCGAGCCAACAAGTCAGGAAGATCGAGTAAGCCGTGAGAGCCTGGAAAGCCACGATGCCCGAGAGCTCGCGCGCTGGTTTCTTCTGAGCATCTTGCGTCACGCTCGATCAGAGCAATGGGCTTCCCCAGATGCAAGTGGACTTTCAGAGTCTCAACAATACCTGCTGGCTGATCTGTTCCTCAAAAATCGCTCTGCGAAGCAGTCACTCAAACTTGTCTTGCGATCGCCTGATAATCAGTGCTGTCTCGTGAATTTCGGAAGCAGCCGTGATGTCGACAGTCAGCAGTTGGTCAATACGACGAAAGCGTTTCGTCACGGACTCGCGGTATTGCATCAGTCCGGTCATCTCAGCCTAACTTCGCAATCTGACTCAGATAGCGAGATTGATTATTCTTCCCCAAGAAGCGACGCAATTTCGACTGTGTCTCAACGCCGGGCTGCAAGACGCTTGATGGTATTGGAACCGGGAAGTGCGGGTCCTGCGCACGATACTGGAAGTAGACGCGCAACATCCGAGCATTCTCCTGCAATGAGCGACGAGGAGTACTCGGCATTGCGCAAGGCTATTGCAGAAAAGGATTCAAGCACGTCGAAACCTGCCCACCGGCCCCGAATTGGTTCCGATCAGCTCAGTCTGATTTGGGGTGTTCTCGCGGGAGTCGTGTTTTTTCTGGTGGTGAATTCGCTGTTTCTGTAACGCCAAAAAGCGATCGTCATGCTCTCGACATGAACTTGCCAGTCACCGTGTTGACTTTGATGAGTTCACCGGGAGCGAGGTATTCAGGCACTTGCACCTCCAGTCCGGTATTCAGTCGCGCGGTCTTGCTGCGATTCGTGGCTGATGAACCGGTAATAGGAGGTGGGGTATCAATGATTTCCAGATTCACTGACTGCGGAAGTTCGATGCCCACGAGTTCACCGTCTACCAGTAAAGCGATGATGTCTTCCTGTTGCTCCACCAGGTAAGGGATCTGGTCCTGCAGTCGATCAGCGTCCAGTCCGTACTGGCTGTAATCCTCACTGTTCATAAAGTAATAGATGTCACCATCGAGATAGGAGTACTGGACATCGACACGCTGACAATCGACTGGGCTGAGCAGATCCTCGCCTTTGTAAGACCCGTCCAGCTTCTGCTGGGTCAACATATTATTGAAGCGCACCTTGTAGAGGGTGGCGGCTCCACGAGAACTGGGTGACTTGGCTTCAACCTGGCGAACGATATGAGGCGCACCATCAATCTCTACAATCATTCCTTTCTTGAGCTCACTGGCTTTTGGCATGCGCTGCATTCTCCGCAAGGTTGAAATCCGGGCGTGAAAGGTAACAGGGAGAATTTGAGCTGGCAAGGTGGCTTGTTACTCGAGTCAGCCAGATATGAGGGCTCTGGTGCCGACCGGCGAGTAAGGGCTGCCCGGATCACGCCTCGCCCTTTGAGTTCGTCTTCCTAATGGCCCATAATCGCTGTCCGCTTAACCGGGTGAGAGCCAGAATACCCAAAGGCAGGTAGATCAGCATGGAAAAGAACGCATCAGAAATCGAGAACTATCACATTATCGGTCACGAGGAACTGACTCCTCCGGATGAGATCAAGAAAGAGTTTCCGCTGCGCGGCAAGGCTCTGGAGACTGTGCTCGCCGGACATCGTGCGGTCAAAGGCATACTGGACCGCGAGGACTCGCGACTGATAGTTGTGGTTGGCCCGTGCTCCATTCATAACCCGGAAGAGGCATTGGAATACGCGCGTCGGTTAAAGCGATTGGCGGATGAAGTGAAAGATGATCTTCTGATCCTGATGCGTGTGTATTTTGAGAAGCCACGGACATCAGTGGGCTGGGAAGGCCTTATTTACGATCCGCATCTGGATGGCAGCAAGCGGATTGATCACGGTATTCGCATAGGTCGCAAGCTGATGCTCGATATTGCCGAGATAGGCTTGCCGATCGCAATCGAAGCATTGGACCTCATCTCTCCTCAATACCTACAGGATCTGGTGAGCTGGACAGCGATAGGGGCGCGCACAACCGAGTCGCCAACCCATCGCAAACTGGCTAGTGGAATTTCTTCAGCGGTTGGATTCAAGAACAATATCGATGGCGACTTGCTGGTTGCGACCAATGCGATACGTTCGGCGTCAGCGCCGCACAGTTTTATTTCGGTGACAGGAGAGGGCAAAGTTGCCGTATTCCGAACCGAAGGTAATCCCCATTGTCACGTGATTCTTAGAGGGGGCAAGTCACCCAATTATGACGCAGCCAGTGTAGCCGCGTGCGAGGAAGAGTTGAAGAAAGCAGGGCATCGTTCCAATATCATGATCGACTGCAGTCACGGGAATTCTCGCAAAGATCCGATCCGACAACTGGATGTGCTCGATTCGATTGCTGAGCAGATTCAGCAAGGTAACAAGTCGATCATCGGCGTGATGTTGGAAAGTAACCTCCAGGAAGGCAATCAACCTATCCCGGATGATCTGGCAGATATTCTGCCAGGCGTCTCTATCACCGATGCGTGCATTGGCTGGGAGACCACAGAAGAGAAGCTCGTTGCTTTTGCCAATTCGGTAGGCAAGCATCTGCAGCAGCGCGCTCATTCATGAGCCAGAAACAAAAAGGCCGAGGCAAAGCCTCGGCCTTTTTCTGAAAGACAAGCCTAGCTGTTGATGACGTCTGCGAGGCTGGAGATCAGGTAATCGATATTGCTGTCGTTAATGCCAGCGACGTTGATCCGGCTGGAGTTAACAAGATAGATGCTGTAGTTGTTCACCAGCTTCTGAATCTGATCCACGCTGATTCCCAAAAACGAAAACATACCTTTTTCGCGCTCGATAAAGCTGAAATCCTGAGTCACTCCGGCTGCTTTCAACTGGGCTACCAGTTGTGAGCGCAGTCCATTGATGCGATCTCGCATCTCGGTCAATTCGGCATCCCATTCATCGCGCAGGGTGGAGTTGGTCATGATCAGCTCGACGATAGTCGCGCCGTGGTCGGGCGGCATGGAGTACATGGCGCGCGCGGCTGCGGCAATTTGTGTCGCAGCGATTGATGCAGCGCTGTCGCTCTCACAAATTACTGAGAGTGCACCAGTCCGTTCTCTATAGAGCCCGAAATTCTTGGAGCAAGAGCTCACCACGATCAGTTCCGGCAGGGCTTCCGCCATCAGGCGTACACCATAGACATCTTCCTCTAGGCCGTCGCCGAGTCCCTGATACGCGAGATCAATGAAGACAGTGAAGCCGCGCTCGAGGCACAAATCCCTGACCTGCTGCCACTGTTCCTGAGAGAGGTCGGAGCCACAAGGGTTGTGGCAGCATCCATGCAGCAAGACAACATCACCGCTGGGAACCTCTGCCAGAGTGGCCAGCATTTCCTCGAAACGCACACTGTGAGTCGTGTAATCGTAGTAGGGATACTGCTGGATCTTGAGGCCAGCCGTGCCGAGTAATGGGACATGGTTAGCCCAGGTCGGATCGCTAACCCAGACAGTCGCGTCCGGATTGGCTTTTTGAATAAATTCTGCAGCCAGTCGCAGGCCACCACAACCACCAGGTGCCTGAGCCGTAATGCGTCGCTTGCCGAGTGAGGCGACCAGATCAGCGCCAAAGATCAGCTCCGCGACGCAGTCGTTATAGCCAGCGGAGCCTGTTGGGCCGACGTAGCTTTTGGTGTTCTGCGATTCAAGAAGAATGCCTTCAGCTTTTTTGACAGCGGTCATTACCGGGGTATTGCCGGCAGGGTCTTTGTAGACACCAACACCGAGGTCAATCTTTTTGGGATTGGTGTCGGCACGGTAGGCGGCCATGAGACCCAGAATGGGATCGGCGGGCAGGGCTTGCAGTGATTGAAACATGATGGTCTCTCTTAACGCTGATAGGCTTTCAGGGTGTTTTGCATCAGGGAGGCGCGAGTCATTGGTCCCACGCCACCCGGAACGGGTGTGATATAGGCAGATTTGTCCGCGACTGCCTCGAAGTCGACATCGCCGACGAGTTTGAAACCGGAAGCCCGGGAACTGTCTTCGACGCGAGTTATGCCTACATCGATAACGATTGCGCCCGGTTTGACCATGTCGGCAGTGACGAAGTTCGGTCGGCCGATTGCGGCAACAAGAATATCGGCGCTGGCACACAGTTCTGTAAGATTCTGTGTGCGGCTGTGGGCAAGCGTTACGGTACAATTGCCCGGATTGGTGTTGCGTGACATGAGAATTGCCATGGGCGTACCAACAATATTGCTTCTGCCCAGCACAACACAGTGCTTGCCAGTGGTATCAATCTTGTAACGAGCCAGCAGCTCCATGATGCCATTAGGAGTTGCCGAGACGAAGGTAGGCAGTCCGAGGCACATATTGCCCACATTGGCCGGACAGAAACCATCGACGTCTTTGTATGGATCAATGGCGAGCGTTACGCGATGCTCGTCGATATGATCCGGCAACGGTAGCTGTACGATAAATCCATCGATATTAGAGTTGTTGTTAAGTTTGTCGACCTCTGCGAGGAGTTCGTCTTCGCTGGTAGCTGCTGGCAGTCTGATCACTGTCGAATCGAAGCCGACTTCTTCGCAATCCTTCACCTTGTTGGCGACATAGGTCTCGCTCGCGCCATCATCCCCAACGAGAATCGCAGCCAAATGCGGGGCTCTCTTGCCCTCGGCTTTCAGCTGCGCCACGGTGTTGGCGATTTCCCGGCGAATTTCTTGCGAGCACGACTTACCGTCGAGTAGTTCCATGGTTTCGTTTCCAGTCTTGTTTCTGTTAACTCAATCTGTTGCGGGGCAGGTGAGTGTCGTGGTGGCGTGTTGCAGGGCCGTAATCATAAACGAGCGGGCAAGGGTTACTCAAGGCAAAGCTACCATTTGCCGGTATTTTCCATGCTAATCCATGGTTCAGAAGGTGCGAGAGGCTCCCCTTTCTGCAACAACTCTATCGAGATATTGTCGGGTGAGCGAACAAACGCCATGCGGCCATCACGCGGAGGCCTGTTGATGGTCACGCCCTTGTCCAGCAGGCGCTGACATACGGCATAAATATCATCAACAGCATAAGCAAGGTGGCCAAAGTTCCGACCTTCGCCATAGGGTTCCGGATCCCAGTTGTAGGTCAACTCAATCTGGGCATCTTCGTCGCCTTCGGCAGCGAGGAACACCAGCGTGAAACGACCCGACTCATAGTCATTGCGGCGAATCTCTTTGAGACCCAATTTGTTGCAGTAGAAATCAATTGAGGCGTCCAGGTCGCTGACCCTGACCATTGTGTGCAGATATTTCACAGAGTTCTGGTTTCCTTCAGATAGGTGGCCTGATAGATGACAACTAGTAAATGACGACCGAGCGGATACTCTCGCCCTGATGCATGAGGTCAAAGGCCTTGTTAATGTCTTCGAGTGGCATCGTATGGGTGATGAGCGGATCGATCTCGATTTTCCCGTTCATATACCAATCCACGATTTTGGGCACATCGGTGCGACCACGAGCGCCTCCGAATGCTGTCCCTTTCCAGGCGCGTCCGGTCACGAGTTGGAAAGGGCGGGTCGAGATCTCCTGACCCGCGCCGGCGACACCGATAATGAAGGACTCGCCCCAGCCCTTGTGGCAACATTCCAATGCCTGCCGCATTGTGTTTACGTTGCCAATACACTCGAATGAGTAATCGACCCCACCGTTGGTCATGTCAATAATGGCGGCAGTCACATCATCCACTTCTTTCGGATTGATGAAATCGGTCATGCCGAACTGGCTGCCGAGTGCTGCCTTTGCGGGGTTCAGATCAATGCCGATGATTCGGTCGGCGCCCACCATGCGGGCTCCCTGAATGACATTCAATCCGATCCCGCCGAGACCGAACACGGCGACCGTACTGCCTGGCTCGACTTTCGCATCGAACGCCACAGCACCGACTCCGGTGGTAACACCACAGCCGATATAGCACACCTTGTCGAACGGGGCGTCTGGGCGAATCTTGGCTACGGCAATCTCTGGCAGTACTGTGTAATTCGAGAAAGTTGAACAGCCCATGTAGTGCAGGATCGGCTCACCATCGAGCGAAAAGCGGCTACTGCCATCGGGCATCAGGCCTTGCCCCTGCGTACTGCGGATAGCCTGACAGAGGTTGGTTTTCGGGTGCAGGCAGAAGTCACATTGGCGGCATTCAGGCGTATACAATGGAATCACGGTGTCGCCTACCGCGACCGATGTAACGCCAGGGCCGACCTCCTGCACGATGCCTGCGCCCTCGTGACCAAGAATGGCTGGAAAAGCGCCTTCGGGATCGTCACCCGACAAGGTGAACGCATCTGTGTGACAAATCCCTGTGGCTTTGATTTCCACCAGCACTTCGCCAGCTTGTGGACCTTGCAAGTCGACTTCTACGATTTCGAGCGGTTTCCCGGCGGCGAATGCAACAGCAGCGCGTGATTTCATGAATAGTTCCTGTAAGATGTGCGATCCTTTGGCATTGTAAAAGGTTGCTGGAGAGTGGGGCAACCGCCACTGCAGACTCAGCGCAAAACGCTGGGCAGATTGACAAGGATTAGCAGTCGAGAGGATTTATGCACAACAACGAGCCAGCCAAATTTGTACTCACCGTGTCCTGTCCCGAAACCAATGGAATTGTTCGGGCGGTGTCTGAATTTCTGTATCAGCGAGGAGCGACAATCTACGAAGCTGCTCAGCATCGTGATCCGGTAATCGATCAGTTCTTCATGCGTGTTGAGTTCGAGGAGAGTGCTTCTGAGTTGCCCTCAGCGAGTCAGTTGGATGAAGACTTCACGGCACTCGCAGAATCCTTTGCCATGCAATGGCAATTTCACGAACTTGCCACCCCCAGCAGAATTCTTTTGGCGGTCTCGAAGCATGGTCACTGCCTGAATGATATTTTGCACCGCTGGGAATCAGGTGTCCTTCCAGCAACAGTCGCAGGTGTGGTTTCCAATCACGAAGATATGCGCGGCCTGACCGAGTGGTATGGTCTGCCTTTCTACTATCTCCCGGTCAACAAAGAAAACAAGGCTGAGCAGGAGGCGCGCTTGCTGGAGATCATCAATGACGAACAAGTGGATCTGCTGGCCCTTGCGCGCTATATGCAAATCCTTTCACCGGAGCTTTGCGCGCAGCTGGAGTCGCGCATCATCAACATACATCATTCTTTTCTGCCAGGATTCAAAGGCGCTGACCCCTACGCTCAGGCTTACAATCGTGGTGTCAAGATCATTGGCGCGACGGCACACTATGTCACGGCTGATCTTGACGAGGGCCCCATCATTGAGCAGGCCGTCGAGAAAATTGACCACAACTTCAATATCGAAGAGTTACGCCAAATCGGCAGAGATGCGGAGTGTGCCGCATTTGCAAGAGCGTTAAAGTGGCACTGTGAACACCGCATCATCGTCAATGGCAACAAGACCATTGTATTTCGCTAGAGAAAATTGAGTAGTAGCAGCGCTACCGGACTAGCCAATGGAAATGTTGATTGCCGCAATAGTAATTTTTCTGGGCTCGTATGTGCAGAGTTCCATAGGCTTTGGATTGGCAGTTATCGCAGCGCCAGTTCTCTTTTTTATCGATCCGCTCTTCGTGCCTGCTCCCATTACCGTTTCGGCACTGACATTGTCACTGGCGAATGCTCGCCGACATCGCCATGCAATTTCCTTTCAGGGATTGCAGTTCGCAATACTGGGAAGGGTACCAGGAACGATTGCTGGCGGCCTGTTGCTACTCTGGATTGATCAGCGTCAACTCGCCCTGTGGCTCGGGCTATCTGTACTTGCCGCGGTTGCTCTCAGTCTGAAAAAGGTGATCGTTGAGCCTAATCGAAAGACGATGTTTACTGCGGGCTTTCTGTCCGGGTTCATGGGCACGAGTTCTTCCATAGGCGGGCCGCCGATGGCGCTGGTGTTGCAGCATCAGGCCAGTGACTTCATTCGTGCAAACCTCGCTGCGTTTTTCGTCGCCAGCTGTATCATGTCTCTGATTATGCTCGCTGCAGTGGGGCGATTCGGCTATGAGGAGATAGTGCGATCGATTCCGCTTATGCCGGCGACATTGCTCGGCTATTGGGCCGCGATGCGCACGCTACACAAGATCTCTCCGGAAAATTTGCGTACCTTCTCGCTTTTCCTGTGTGCAATTGCCGGTATCTACGCAGTCGCGTCGTACTGGTTCTAGACTGCGTTCTGGCGCCGTGATTGCGGCTCAATCCCGCTATTTTCTTTATTTGCGTTGCGCTACACTGCTACAGGCTCAAGTAAACCCATTACACAACTCTCCAAGGAGACCAACATGAAAGCAGGCTGGACAAGTAAACTTATACTGGCAACAGTGCTAGGTCTGATGGCACCGCTGGCGGCAGCTGATGATGCCGCATCAGCCCGGACAATTGCTGGTATTCTTAACGGGTTAAATCATTTCCCATCGGACAGCGACAAGGCTGCATTGATGGCAATTGTGAACGACGCTTCCAGCAGTGAAGCCTATAAAACTGTGGCGCGCGCAGTGCACAATATCCAGCACTCAGCGACTGCGGACGACAAGGCGGCTCTCGAAGCTATTGCTGGTAGCGACGCCGATGACACGGCGAAAGCGCTGGCAGAGATCGTACTCGGCATCAGCCACGTGCCTAACGATGCTGCGAAGGCCCGTCTGGCAGCTATGCTCTGACATAGGCTGACAAGCCCATTCTGGAAACCCCGGTTAGCATTAACCGGGGTTTTTTTATGCGCGATCACAGTGCAAGGTTTTGTACCTAATTGTGCCTAAATGCAGCAATTCCTTTACAAACCTTAACAGAATCGCCAATCCGGGCTAAACTGCAGATTCTCTTACAAATTAGTCGTCAAGAAGAATGAGAATGAAGTGATGATTAAGTGGCCTGTAAATACGGATATGGAAGCCTTCCGAGATGCTTGGGAACTCGAGGGCGAGCAATTTTGGCGCACAGTTTTTGAGATGCACAGGGACAAAATGCAGATCAAGAACCCCAAAGTAGCCATAGGGAATCTGGAAAAGATTTTCGAGGCGACTTTCAGTCTCGCTAATTCCAAGGGATTTCAGGCAATGAGCTTGCGTGATCTGAGTCGGGAAACCGGCATCAGTATGGGTGGCTTGTATGCCTACATCGGTAGCAAGAATGATTTGGCCTCGGTCATCGAGGGCGTCCTGCGGCACTACATCGATAAGGTGGTGGGGAGTCTGGCCAAAGAAAATCTGCAGCCAAAGCAGCGCCTGAAGGCGATTGTCTATGGCGAAATCTACATGATGCAGATTTTGAATCCTTGGTACTACTTCTGTTACATGGAATTGAAGGGGCTTGATCGAGAACAACAAGAACAGGCGATGGAACTGGAGCTTCGTTTCGATCGCATTCTCATCGATGCCTTCAAGGCGGGCATTGAGCTTGGGCAGTTCACTTGCGAGAAACCCGAACTGCTAGCGGCAAGTATTACTTCGCAATTGCAGCAGTGGTATTTGAAACACTGGAAATTCAAACTCCGAAATACCAGCATGGATGAATATGCGGAGTATGTGTATCAGAACCTGCTCGTCTCTTTGCAGGCTTCCGGCGGGGAGCAGAAATCCACATTGCGTGAAGTCGCGGTCAACCAGAGCTGAATACGTAGCAGCAATCAGCTGTTCTCTGCATTCAGGCCTTTCTTGTCTGCATAAAATTTTCTGATCGCAATCATATCCTCATCAATATCCCCGGTAGGGGTAAAGAAGTCGGCGATGCCGGCTTCTTTTTTGTCTGCATCGACATAGCCTAGCAGTATCGGTACTTTGGCATTGTGAGCGATATGGTAAAAGCCAGTCTTCCAGGAACTGACCTTGCTCCGTGTCCCTTCCGGGGGAATAAGTACAATCAGCTGTTCGTGATCCTGATATTGTTGAACGGTTTGTTTGACCACGTTGTGCGAAGCAGACCGATTGATAGGGATTCCACCCAACCACTTCATAAACCAACCGAGTCCGAATGGGAATAGCGTATGCTTGCCCATCCAAAAAACTCTTAGCCTGAGTTTCAAGACCACGAGCAACATCAAGGGAAAATCCCAGTTGCTCGTATGTGGTGCGCCAATAAGAACACAGCGCGGGTTTGCAAGTTCTTCGCCTCGTGCGTGCCAGCCAATCAGTTTCAGTATGCCGATTGCCAGAAGACGCAGTGCGGGAGTGAGGAGGGGGGTGGAGAAAACTGTCGTGCGCATATTCCGGGTTTCGATGAGCTATCAGTCATCGTCTCCAAAAAGCCGTTTCAGCTCGTGCAGCGCTTTGTCAGCTTCGCTGCTATGGGATTCGTTACTGGCCTGTTCCGGAAGCTCGTCGCCAAACAGCTCAGCCAATTTTGCACGCGCCTGATCTGCAGCACTGCGATCCTGATTCCGAAAAGCTTTTGTGTTCACTTTGAAAAAATCACAAAAATTGGCGCGATCCTTATCGAGCACAAATTCGGCCCGATCTTCCCGGCAAGCATCGCTTACAGATTCATCATAGTGTTTGCAGGCCAGACAGCTGTGCAGGTCGGCCTTGCACTGTGTGCATTCTTCGTAGCGAGAAAAAGGAAGCAACAGGTTCTTCAATTCATAACCGCACTTCCAGCATTGCATTGTAATGCTCTGGCTAGCCATGCTTACCATTCCCGAACGAAATTGGCCGGATCCTCATCCAGAATTTTTTTACCAGGAGCAGCGGCCACTCCGAGGTACAGAAAACCGATGATCTTCTCTCCGTCATCCAGCCCAAGTCCTTTCTTGACGACGGGGTCGTAAGCCATCGACCCGGTTCGCCACATTGCGCCAAGTTCCTGTGCATAGGCCGCAAGCAGCATGTTCTGCGTCGCTGCCGCTGCTGAGAGATCCTGCTCAAATTCAGGCACCTTGGGGTGCTCTTTCGGGCTGGAGATGGTGACTACGATCAGAGGGGCACGAAGTGGTTTCAGGCGAACTTTCTCCAGCTCGGCGGCAGAGATTTCGGGGTTTTTGAGTTCGGCTGCCTCAGCAAACAGATTGCCAAGCTTGTTCAGGGACTCTCCCTGAATAACGAGAAAGCGCCAGGGGCGCAGCAAGCCATGGTCGGCAGCGCGCAGCGCCGCTTTGAAAATATTATCAAGTGCCG
The DNA here is from genome assembly GCA_030147705.1 of Gammaproteobacteria bacterium. Lineage (GTDB taxonomy): Bacteria > Pseudomonadota > Gammaproteobacteria > Pseudomonadales > Pseudohongiellaceae > UBA9145. Next base: position 23,613 of record JASBUV010000084.1, read on the forward strand.
CAGGAGAGGGGGCAGGGCCATCCAGACGGGGCATGGAACTTCGCTGATGGAGGGCCTCTAAGGCATTCATTCGTTGGCGCTCCCTTTGCGCTGCTAAGACTCGGGGCAATAATGGTGATTGTATCGCGCCCAGAAAGCAAGGCTACAGGGCTTGCAGTGCCTGACAGAGGATAGCGCTGCGAAATCGACGACGGGTGAGTTCCCGGTCAGACCCCGGCTGATGGTATACTGCCCCTCTTGCCGAGGGCATAGCCGCCGACATAGGGACTGTGACCTGGCGCATAAACCTGTCAGTTGAGGAATCCAGAGAATTCCAGTTAATTCAGTGATTTCTGTAACTTTTTTACAAAATTCAAGGTGTGGTTTGGCTTTTAATTGCAGCGCTCAACTGGCAGTATTGCGTGGCATGAATTCAATACCCCAGGCCGACGCCTGCCAGTCTAGATATCAGAGTAATTCGAGCATACTCAGGGAATAAACAATGAACTCCAAGGCAGATCTTATTGCTGTCAGTAAAGAACGTGCCCCTTATCCACAAGCGAAATCGCGATGGTTCGGGTCGGTTAAAAGCGAGACCTTGCGTTTGGTCTTTTCTTTTTATTCCCCTGACGGTAATGAGATTGCGATGCCGATTGCGAGCATGTCGGCGTATCTGAAGCGCGATTTCCCCTGGGTTGAGCCCGTGCTGGAACCGGTATTGCCGCTGCGCGATGCGGAGAAGTATTCCCCTGAAAACTACGCGCGCTTGATGCAGGCGCAAAAACCCGATGTCATCGCATTTTCCATAATGAGCCCGCACTGGTATCCCATGGAGCCATACTTCGAAGAGCTCAAAAAGCTGATGCCCGATGTGCCCATTGTCATCGGTGGTTACCAGGCAATGCTCTCGCAGGAACAAACAATCGAAAACCCCAATGTAGACTACATTTGCGTTGGTGATGGCGAATACGCAATTGGCAACATCGTCCAGCATTTGCGTGGCAGCAAGGACGGCCCGGCCGATGGCATGTGGGAAAAGCTGATCGATGGTGAGATCTACAAGACAGAGCCACATCAGATCGGCGATCTGGCAGCATTACCCTTTCCTGATTACGACATCTTCTCCAAAGAGGATGGATTCAAAGATGTGAACTCGTCTATCTTCGGACCCAAGGGCAAGTTGGTGTTGCCTGTGATGACCGGGAGAGGTTGTCCCTATCGTTGCACCTACTGCTGTAATACGCCAATTCTCGAAGGCTGGAAGAGCAAGAAGACGTTTTTGCGCAAGTATGACCCTGAAGAAATGGTCAACGAGCTGATTCGACTGCGTGACAAGTACAACGTTGGCTATTTCGAGTTCTGGGATGAGCTCTTTCTCTCCAACCTGAAATTCGTGCGGGCGTTTTTCGAGATATATAAAGAAAAAATCCATCTGCCATTCTCCATCAATTCGCGAGTGGAGGTGATGAACGAAGAGTTCTGTCGGACAGCCGCAGAGGCCGGGTGTCACACAATATGGTTTGGTATTGAGAGTGGCGATGAGCAATACCGAAGCAAGATGCTGGGGCGCAAAATGACAAATCAACAAGTCATTGATGCTGCAGCCAATTGCAAGAAGGCAGGCATTAACAGGCTGACTTTCAATATTGTCGGTATGCCGTTAGAGACCGCTGACAATATGCGCGAGACGCTGAAGCTGAATCAGACCATAGCGCCAGAGCATTTCTTCTTCTTTCCCTATATCCCATTGCGCGGCACTCCGCTCTATGAAACGGCCAAGAAAGAAGGCCTGCTGCTGACCAACAAGAAGAATTTGCACTACTTGTCGGCTGCGAATGACAGGCAGTTTACCCTGAACATGAAAGAGTGCCCGGAATTGCTGAGCGCCGAAGAGTACAACGAAATCTGTATGCAGATGCTCGCGTTTCAGGAAGCCAACAATCGTCTCAGCTATACCGATGAGAACGATCCGGTGGAAGAGAAGCCAACTGTTCAGGACAAGAGTTTCGAACTCAGGGCAGACGACGAGGTTTCTGAAGAGGCGGCAGTTGCTGTTGAGCAAATAGCTGCTCAGGAAAATCAGAAGTCATTCCTGCAAAGCGTCAAGAATTTCTTTCGCAGCTAACAACTTTTGATCGTCTGCCTAGGAGGCAACAGTTTGAGCAGCGTTCTCGCGCTGCTCTCCTAGTGCGCGATTGAATCGCAACCACGATACCCCCGCCATCAGCGCATTGCCCGCGACTGCACCAACGAAGAATCCTACCAGCCCAAAGAACTCGCTGCCGATCCAGGCGAGTGGCACATAGAACAGAAAGAAACGCATTACGCTCAGATAGAGCGCGGCCCCGGGTTGGTGTAGTGCATTCAGTGACGAGTTTGTCAGGATGATGATGCCCTGCAACCCATATCCGAGCGGCATGATCCAGACGAACAGGCGAATGGTTTCCATGACCTCAGGTTCATCTGAGAATAGTGCGGCAATGCCGCCTGCGGTTGCTGCCAGAAACAGATAGACCGCCAGTTGCCAGAGCAATACGAAGCGGATGGAAAGTCGATAAGCCTCTTCTACCCGATCAAGTCGATCAGCCCCGAAGTTCTGACTGATCAAGGGGGGTAATGAGGACGACATGGCAAGTACGAGGAGTGTTGCTATTGGCTCAATTCTGGCACCTACCCCGAACGCAGCCACGGCAGTGTCGCCATAACCCGCTACGATCGCGGTCATGATTCCGGCCGCGAGTGGAGTCATCATGTTGGCACCGGCAGCGGGAATGCCGATGCGCATCATATCCCGACCTGAAGCACGCATGACGGCTCGCGAAGGGAAGTGACGGCTCACCATTTCGATTTTGACAATCAGTACATACAGCAAATAGATAAAACCGATAGACCAGGCAATCACAGTCGCCCAGGCGGCTCCTGCAATACCCATTGCGGGGATTGGTCCGAGACCGAAGATTAGCAAAGGGTCGAGCAAGGCGTTCAGTCCGCCGGCTCCAGCCATCAGCATGCTGGGTGTTTTGGTGTCTCCGCACGCACGCAGCACGCTGTTGCCCGTCATGATGCAAACAACCATGACACTGCCAGGTAGCCACACGTTCATGTAGTCATTGATCGGTGCGAGGAGCTCAGGGCTGGCGCCCATGGCGAGAAAAATCCGGTTCTTGAGGAGCCAGATAATTGCGACGGTTACAATCGCCAGACTCAGCGAGAGGTAATTGATAACAGTTGCCGCTTCCTGAGCACGTTCCAGCTGTGAACCTCCCAGAAATCGACCCACGACAGCGGATGCGCCGATGCCGAGCCCAATGGCCAGGCTCATGATGGTGAAGGTTACGGGGAAAGTGAAACTTATCGCAGTGAGTGCTTCTGTGCCGAGAAAGCTGATAAAAAGCGTGTCGACCAGCGAGAAGGTAAAGAGCATCGACATGCCAATTATCATTGGCAGAGTCATGCGGATAAGAGACTGTTTGATTGATCCTTCGATCAGGTTATGCGGACTAGCTTTCTTGCCGGGCATAAAGCGGATTATCCCTGTAACTGCCTGGAATACGGACCGGAATAAAGTACTGCAAACCGGTGCCTTAGTGGAACTCCCTGGCGCTGGAAATCCTGACTATCGATTAGCTCCGGTTGTGTAGCTTGATCAATTCCTTGAATATTTTCTGGTTACCAAATACCAGCTGCGTAGCAGATTTGATATCCGGGCTGCCAAACTGGTCGCCGATGAAAGCGCCAGCCTCTTGCAGAATCAAAGCTGCGCCAGCATCTTCGAGCAGCTTGTATGAGCCGCTATATCCACCTTGCAATCTGCCAGCCGCTACCGCAAGCATATCGAGAGTTGCACATCCGCTGATACGGAGATTGGCACCTTCTGCAGTGAGAGAGGCTTGCAGTTTGGAGAAAGTCTCAACAGGCAATTCGTCGCTGTCGAGTGCGATGAATGCGTCCTGTAATTCGATCTTGTTGCTCACCCGGATGCGTCGCGAATTGAGCTGTGCGCCATTGCCTCGTGATGCAATGAACTCTTCTCCGGTAACCGGATTGATAATAACAGCGTGTTCCAGCTTGCCGTTAACCTGGCAGGCAATTGAAACGGCGAACTGCCCATAGCCAGCGGCGAAATTGCGATTGCCTGCCAACGGATTCAGCAACCACACGGTAGAGCGGTCTTCACCAGGCTGATCTCCTGAAACACGTGAGCGCACGCCATGTTCAGGATAGGCTTTGGCCAGATGGTAAAGCAGCGTTTTGTTGGCATCCACATCCATGGAAGTCAGGTAGGTGCCAGGATTGTCGTCGAGGACATTAATGCGGTCCAGTCGATCGCTGCTGTGTGCGATAGCTGAGGCAGCGTCTCTGGCTGCGCGCAAGGCAATGTTTACCAGTGCATGCATGTTGGCGTTCCTGTGAATGTGCTGTGGCTTAAAGAACTGGCGGCCAGATGAGTATCTGACCGACTCTGAGGTCGCGCATGATACCAGCAAGCTATATCGGGGGATACTCTGATCTGTTGCAGGGGCTCGTTCGGGCGCGGAAGTTTGGCGGCTTTGAGCGCAGCTCAGCGGGGTACGGACGCTGGGAGAGCTGCTATAATCCGCCCTCGTTTTCATTGGGGCTCGCTGATACGGGCTGAATGCAAGAGGCTTTGGCAGTGGATATCGCGAAGAATATCAAGATCGTATTGGTTAACACCTCGCACCCGGGCAATATCGGGGCGGCGGCCCGTGCGATGAAAAACATGTCGCTTGACCAGCTAACACTGGTCGCGCCTGAGGAATTTCCCAGTGGCGTTGCTGTTGGTCGCGCTGCGTCCGCTGTCGATATTCTGGAGAAGGCGACTGTGGTTTCCAGTTTGCAGGAGGCGATCGCAGACTGCTCGCTCGTGGTTGGTACCAGTGCGAGGTCGCGAAGTATTCCCTGGCCGATGCTCAATCCCAGAGAATGCGGCGACAAGATCGTTGCTGAGGCGCAGCAGCATAAAGTGGCGCTGGTGTTTGGTCGGGAGGACTCTGGACTCAACAATGATGAACTCCAGCTCTGCCATTTTCATGTACAGATTCCTGCCAACGAAAACTATAGCAGCCTCAACCTCGCCGCTGCGGTGATGGTGCTGAGCTATGAAATCTATTCAGCGCACCTCGATCGCTCTGCGAATCCGGCTGATGAACAGGCCTGGGATCAGGAGCTTTCAACTGCTGCGCAGATGGAGCATTTCTATCAGCATCTGGAAGACGTGTTGGTGGCTTTGGATTTTCATGATCGAGACAATCCTCGCCAACTCATGCAGCGGCTGCGCAGGTTGTACGGACGTATCAGAATCGATGCAATGGAAATGAATATCCTGCGCGGTATTCTTACCCATATTCAACAGCGGATTCGTCCCAAGAACTAGTCAGGCATTGCTGCCAATTGAGCGCTGACTTGCTATTTCGGGTAAATTGCTATTGTCGAATAGCTTCTTACAAAGGGTTGTTGGCAAGCGTTTGCTCTGACTTTGTACTTGATTGCTCTGTGGGTTTACGATCCGCCGTATTAGAATAATCGTCAGACCAACTCTACTCTCGCAGCCTATGAATAACGGCAAGTTCTATTACAGCGGCGCGTTCTACCTGCAGACATTTGAGCAATTGCATCACGCACTCTACACTCAGGGTCTCGCTTTGCTGACTGGAGAGAAGGGCGTTGGAAAGTCAGCCCTCTGCCGAAGGCTGTGCAGCTATCTGCAGCGGGAAAATCACACCGTCATCTTGCTCAGCAAAATCCCATCGTCACCCGAAGAGCTGAGCTCGATTCTTGCTCGCGAGTTGGACTTGCCAGTTTCAGCAAATCTCCCGGTGCTTCTGCCCGAGCTACTGTTGTCCAGATCTGTCGGTGAATTCTCTGCGCCGGTGCTGCTGATTGATGACGCGCAAATGCTGTCCGATGTGACCTTGATGGAGCTAAGTCGATTGTCTGCGGCCCGGGTTGGTTCGCTTCCTGCTATGCGTATCTTGTTAAGCGGCGAGACAGAGCTG
>JASBUV010000086.1 GCA_030147705.1 Gammaproteobacteria bacterium
CTCAGGTATTGCGTTAGGCCTCGACCGCTTGTTGATGGTAGCGGCGGGTGAAAAAAATATCAGTGCGGTGCTGGCATTCGACCACGACCGCGCCTGAATCTACTCTGCACCAGCCTCTGCCAGTAATCTGTTTTTATAGGCTTCGCGCAACTTCTGAGTTATAGGGCCAGGTGTCCCATTACCAATGGTGTGACCATCAATACTGACCACGCCCAAAGTGATGGTTGTGGCACTGCTGATAAACGCTTCATCGGCTGCCAGTGCTTCTTCGACGGTGAATTCACGCTGTTCTATCTCGATGCCATGTTGTTCACACATTTCAATCAATGTGCGGCGGCGGATACCGGGCAGGATCTTTGTGCTAAGCGGCCGTGTAATGATTTTGTTGTCCTTAACGATATAGGCACTGGATGACACGCCCTCGGTAACAACACCGTCCTCAACCAACCAGCCTTCTTTGGCGCCACGCGTTGCCGCGTCCTGTTTGGCAAGCACCTGCGCCAGTAAATTGACTGACTTGATATCGCGGCGTTTCCAGCGCAGATCAGGCGTCGTTACCACCGGGATGCCCGTTGCAGCTGCGGGGCTATCCAGCAGATTCATAACAGAGGTAAACGCGACAAAGCCTGGCGGTGTATTTTCAGGAAACACAAAATCCCGATCGGCCGCGCCGCGTGTCACCTGTGAATAGACGATGCCTTCTTCGAGCTTGTTACGTTCGATCAAGTTCGTCATCACGTCGAGATAGGCATCCTGGGAACAGGGCCAGGCGATGGAGAGCTCCTTGAGTGAGCGGTCCAGACGTTCTAGAAAGTATTGTTTGTCTACCAGCTTCCCGGTGATCACGGGTACGACCTCGTACACTCCATCGCCGAAAATAAAGCCGCGATCGAACACTGAGATTTTCGCCTCCTGCTCAGGCACGTAACTACCATTCACATAAACAATCCTGTCCATTGACTACTCCTTGGCTACTTCTACTCTGTGCTTATTTGAATTCGCTGGCGAAACTGGCGAGAGCAGCACCGTCCAGCCGTTGTACTGTCCACTCATCCATCGGCTTGGCGCCAATAGATCGATAGAACTGGATCGAGGGCTCATTCCAGTCCAGTACTGACCACTCGACACGGGTGCAGCGTTTATCTACTGCCAACTTGGCGATATAGCTTAGCAGGCTTTTGCCGAAACCCTTACCGCGAAATCGTGGCTGCACATAGAGGTCTTCCAGATAGATGCCCGGCCTGCCTGTGAAGGTTGAATAATTGTGAAAGAACAGGGCATAACCTACGGCTACCCCCTCGAACTCGGCGATGATTACTTGCGCATAGGCTGTCTCACCAAACAGCGTCTCTTCCAGTGTGGCTTCAGTCGCAACAACTTCATGGCTCAGTTTTTCGTACTCCGCCAATTCCTTGATCAAACCCAATATGAGTGAGCAATCGGCGGCAGTGGCGTGGCGGATCTGGAAGTCGGGCAGGGCGGTCTCAATAATCATGGCAGGGCTAAGTCTCGTAATACATTCTTGTCAGGCGCCAGTCGGGCTACCTTATACGTAGTTTCATCACTTGCGGCAGGTTGTGTTGCTGAGGATGGCTGACACAGCGGATTGATATTGCAGCCTTTTTACAGCTTTTGGCGTACTAGGACATGACTCGACTGGCTGCTATAATGCGGGCCTTTTTCGCGAGCTACATGCCGGATTGCTATTGAAGCCTCTTCTGGCACGAATGTCTACGGCTCTCTACCCCAGGCTAATGATGGCACTTGATCACGCACTATGGCTTCTCATAGTGTGCGGCGAGAGCAGCCCCAAAGTGCTATGTCAGAGCAGCTCGCCAACGCATTCTAGTAATACAAAGTAACAGGGAAAACTGATGTCAGAGAATAAATCGACCATTATCTACACCGAAACGGACGAGGCTCCACAGCTGGCAACCTATTCGTTTCTGCCGATCATCAAGGCCTTCGCAGAGGCGTCCGATGTCGCCGTTGAGCTGCGTGATATTTCTCTCTCTGGCCGCATCATAGCCAACTTCCCTGATTACCTGAGTGACGATCAAAAGATGGCGGATGCACTGGCGGAGCTGGGCGAACTGACCCAGGACCCCATGGCCAACATCATCAAGCTGCCAAATATCTCCGCCTCGATTCCGCAAATGAAAGCGGCGATCAAGGAGCTGCAGGATAAAGGCTACAAACTGCCAGACTATCCTGAAGAGCCAGGCAATGACGAAGAGCGCGACGTCAAGGATCGTTATGACAAGATCAAAGGCAGCGCCGTGAATCCGGTGCTTCGTGAAGGCAACTCCGATCGTCGTGCACCTGCCTCAGTAAAGAACTATGCAAAGAAACATCCCCATTCCATGGGTGCATGGTCAGCTGATTCCAAATCCCATGTGGCCAGCATGAGCGAAGGCGATTTCTTCGGTAGCGAACAATCAACAACGGTCGAAGCCGCCACCAGCGTGTCGATCAAGCTGACCGATAGCGATGGCAATGAAACGATTCTCAAGCAAGGTATCGCACTGCAAGCGGGTGAAGTCATCGACGCGTCTTGCATGAGCGCCGCCAAGCTACAAGCCTTCCTGGCCGAGCAAATCGATGATGCCAAGGCTAAAGGCGTGCTCATGTCGCTGCACATGAAAGCAACCATGATGAAAGTCTCTGACCCGATTATTTTTGGTCATGCGGTCAAAGTCTTCTATAAAGACGTTTTTGAAAAACACGGCGAGCTGTTCAATTCCCTCGGGGTCGATGCCAATAATGGTATTGGTGATGTCTACGCCAAGATTGGCTCACTGCCAGCTGAGCAGAAGGCTGAAGTTGAAGCAGACATTCAGGCGGTTTACAGCGCGCGTCCGGAAATGGCGATGGTGGACTCCGATCGTGGCATTACCAACCTGCACGTACCGAGTGACATCATCATCGATGCTTCCATGCCAGCTGCACTGCGCAGCTCAGGTCAGATGTGGGGTCCGGATGGTCAGCTGCACGACATGAAAGCCATTATCCCTGATCGCTGCTACGCTGGCGTGTATCAGGAAGTGATCGATTTCTGTAAAGCCAACGGTGCGTTCGATCCGGCTACCATGGGCAGTGTGCCTAATGTGGGACTCATGGCACAAAAAGCAGAAGAGTATGGTTCGCACGACAAGACTTTCGAAATCCCCAGCAACGGCAAAGTCTCTGTTGTAGACGAAGCAGGCAACACCCTGTTGGAACACAACGTTGAGAAGGGTGATATCTGGCGTATGTGCCAGGTGAAAGACGCGCCGATTCAGGACTGGGTGAAACTCGCAGTAAATCGCGCACGTTTGTCCAATACTCCTGCGGTATTCTGGCTCAATGAGGAGCGCGCGCACGATGCAGAGCTGATCAAGAAAGTGAACAAGTATCTGTCCGATCACGATACGACTGGTCTCGACATCCAGATTCTGGCACCACAGGCTGCGACCAAGCTTTCACTGGAACGTATCAAGGAAGGTAAAGACACAATCTCGGTAACGGGCAACGTACTGCGCGATTACCTCACGGATCTGTTTCCGATTCTTGAGCTGGGCACCAGTGCCAAAATGCTCTCGATCGTACCGCTGATGAATGGCGGCGGTCTGTTTGAAACAGGAGCCGGTGGTTCGGCACCGAAGCACGTACAGCAGTTCCAGAAAGAAAATCATCTGCGCTGGGATTCACTGGGTGAATTCCTCGCGCTGGCAGCTTCACTGGAGCATCTGGCCAACGTGACAGACAATGCCCGTGCGCAAGTGCTCGCCGATGCACTGGATGCAGCAACCGGAAAATTTCTGGACACCAACAAGTCGCCTTCACGCAAAGTCGGCGAGCTGGACAATCGCGGCAGCCACTTCTACCTCGCCATGTATTGGGCTGAGGCATTGGCAGCGCAAGACAAGGATGCCGATCTCAAGGCACGGTTTACCCCGGTAGCTGCGGCCATGAATGAGCAGGAAGCCACGATTGTTGAGGAGCTGAACGCCGCGCAAGGCCCGGCCGTGGATGTGGGCGGATACTACCGGCCCGACCCTGCACTGGCAGCAAAAGCGATGCGTCCCAGTGCGACCTTGAACGGGATCATCGACAGCATCTGACAGCTTAACGCCATGTAATAGGGCGTTCACTGCAGTCATTAAAAAACCCGATCATCTTGCGATGATCGGGTTTTTTTGTAGCTCTTGAACGATTAGATAATCGTTCTGAAAACACGCTTACTTGTGAGCGGGTTTCACATAACGCTTGATACCGCCAACAGGGCCTACCTCCGCGCCGAAGATGTTGCCATGCTTGTCAGCAACAACGCCTTCTGCAGTACAGGTGCCACGGCAGTCTGGTTGTGGATCAGGAATCAGATACTCCACGTTACCAGTGATGGCACTACCGATGCGGATACCGCGCAGCCAGTCACCATGAGCGGGATTAACCGAACCTGATTCGGAGTCGGCTGCATACAGTACATCGTGGTCGTCGATGAAGATGCCACTGTTGCGGCTGAACTGATACCAGATGTCGAGCAGATTACCTTCCTGATCGAAGATCTGGATTCGGTCATTACCGCGGTCTGCGACAAACAGGCGGCCCTGGGAATCCATGGCCAATGCGTGTGGCTGACGGAAGTTGCCCGGCTCTTCGCCCCACTCACCCCATTTCTTGATGAGGTTGCCTTGCGCGTCATACTTGTACATGGCGTTTGGTGTGCCTTCAGCGCTGGAGTGGCCTTCGCCGATGAACACAGAGCCATCCGGAGCAACGAGAACGTCATTGGGTGTATAGCAGCACTCACCGTTGCTTCCGCCGCCCTTCACACCGATTGACATCAGGTGGATACCGGTTGGGCTGAATTTGTGAACCTGATGGCCATAGGCTTCGCCTTCGTAGCCATTCATCTGGTCAGTACCGCGTGCGTCTGCGATCCAGACGTTACCCCATGGGTCGACTTCGATACCGTGAGGCCAGGTGATATAGCCTGCACCGAAGCTGCGTACCAGATTGCCGTCTTTGTCGAACAGCATGATCATGTCGACGTCAGGGTTCTGAATACAGGCGTTTGCGTTGCCCCCGCAGCGCTCCGCTACCCATACGCTCTCGCCATCGATATCGATATCAACAGTACTGGAAGAACCCCATTGACGATCCCCAGGCAGCTTGAAGAAACCGGACTGTGTAATGTAGGGGTTGGGCAGATCATTAACTGGGTCCATATCGGCTTGGCCCAGAGCCAGTGCGGGCACCATCAACAGTGCGGCGCAGGCTGACTTTATGATTTTATTCTTGGTCATGACTGAAACTCTCATTACTCATAAAAAGGGGAATCAAGCATAGCCTAGCGATATAGCCAATTCAATTACCGCACCCGGCAGCCCGCGTGCTTTGTGACAGATTGTGATAATTCTTCGTTAACCCGCGAAACAGTATGCGCTGAAGGCGCTGAGCGCTCGTTCTATCGCGTGTCGCTGCACGTGTGTCGGTGCTGTTTTACGCACTTGGAGATGCATAACAGTGGAGTGAAGAAAGAGAAAGCTGCGGCCGGGCGCTAGGCCTTGCTGCTCGATGCCAATAGTGCACTGGCGGTGAGATAGACAGAGCCAGTTATCCCATTTAGTACCTTCGAGCCCGTTCTGGATACCCACAGCCAGCGCATCCGGTCAGCGAGCAGGACATAGCCTGAATCGAGTAGTACAGCCAGACACCAGAAGGTCATGGACAGCATACCGAGCTGAATTACTGCATTGCCATCGGCGCTGACGAACTGGGGCAGAAAGGCGGAGAAAAAGAAGATTGTTTTCGGGTTGGTCAGTGAGATCCAGAACCCGCGCTGAAAAGAACCAATACCGGTTGGCGTACTGGCTGCTCGGGCCGTTCGTATCTGCAGCAAGGTACGCACACCCAGTATCGCAAGATAGGCAACACCGGCCCATTTCAACCACAACAAACCGACATTGAGCACGACCAGCAGTCCACTGGTTGCGAGGGCGGCGATGGTGAGCTGCAGTGCCATCGCGAGGCTGGTGCCCGCGACAGTCTGTAGCCCTCGACGCTTACCGGCCTGAATGCTCGTTGCAACAATCACGAGCACATTAGGCCCAGGCATTACGATGAACAGAATTGAAGTAAATACGAAGGCGAGAAAGAGAGTGAAGTCCATCTGGGTCGTCTCACGTTGAAAACTGTTCTGTTCAGGCGTTGAGCGTGACTGCGTTCAGTGTCTAGCGCGACGTGACAACAATGCCAAACTCGTCGATCTGCACCAGTACCGCTGCCATGTCACTGACATCGACAGGTCGCCGGTTTGATGAATCGTGTTGTCCATAGACGAACACAGCGAGTGCCTCGTCACTGCGCTCCGGCAGGCTGACCATTTCCGAATCAAACCCCTGCGGGATAAAAACGCTTACCACTTCGGCGCTATTTGCATGCTGCTCGAGATACTCGCGCTTGTTGCCGAACCACTCGGACTTGCTGGTGGGGAAACTGTCGACAGCGTCTTGTGTGTAAACAAATACAATATCGATTTCGCTGATCAAAATCGCGTTGTAGTCCAGCGTAGATTGAACAAAGATCGACTCTACAGCGTGGGCAGGTGTCGCCACCATCGCGAACAGTAAAGCCAGAACCCACTGTCTGGCGCTTCCGCTGCTGTGCAAACGATCTGCTTTGAATGTGTTAAGCATTGTGATTTTGTTGAAAAGATTGTTGGCAAGATGAATTCGTTGGTAGGGCAAGTTTAACCGAAACACGGGTGTGGCGAGAAGGCGGCTGAAAATGCGTGGAGCTTTTGCCCTGACTCAAGCCCCGATTTATGCACCGCAAAAGAAAAGGCCTGCCGAGTAACCCCGACAGGCCTGAACCCTTGATAGCGTGGACAACTCGAAACCCTGTTTGGCCTCGCTGAGCTGCGTCCCTGCTATCACTCTTCCGTTGCGACAACGCCTGTTTCAGATTTGGGCGAGCCGTCGCCGTTGAAACCCATCACTTCGTAACGACGCCAGCCCGCGAGAATGCCGAGCAAGCCGTGGTTGCCTTCGTGACAGGCATATTCATACACCGGATCAGCCGAACGACGCAGAGGCAGGCGGGCTGACCAGGGCTCATCCCAGGACAGTGGGTCAGTAACGGTGAAATCGTACTCAAGTGTATTCTCGTCGATCCAGCTGATGCGCTCTTCGATTACCGCCTGGTCTGACATGCCGCGCAGATTGTAGTCGTGATAGAAGTTTTTGGTGGTGATGACCAGCGTATCGCCATCCCAATGACCGATTGAGTCACCTTCCCACTTGAGCTGCTTGGTGTGGTGTTCGGAGTTGAGTCTGATAATACGCGCAGAGTGCACCATCTCATTGAGGATCATGATCTGATCTTTGGTCTGCACGATCTGCATATTATTGTTATACGAGCCTGGAATCATGGGTGGGCCACCGACGAAACCAGTGATGCAGCGATCGACGGTGGTACGTCCTTCAGGACCAGCACTCTCGAAAACCATCTGCGAATACTCGGCACGACGCTCGCGACCTGCCGCGTTGTAAGGCGGCATGCGACCGTTGGGTGGGTCGTAGATGAGTGATGTGCGGCGGCTCTCGATAGTTTCTGAACCTCGCTCGTACCAGAATTCGTTATAGGAGATCACGCCCGGGGGATAGCCTGCGCCGCCCACCGAATCGATGATCAGGTCACGATTTTGACGACGGTTCTCATAGGCTTCCCATTCCGCGGCCTCTTCCGGGGTCAGTACTTCCTTGTCCGCCAGCTCTGGCGGGCGCTGCAGGGGAGTAATGGTGCGGAAGGTATAGGTACCCTGAAAATCAGGATGACCGTGCTCAGTGCGAGGAACCTCGGACTGGGCGAAGAGCAAGGGGGATAACGCAAGCCCGATCAGGCTTGGAAGTATCGGGAATACAGCGCGTCGAATCATGGGCACCTCCGATGAGGATTCTGTTTTTATAGTTAGTATTCGTTCAGGCTCTGCATCTTCAGCGCTGGCAAGGGTCGCCAGCCTGAATGCACAGAGCGCGCTCAGTGCTGCAAAATTACGCCTCTAAACAAAATTTATCAACTCTGAGCAAACGCTCGAAGCCCGTAAACAGGGCAGACCAGCAGGTCGCGGCTAAGTCGGCAAGAGCGTGCAAATCAGGTATCTGCGGCCTCGAGCAGCAAATTGAATTGGCCCTATAGCTGGTTTATGCTTCCTCTCCACCAAACCAGTCCAGTTCAAGGCTCACACAATCCTGTGCCCACTGTGCAAACACTCTCCGCCGCCGATCGTGAGGGAGCGTGTGGGAAGGTAGTGGAAAGCACCTTACTCATCACTTCAAGAGGACAGCGGCAGTATGGCTAGTACAGCCACGCGTGAATCCCAGACTCCAATCACTCTCGGACATTTCAAAGTCAGCCTCGCTCTGAGCGCCGCGCTGCTCTCGCTATCGTTTGTCCCTCGTGTGCAGGAAAACGCAACACTGCAGCTCTCTTTCTGGGGAGCAATATTCTCACTCCTGGTGTGGCAGGGCTGGCTGTTGCTGGAAGCACACAAGCGTGGAGAGTCATTCGGGTTTACCGTTCTGCTGCGCCCGCAACACTATGTTCAGGCGATGGTGCAGTGCAGCGTGTATGTGTACTGGGGCTTTTTCTGGCGGCCGGTTTACGATCATGCGTGGTTGATTCTCGCGCAAATCCTGTTCGCCTACGCCTTCGACATGCTGTTGTCCTGGTCACGCCGGCGCAACTATACACTGGGCTTTGGTCCCGTGCCGATTATTTTCAGCATCAATCTCTTTCTGTGGTTCCGCGACGACTGGTTCTATCTGCAGTTTCTGATGCTCGCTCTGGGTTTTCTTGGCAAGGAGTATGTGCGCTGGAATCGGGAAGGCCGCAACGTGCACATCTTCAATCCTTCTGCCTTCGCGCTCGGCTTGTTCTCCGTAATTCTGATCAGCACAGGCACGACGGGCCTCACCTGGGGACAGGAGATTGCATCCACTCTGACGCTGGCACCCAACATCTATACCTATTTATTCCTGGTCGGTCTGATTGTGATGTATTTCTTCTCCATCACACTCGTTGCCGGGATGGCAGCAATCACCTTGCTGGGTTTCAGTGCACTCTATTCTGCCACGACTGGAGTACCGTATTTTCTCGATTCAGAAATTCCAGCGGCTGTCTTTCTCGGCCTGCATCTTCTGATCACCGACCCATCTACCTCGCCGCGGACCCCGATGGGCAAGCTGTTGTTTGGCATCCTCTACGGCCTTGGCGTCTTTGGACTTTACACTTTGCTCGGCATGCTGGGTGCACCAACCTTTTATGACAAATTGCTTTGTGTGCCGCTGCTCAATTTAAGTGTGATTGCCATTGACAATACCGTACGTTCCATAAATTCCGATTCGCTTACCAATGTGTGGAAGCAGAGCTGGTTTGGTGGGCGCGGCAATCTTGCCCATATGGGCATCTGGATTGTGGTATTCATCGCCATGTCTGCGCTCGGTAAAATGGATGGCCGACACACCGGAGACAGCGTGCCATTCTGGGAGCAGGCATGTGCGGAAGGTCGCAGCAACAGTTGCGCGAGGGTAGAGCAGCTGTACGCGACTTACTGCAATGACAATGCTGGTTGGGCCTGTAACGAACTCGGAGCGTTCTATCGTGAAGGTCAATACACCGATGCAAACGAGCAGATGGCACTGACCTATTTCAGTCAGGCATGTGAGCTAAAATTTCAGGCTGGTTGTGTCAATTTATTGGATGACACATCGGTTACGCGCAGCGAACCCAAAGAACTGGATCTGCGCTTGATGCTACGTGAAGGCGGGTTGAACCTGATGCAGCTTCCCAGCGGCGAACTCTATGCTCGGGCTTGCGAACATAACTGGGCGTTTGCCTGTGACCGCAGCGGTAGCTTCCTGTGAGCATCAAACAATGAGCAAGAAACAATCCAGAGCTGCCACTGACGTGAAAACCAATTCGAGCGACACGATTTCAACTGCGCCTGCCAAACCTGCGGTACCGGGCCGTACCGTTGGTTTTGTCATCATGTCGGTACTTACTGTCTTTGTCGCGGTCTTCATGCAAGTGCAGTCGAGAAATCTCGGCAATACCGATACGAGCGCCGCATACACCGAAGAGCTCGAAGGATTCCGCTCCGACCTCTGGTACTTGCCCGATGATGAGTTGTTAGGCTTTGTGGCTATCCCCGCGGGCTCGTTCACTATGGGGAGCAACCCGGCGCTTGACAGAATGGCTTACGAGAACGAACGCTGGTCGCGCACACAGCGACAAGGCCAGCCATTGTTGCCGCTCTATTACATTGCAAAGTTTGAGACGACTCGTGCGCAATTCGCTGCGTTTGTGGCTGATTCTGGCATCGCACAACAAGCGATCGCCAATAGCGAATCATTACCCGGAGACTTGCCCGTTACTCAGGTCAACTGGCCAGACGCGCTAGCCTACACACGTTGGCTTGACGAACAACTACGCGCCTCTTCCGACACACCTGCAGAACTGAAAGCGTTCCTGGAAAGCGGCGCACGCGTCACACTGCCAAACGAGGCGGAATGGGAAAAAGCGGCACGCGGCGAAGACGGCAGAGTCTTCCCCTGGGGGTCTCTCCCGAATACCAATATGGCGAACATTGCCAGTGACCGGCCGTTGCCCGTCGGCTCGATTGAGTGTGATGAATGTGCCTATGGCCTGTCTGATATGTCTGGCAATGTCTGGGAACTGACGCGCAGTGTGCTCAAAGACTATCCCTTCTCCGATGAAATCGATCGCGACAATCTGAATGCTGAACAGCTTTATGTGATGCGCGGTGGTTCCTATTCAGATCAAGCCAATAACGCACGCGCCGCCGTGCGCGGCGCCGTTGATCCCGGTGTGCGCAATGACACAATCGGATTTCGTGTTGTGATCACACAGTAATAGTGTAAGAACTGTATGCAGAAAAATTCAAAGTTAGCGCACTACAGCAATGCAATGGATGCAGTGTTTACGCTATATAGTTGCTGAAATTACGATGTTTCACTGAGGAACATTCAAAAAATCCTACATGTTTCTGCGCTACAAATTCCGTACAAGCATTGTAATAAAAAACCCTTCTGTTTATAGTCAAATTCTCTGAGCCTCTAGCTCGGAATCCAACCTAGAGCCATATAACAACATGTAGGATTTTGTCTTACAAAATTCTGCTCAGGTTTGCTATCAAAGTGACTGCCTCGACTCTTGCAAGATCCATCAACGTGTTTTCTTGCGAAAGTCTCCTTAGCTCCAATCAACAACAAAAAGCTGCTCGGGCGAGTTTATTCGGTCCAAATACTGTTCTCCGTGAAGGCGGTTGGTCGTACTACGATAGAGACAGTATCGAAAATGCGGTCATTACGCCTACTCGAGTAAAAGACCTTGAAACGGCAAAGGAAGTTGGTTTGTCTTTCATGGAGCAGGCCAATCAGAAATTTACAAGCAAAGGTGGTTCAGGAGAGCTTTTCCCGCTCAACAAATCTCTCTTTAAGCTCGAAGTGGCCGAACAACTGCTGTACCAAGCAGGCGATGCGCCTAAGGCTTGGAAAGTCACATGGGCGATTTTTGCGAATCCAGGTGGGGCCGCAGACATTCCGGTAGGCAGCGGTCCATGGCCACATATCAGTAATTCTCACATTAGTTTGGTGATTGAACTTTCCGGGAGAGTGTTGGGAGGCGATGCCAGTTGGCGCCCGGTCAAGTCAACATTGAGCGCCAAACAGTTGCTAACTTCAACTGACATTATTGACGAAATCAACACAGCGCGTTCAGCCCAGCAGCATTCAGTTTCAGAAAGTGGCGATGCACAGAACAGTGAACATGCGCATGCCGACCAATCGACAACAGCGAACGCAGACAGCCCTGCGTCAAATGCTAGCCTCGCCGCTGCTCTTGTTTATCGCAATGCATCTCCAGCTGAGTTCAGAAACTTTATCGATCCTCATTTTTTTCTAATTGAACAGGAAGGCGAAGGGCACAGCCATGGGCCTCAATTGGAGATACCGGCCACAGAATATGGCATTGCGGTAAACCTCTTGAAGACCATCTCCAGCACCACCGGTGAAGGGGAAGTGATGTTGGAGCCCTGGGTGGTTACGGCGGAAGGAGATATCAATCTTGCTACTGCTGGAAGTGAATACCATGTGCATTGGACAGTACGTCGCTTCGGTGATCCTGATCCCAAAAATATCAAATACTACAAGTCAGCGACCGCACTTCGATTGCGTGGACTTTATGAAGTTTCCCTGACTGTCCGTACGGAGAAGGGGGCTATAGGGCATGCCCATGAATTTGTAAGCAGCGCGATTGGAAGTCCCCAGCACACCAATACTGACGATGCGCTACTGGTTTAGACATGACTACTTACAAAGCAGGTTATGACGGGTGGCAGTACAGTATTGATCTAAGAGATCAGGGACTTTTTGCTCTTGATGTGACTCACGATAATCATCCGCTGTGCAAAAAAGCTGGCATTATTAAATCCTATGCCCAACTAGATGATCCGAATGGAGGCCACACCTTTATACCGTTCGATCTGGGCAGAGAAGGCATGCCATTTTCAACACTGGGCCTCTCTCATCACACGTATAGTGCCTCACGTGCTCCAAGATCACCTGATTATTACTACTCAGTTTCGTCTCATCTCGATGCGCCTTACTTGATAGCGGATTTTCATGGAGCGACAGGACAAACCTTAAGCGGCAAGCAATACTTCGCCTTTACCGCTCCCTCCAGTACTCCCAGGCACGAAACCACAGGCTTTACACCTGCCGGCCGATTCTATCCTTCGCTGGATTTTGAGGTTAGTCCGAGACCAAACGACCCGGACCTGGAATACATCAGTAAGCTCAGGTTCGATTTTGCGATCGACATCGACGTAAATCCTGGCGGTAGACGCCACATGGTCTACAACTTGCTTGCCGACATCGCAGATACCTATCGCGACATGGGAACCCTCATTAAAGAGTTCTTTACCGGTCCAACGCCCAAGACACAGCAGGCCGGATTTTTCAAAGATCTGGATGCGTGGATCGGCTCGAGGTTATTCCGTGTTCCCGCGCCGGGAGTTGGGACTTTTGCGCATGCGGAAAAGCCCTTGCTCTGGGAGGTGGCTGCTGACGGGATTCTTGACGGCACTCCTGGAGAGGATGCTGATCAGCCACTTTGGGATAACGTACATTCCTGGGGATATTCCCCCAATGGTCTGGTAAGCACCCCAGGTATGCCCTATGGCTTCCATTTACATTGGCGCTGGGCTGCTTCAGTTACAGACAAGTCGTCCATGATATTCGGACGCTGGTTTCAGAACTGGCACGGTAGCCCTGAACTGGCGGGCCGGGACGCAAGTGGTAATCCAGTATTCGGTGGACCACTTATCGATCCCAGGTGCCCAAACCTGGATCTGCGTGTCGCTTTTGTAAAAAAGGACACTGCACTCGCTTATGAAGCTCTGGACGCCTCCAACCATGACGATTTTTCAAGCTTATTCCAATCAATCAAATCGACGCCTGATGCGATAAAAGATGGAGAAGATTGTGTATTGATCATGTCCATCGTCGTACACCGTGACGATCCCGACAGAATATGGGAAGGAACAATTTTCCCACATGGGGTGTTCTTCCCACACACCTACGATCCAGACTGGAGAGCAAAATATCTTATGTTGCCTCCTGCACTAGCCTATCACGAGCAGTACATCACCACGCAGCCGAGCACAGCTAAATGGAAGCGGAATCCAATCTGACCCCATCACGCCGAGGAGCCTAGCCATGAATTCAGTAACGCCAGACCGATTTCTAAAACACGTGAATCTACGAACTCGCCAGTTGATCAGCGACCGCGAGGAGGTAGTCAAAGACCGATTCATAGAACCTGACAAGAAGTTCGAATCCAAGTTGCTCAAGGCGATCAAAGAAAAACGACTTGATACGAGGGAGAAAGTACGAAAAGAAGCGGAGGTGCTAGCTAATAAAATTGGGAGGAAAACCAAAGGATCAGATACGTTACAAGTCTCGCTAAGAAAAGTTTATGACCAAAATTCCTTTGATGAGATAGGAGAAGCATTCAAAGAGGAATTCGGTAAAACTCCTGCTCAGTACATAAAGCAGGCGGCAAATGTGACAGCCTTGCACAATGCCTGGGACCGGCTCTATTGCCTTACCGTTGCTCCTGATGAGACCAATCGCCATCGGGATGACTGCATTCTTTATCTCAAGGCCGTCTACAGTATTCAGCGTTTGGCTGAGGCAGAAACGGTCGACGATCTGGTGACGCTGATTGAAGCTTATGACTACAAAGTACTGGTGCCGAAGTCACTTTTTCCTGCGCAGCAGAAGCGACAAGTCCGGGAATCTGATGCCGATCGGGAATTATTGAAGAAGATCAAGTTGCTCGCCCAACATGTAAAAACTTTATCTTCAATCCGGGACAAAGTATTCAGCGAAGATAGAGAATTTCACTACCGGGGACCGGCATCATTTGTTGCGCCCAAAATCACGTCAACTGAACCAGAATCAAGACGGCCCGTTAGTGACAATCAAATCGCTAGTGGCAAAACGGAAGCAATATCGGATGAACCTGGAAACTGGTTGACTGAACGCATTGCCAAAGAGCTAAAAGTGTTGGGAACGCAGGCAGCTAAAAGAAACCTGTTTGCAGAAGAAGAACTCAAACTGCTCAATAGCAAAGCAGCATCATTACTCGGTAATACCGAGCTTGGAGGCGTTCAGGCCATAGAGAACAGCTTGTACAAAGAAGCAAAAGCACTCATTCACAACCCTCGAATGGCGATCAGTGAAAATGTGGCTAAAAACCCCGATACTCTCTATCTCATCAAACAACTAAAACTACCTAAAATACGCCTGATTAAGAGTTACGCCTCAAGTAGCTCTTCAGAGTTACCTCGCGTCCACCAACTAGGTGTCGGTGACCTTCATGTACTAGAGCAGCAAATTAATCGATATGAGATGGGGGAAGTTGCTCACATCGAAAACGTGATGGGCAAAGAGTCTCGTAATCGCACACACACACGGCTCGAAGAAACTGAATCTACACATACCACTGAGACAGAAGAAACAGTTACTGACGAACGCAGTTTGCAAACTACTGATCGATATGAGCTGAGCAAGGAAAGCGAGAAGCAAACTGAAGCAACTCTCGAAGCATCAGCAGGATTCAGTGTTTCCGCTTCTTACGGCGTGGTTACCGCGAGCGCAAGCGGGAACATTGCCACGACACTAAGTACGTCGAGTTCTCAATCAACGTCCACTAATTTTTCGCGCGAGATTGTGGAGAAATCAGTCTCAGAAATCACATCCAGAGTACGCGAAGAGAGCGTAACACGGGTGCTTTCCCGCATCGAAGAAGTCAATTCACATGGCTTCAATAATGACACAAGCGAACACATTATCGGGATCTATCGATGGGTCGATAAATACTACACTGTCCGCAACGTGAACTACGGCCGGCGATTAATGCTGGAAATGATAATTCCTGAACCAGCAGCGGGCTATCTGTATGCAGAACAGATGCACCCTGAACACGAAGAAATTACTCCGCCGCCTGATCCCATTACCTTTGATCCGGAGGACCTCACTCGTTATAACTATCTGGACTACATGGCGGAATACAATGCATCAGATGTTGAGGCGCCACCAGATGACATTATCTATCGCTCAGTGAGTATGGCGAATCGAGCTGAGGACTACACCCAGTTTGCAGACAAAGACAGCTCATTGAGTATTACAGATGGTTATAAGTCGACAAACTTCTACGGTTCCTGGGGCATGGCAAGACCACAGAACTCTACAACGCATGCCATTGATATTCTGGTGGGCGGTGCGAGATTTGGTTCAACTAACACGCTTAGTGGGCTAACTGGTAATGTTGCTGTTTCGGTACTCGCAATTAATTGTTCGGCATACCACACAGGAATCCGCGTTCGTTGCGAGTTAACAGATCAAGCTTTTGAAAACTGGCAAGCGTCATGTTGGTCCGCGTTGCAAACCGCGTACGAAGCAGCCGTATCAGATTACGAGAGCAAGGTAGCTGCTGCTGAAATTGGGGCAGGAGTGGAAATACATGGTCGCAACCCAGATCAGAACGAAGAAATTATTCGCACCGAATTAAAACGTGGGGCAATTAAATATCTCAGCAACGATATGGCAGAAATTATTGTTAACGGGACACCCAGATATAATGAGGTCTTTGACGCAGCAGACTCTACTGGAGACTTTGATCTGGAAGAAGCAAAGGTCGAAGGGGCCATTATTCAGTTTTTCGAACAGGCATTCGAGTGGGAAAATATGATGTGGAAGTTCTATCCCTATATATGGGCGCGAGCTTCGGAGCAGCATGAAAAATTACTGGATGAAGATACAGATCCCACCTTTCGGGAATTCCGAAGAGCAGGTGCCGCACGAGTCGTATTGCCAGTTCCAATCGAATATCAAGAAGCAGTGCTTCACTTTTTTGAGACTAACGAGATATGGCAAGGTGGTGAGCCTCCAGTACTGAATGACCCGGAGTACATTTCGATAATCGATGATCTGATGGATGGACAACTGAATAGTTTCAATTCGCCTATTTACTATCAGGATGAAGATTCTGTTCCTCCATACATCGTAGATGAGTGGGAGATAAAGTTGCCTACTTCATTAGTGAAGCTGCAGGAAGACAGTACACTCCCGAATTTCGCGACAAGTTTGGTAGAGACAGATGCAGATACAGTGCTGGATCAGTTAGCAGCAGAAACCGGCTTCGCTTCCGAGTGGCGGAACTCGATAATTAATCTGTTGACTTTACTCGGAATGGATACTTCAGAAGATGCGAGACGGGAAATGGCAGCGGATGGTGGATACCCCTGTAATCCAGAGACTGATCCCATTCATAATATCAATGAATGGCTCTATGATTTTCTGTTAGTGAGTATCTCTGCTCATGGACTACCAGAGTAGTCGGATCGGCACTAACGTAGAGTAACCAAGTTAACACCGTACAGGCGCAATGACCGGATTGTGCCTGTATCACTTGGAGCATTGAGCTTGTAGCATCAAATAAGCTCAGAATTTGATCTGGAGCACATTCCGCCTCGACTATTGTTCATCCCTACTCCGCAACCATGCAAAAACTGCGTTAGACTAGTAATCGTCAATTCCCAATCATTTGTGAGGATTACACCATGCAGTTGTTCAGAGAAAGTTCGATTAGACAATTCCTGTCTACACTTATCACCGCGGCACTACTGAGTTTGAGCGTTGCCCCAATGGCCGCGGCCGATGTCGTTACTACAG
>JASBUV010000087.1 GCA_030147705.1 Gammaproteobacteria bacterium
GAAGTCTACACGCCTAGCGTGGCAGATCTGTTCGTAGCAAAGATGCGTGAGGGAAGACATGGATAACTTCAGATTCAGGCAGTTTCATGCGTTATTGAAACGCGAGGTAATCGAACACACCTCAATATTTGTGATCGCGCCGCTCGGCAATGCTGCCATTCTGCTGCTGATTGCAATATGGATAATGCATATGCTGGAAGCGGATGCGTTGGCAGTGATTATTGAATATGTCGCGGTTCTCTTCGATGGTTTGTCGCCGACTGAAATGGCTCCTTTGTTTATGGTGGTCGCAATACCTTTCGTCATGACCCTGGGTATCAGCGCAGTGGTCTATCTGTTAGGCACGCTCTATCAGGATCGCAAGGACGCGAGCGTGTTGTTCTGGCATTCCATGCCGGTATCCAATCTGCAAACGATCGTGTCGAAAGTTGTCGCCATTGTCGTAGTGGCTCCGGCCTTTTACATGGCTTGCCTGTTTGCGCTTTACGCGGTACTGGTTGTGTGGCTCAGCATTCTCGGTGCGAGCTATGACATAGAAGTGGCAGGCCTGGGCTATATGTTTATGGCCGCAGTCGTCAGCCTTCTTCTGGTCTATCTTTCGGCTGTAGTGGCAGGGCTCTGGCTGCTGCCCACTCTGGGCTGGCTGATGCTGTTCTCCAGCTACGCGAGTCGCGCACCGGCGATGTGGGCGCTGGGGGTCTTTGCCGCTCTGTTGATTCTGGAAGACTTCATCTTCGGGAGTCAGTTCTTGGCAAACTGGATCGAGAGTCGGGCCAATCCGGCGCAGTACATCATCTTCAGTTTTTCGGAAATTTGGGATCGCTTGTTCAGTTACGACATGCTGTTTGGTGTGGCAGTAGGCTGTATCCTGCTAACGGGTGCCGTTATGATGCGCCGCTATACGGACTAGGGGAGGGACGATGGAAACCTTACGTAAATTCATCTTCAGGAACCGTCACTCGGTCATGGCCACGACGCTGTTGGTGTATGTGCTTGTGCTGGTCATCGAGGGCGCGCTGACAGGGAGAGAGGCGCGAGTCATCGACCTGGAGAACCCGTTTTTTGACCTCAATATTCGCGACTTCGAAGAGTTTCGGGATCGCCAGAATCGTGAAGACAGGGATCGCTAAAGAAATTCAAAAGCAGGCCGTATTCAACCAGCGCTTGACAGCTGTGCCAAGCTCGCCTAAATTTCACCGCTTGCTTGTTTAGCAAGTCGGTTTAATCACGCAAGATCACTGTTTACCAAGACTGTTTTACAAAGTCGGTTTCACCAAGACAGTTTTAAAACACGAAGACAGTTTAAAGAAAGAATGCTACAGACAATGTCACACGCAACGTCACTCACAACATTGCCATTCTCAGTAATGGCAGCAGTTGAAGCACTCCAGGCGGCAGCTACTGCAGCAGCCCGCCGTGCCGCGCGCGCGACATATTCTTCCTTCGGAGAGCTGTGGTTTTAACTGATTAATTAAAGAATCCCAAAAAAAACCTCTAAGTGTCTCCGACCTTAGAGGTTTTTTTTTGCCTGGAAATCGCTGTTATGAACATGATGGATATCGAATTTGCATCGCGAAGAGCGTGGCCCGCTCTGGAAGAAATGGAAACGCCTGGCGGCGTTCTGCGTTATGCGGCGGGCGTCAGTCGACGCTCGAACTCCATGAATCCGCGCTGCGATCGCAGTTTCGACGCCTCCGCAGTCATACAGAGTAGTGAAGAGTTTTTCGCAACCCGTGCATTGCCTTCAGTCATCAGAGTGGTTGCGCCCGCTGGCCAGCTACAGGCAAGCCACTATCTGCTCGACGCCATGCTGAACCAAAAGGCTTATTTGACTGAGTCTCCCACCCTCGTGATGGCAGCACCGATCACAACCCCTCAGGAGAGGTGCATGCTATTTTCAAGTGACAGGGCACAGTGGCTCGACGCGTGGTATCGAATCAAAAACCTGGATAAGACATCGCTGCCTGTTCATGACGCGATGCTGGCGCGCATCGGCGATCCTTGTCTGTTTCATTTGCGCCTGAATAGCAATCGACAGCCGCTCGCTACTGCTATGGCCGTAATCTCGTGCGACTACCTCGGCATATTTGGTGTCGCAACTGCGCAGCATGTGCGCAGACAGGGATTGGCTCAGTCAATGCTGTTGGATCTCCTCGCCTGGGGTTATCAGCAAGGCGCCAGGTACGCCTATTTGCAGGTAGAGACTGCAAATATTCCCGCACGCAACCTCTATGAAAAAAATGGGTTCCAGGAGCTGTACTCCTACTGGTATCGCGTCAAGGAACTCTTACCGGCAATCAAGCCAAACAACCATCACGATCAACAATCAAAGGAGAAGAATCGTGGATACTATAGCTATTGAAGACAGTCTCGGAATTCAGTTTACCAAACGCCTGCCATTGGTGGCGGCGAGCGCGGCAGGAAACAGAGTTTGGGATGCGGCGGGACAAGAGTATCTCGATTTTACTTCCGGCTGGGGAGTGACCAGTCTGGGGCACTGCCACCCTGCATTGACTACGGCGCTCAGTGAGCAGGCGGCCGTTCTGACGCAGAACCCCAACTCCGGCTTTAGTTACTCTCCCGTGCGTGCCGCCTTGCTGCAAAAGCTGGCCCCTTTGCTGCCAGAGCCGCTCACGCGCTTGTATTTTGTGAATAGCGGAGCGGAGGCAAATGATCTCGCTATCAAGATGGCGCGTCTGTTGACTGGCCGAATCGGAATCGTGGCAACTGAGCGTAGTTTTCACGGACGAACCCAGAACACGCTGACAGTCTCAACCAGTCAGCAAGCCGCGGATCGATTCCCGCCGCGCATGCCGGCAACAAGCTTTGTACCGCACGGTGATCTCGACGCGATGGCAAAGGTGATAACAAGTGCAACGGCGGCGGTAATCGTAGAGCCGATTCAGGGTGAGGGAGGTGTGCGCATACCCGATGCGGCATATCTCGCTGCCGTTTCACAGTTGTGCAAACAGCACGGTGCGCTGCTGATTATTGATGAGGTTCAGACCGGGATCTGCAGAACCGGCAGCATGTTCGCTATCGAGCAATCTCATCCAGCTGTACTGCCGGATATGCTCACGATGGGTAAAGGCCTCGGTGGGGGTTTTCCGATCGCTGCGCTCGCCATGAGTGAGGCATGTGCACAGCGCGTTACGCCCGGCGATCACGGCGGCACGTATTGTGGCAATCCTCTGGCCTGTGCTGCAGCCCTGGCGGTGGTGAGTGAACTGGTGGACAAGGACGTGGCTGGGAAGGCTTATCGTACCGGCAAAAGTTTGTTGGCAGGTTTGTCGGAACTCGCCGCTGAGTTCCCGGAGTTGATTGCAGAGGTTCGTGGGCGCGGCTTGCTGTGTGCGATTGAATTGGCAAATGAGGACCATGTCGAAGCGTTCACCCATGCCTGCCTACGTGAGCGACTGCTGGTCACGCCAACTC
>JASBUV010000100.1 GCA_030147705.1 Gammaproteobacteria bacterium
ACACGAAATCGTGCGAGCCCGGGCACTTCGAACGAGAAGTCTGTTTCCAGAAACTCTTCGTAGTCCTTGCGCTGCTTGTCGTTCATGATTTCGTAGATCAGCGAGTGGACCTCCTTGTGATCCATCTCGGGGACATTGATACGACGAATATCTCCATCGACGCGAATCAGTGGCGGCATGCCTGCGGTGATATGTAAATCCGAGGCACCTTGTTTGACACTAAAATTCAGCAGTTCTGTAATATCCATCTGATCTACCTTTTGTGTTTCGATTGTTGTTCTTTTGAATTGCGTGTATTGCGTCTGGTTTTCGTGTTAATTGTTTGCAATCTATTGGCGCGTCGAACAGCGTACCGGCACACCAGGCCTGAGAGGCTGGCATTCTCTGGTGTGCTTGCCTATAGTACCCCCCCTGTCCGTAATATCACAGACCCCGAGCCCCTGAAACCGTGACCACCGTAGCAGAAAACCTCCAGCAAATTAGCAGGCAGATGCGTGACTTCGAGCAGCGCTACGGGCGCAGCGCGAACAGCGTTCGTTTGCTGGCAGTGAGCAAGCAACAGAGCATCGAAAAGATCCATGAGGCGGCTCAGGCAGGAGTCAGAGATTTTGGAGAGAACTACCTGCAAGAAGCCGAGAGCAAGATCGCTGCACTGGCGAGTCTCGGCCTCTGTTGGCATTTCATCGGGCCGATTCAAAGCAACAAGACCCGCATGATCGCAGAGCTATTTGACTGGGTGCACAGCATCGAGCGCGACAAGATCGCCCGCCGCTTGTCGGAGCAGCGGCCCGCGGGCATGCCTCCGCTGAACGTCTGTGTTCAGGTAAACCTTTCCGGAGAGAAAAGCAAATCCGGCTGCACGCTCCAGGACGTCGATGCGCTGTGTGATGAAATCGCCTTACTGTCCGGTTTGAAGCTGCGTGGACTGATGGCCATTCCGGCGCCGCTCGATCAGCTTGACGAACAGCGAGCCGCGTTCGCACCACTGGCAGACCGCTTCCAGAGACTGAAGCGCCTGCATCCGGGCATGGACACCCTCTCTATCGGGATGAGCAATGATTTCGAAGCGGCCATCGCCGAAGGGTCGACGCAGATCAGGCTCGGCACCGCGATTTTCGGTGCACGCCGCGCCTGAAATCCCGTTGTTCAGTAGCCAAACCTGCATATTCAGCCCTGCGCGATTACGCTAGAATAGCGCCCTTGTCATGGACCACGCCCGCACTCGGCAAAAAGGAGCCAGTTTGCACAATCTCACTATCGGATTCATTGGTGCCGGAAATATGGCGAGCAGCCTTATCCACGGCTTGCTCAATAAAGGCATCGCTGGCGAGAAAATAGTTGCTGCTGACGTCGATCAGGCAAAACTCAATGCGTTCGCATCGAGTTGCGGTATCGTCGCCTCTACTGCCAAAGAGCTTGTTGAGCAGGCTGACATCGTCGTGCTCGCCGTAAAACCCCAGGTGATGAAGAACGTGTGTGTCGAGCTGGCCGACCGCAGTTCGCAACCCCTGTTTATCTCGGTAGCAGCCGGAGTGTCTCTCGCGAGTTTGCGCGAATGGCTGGGCGGCTCACCTGCCATCGTCCGCTGCATGCCCAATACCCCGGCTCTGGTCGGCAAGGGCGCTACCGGGCTGTTCGCCAATGACGAAGTCAATGCGACGCTCCGCGACGCGGCGGGTCAGGTACTGAGTGCTGTCGGTATCAGTGTATGGGTCGATCAGGAATCCGATCTCGATACAGTTACTGCAGTCTCGGGAAGCGGACCCGCCTATTTCTTTCTGTTCATGGAAGCCATGCAGGAGGCAGCCCAGAAAATGGGCATGAGCGAAGAGCTGGCGCGCCTGCTGGTGCTGCAGACAGCGGCTGGAGCCGCCGAGCTGGCTGCGCAGAGTGACGATTCTGTTGCTGAGTTGCGCCGCAAGGTCACCTCTCCCGGAGGAACAACCGAACAGGCTATACTGCAGTTCGAGTCGGGTGAGTTGCGCGCACTCGTGAACAAGGCCCTCAAGGCAGCACGCGACAAGTCAGTGGAATTGTCGAAGAACGACTGATAGCTTTCAGTCTGCTGCGCGATTGGAGCGCGTGGCCGATTAACCTTCTTGTAGATGCGAAAAGAGTAGAGATCAGATTATGGGAGTATTGGGGAATTCAGCCGGCCTGCTATTCAATGCCGTTGCGGGTCTCTATTTGCTGGCAGTGCTGCTGCGTTTTTTGTTGCAGATCGCACGTGCAGATTTCTACAACCCGGTTTCTCAGGCCGTTGTTAAGATCACCGACCCATTGGTACGCGTGTTTCGTGGTTTTATTCCTGGCTTCAAAGGCATCGATTTTGCCACGCTGGTACTGGCCTGTGTCATCCAGGGTGTCTCCATGTGTGTCTTGATCTTGCTGTATGGCGGCACGATTCCTGGGCCAGGATTTATCGTCACCTGGGCTGTTATTGGCACGCTGTACTACATTACCAATATCTACTTTTTTGCGCTGCTGGCATCGATCATCATGTCATTTGTCATGATGTTCTCCGGCAATATGCATCCTCACCCCGCGCTGCAACTGGTCTGGCAGCTGACAGAACCCATCATGGCTCCGGTGCGCAAAGTGATTCCACCGATGGGTGGGCTGGATTTCTCACCAATCTTCGTGTTTCTCGGCATTCAGTTTGTGCAAAGTCTCCTGGTAGGCGCTGCAGGTGTATCATCGGGGCTTCAGCAAGTCGTCCTCGGCATGTGAAGTGCTGATTCGCAAGACAGCTGAGACTTACCTGATCGAGTGCACGGTCATTCCGAAATCAAAGGAAGAGAAGATTGTTGGCGTTGTGGCCGGTAGTCTCAAGGTAAAACTCACTGCTGCACCCACCGATGGCAAAGCTAACAAACAATTGCTGGGCCTGTTAGCAAAGGAATTTTGCATCCGACAATCCATGATCCAGATCGTCAAGGGAGAAACCAGCCGACACAAAACGCTGGCTATAGATGTCTCGGCATCATTGCCTGGCTATTTGCTCAACTCACTCGATGAGAATTGAATTAACGCCTGAACGGCAACACACAGTAACATTAACTCCATGAATGCATCACAACAGGAACAATCAGTCGGCATCGTCAAGCCGGAGCGCTATCACTTTGATGACGCGCTGACGCTACGCAGCGGCAAAGTCCTGGCAAGCTTTGACCTGATGGTGGAAACCTATGGCGAGCTTAATGCCGAGCGCAGCAATGCAGTACTGATCTGCCATGCACTCAGCGGCGATCATCATGCGGCAGGCTATCATTCCGAGAATGACAGCAAGCCGGGTTGGTGGGACAGTTGCATCGGCCCGGGCAAAGCGATTGATACCAATAAATTCTTCGTTGTTTGTCTGAACAACCTTGGCGGCTGCGCCGGGAGTACCGGTCCTACGTCAATCAATCCCGAGACCGGCAAACATTACGGGCCTGATTTCCCGATCGTTACCGTGCGCGACTGGGTGAAGAGTCAGGTCATGCTGGCCGATCGGCTGGGCATCGAGAAATGGGCGGCGGTTGTCGGTGGATCGCTCGGGGGAATGCAGGTACTGCGCTGGACGATCAGCTATCCGGAGCGACTGGATCATGCCGTTGTTATTGCCGCCGCACCGAAGCTCTCGGCGCAGAATATCGCCTTCAATGAAGTGGCCCGACATTCAATCACAAGTGATCCGAATTTTCACGGTGGCTATTATCTCGAACATGGCACAACGCCCAAGCAAGGCCTCAAGCTGGCCCGCATGGTGGGACATATTACCTATCTCTCCGATAGCGCAATGCGCGCCAAGTTCGGCAAGGATCTGAGTCATTTCGGCGCCAACTTCGGCCGCGATCTCCGTTCCGGGACATTGAGCTTCGGCTACAACGTGGATTTCGAAGTTGAGAGCTACCTGCGTTATCAGGGTGAGCGCTTCTCGGAAAACTTCGATGCCAACACGTATTTGCTGATGACCAAGGCGCTCGACTACTTTGATCCTTCTGTCGACTACGGCGGGGATTTGAGCAAGGCCTTTGCGAACAGCGACTGCAAGTTCATGCTCATGTCGTTCAGCACTGACTGGCGCTTCCCGCCAGAGCGCTCACGCGAAATTGTTGAGCACTTGCTGCAGGCAAAGCGTCAGGTGACTTATCTTGAGATCGAAGCGGATGCAGGGCACGATGCGTTTCTGTTGCCCATTCCGCGTTATATCCGCGCATTCTCTGCGTATATGAATCGCATTCATCGGGAGCTGACTGCCAATGCGTCCTGATCTACAGCTGATAGACAAGTTTATTTCACCAGGCAGCCGGGTCCTCGATCTGGGCTGTGGTGACGGCACGCTGCTCAGTCATCTGCAGAACAACAAGCAGGTTACGGGGATTGGTCTCGAGATCGATGAAGACAACATTGAGCAATGCATCGACAAAGGCGTCGATGTCATCGAACAAAACCTCGACAGCGGTCTCGCGAATTTTCAGGCTGGCAGTTTCGATACTGTCCTGCTCGCGCAAACGCTGCAAGCTTTGAGCAAACCGGAACAGCTCATCGATGACATGCTGCGCATCGGTCGCTATGGAATCGTGACGTTTCCTAACTTTGGCAACTGGAAATCGCGCCTGTATCTGGCTACGCGCGGGCGCATGCCGGTATCCCGATTCATGCCATATGAGTGGTATGACACACCCAATATTCATTTTTGCACGGTGAAGGATTTCGATACGTTGTGTCGGGAAAAGAATATCCGCGTGCTGCAACGCACCGTGGTTGACTCGGAACATCAGGGAAGCATCGCTGGGCGACTATGGCCCAACCTGTTAGGAGAGATCGCCATCTATCACCTTACACGGGAGCAGTGAGTGACTGAGAAACAACGAATCGTTTTGGCCAGTGGCAACAAGGGCAAGCTGCGCGAGTTACAGGCAGTGCTGGGTGATGACTCTGTCGAGCTGTTGCCGCAATCGCACTTCGCAGTCAGCTCAGTCGCGGAGACTGGCCTGAGCTTCGTGGAGAACGCCATTATCAAGGCGAGGCACGCTTGCGACGAAACCGGGTTACCGGCAATTGCTGATGACTCCGGCATCGAAGTGGATGCGCTTGATGGCGAACCCGGCATCTACTCGGCGCGCTATGCCGGGCGCGATGACGAGGAAGCAGATGCCGCCAATAATGCCAAGCTGCTCGACGAGTTGGAGTATGTTCCCGAAGACGAACGTACAGCACGATTTCAATGTGTCATCGTCTATATGCGTCATGCTCGCGATCCGATGCCTCTGATCTGTCAGGGCACCTGGGAAGGCAGCATTCTGTTTTCTGAGCAAGGCGAGAATGGTTTTGGCTACGACCCGCTATTTTATGTACCCACTCACGACTGCTCTTCTGCCGAGCTTGATCCCGCCGTCAAAAATTCGTTGAGCCATCGAGGACAGGCATTGGCCAGTCTCATGCAATGCTGGAACTCCCTCCGCTAAGCCTCTACATACACGTACCCTGGTGTGTCAGGAAATGTCCCTACTGTGACTTTAATTCGCATGAATTTCAGGGAACGCTTCCGGAACAGGACTATGTAGATGCGCTGTGCGAGGATCTCGACGCCGAGTTGAGTCGTGTGCAAGCGCGCAAACTGCAATCCATTTTCATTGGCGGTGGAACGCCCAGTCTGTTGAGCGGCGACAGCTATGCCCGCCTCATCGCGCACATCGAAAAGCGCATCGGCTTCGAGAACAATATCGAGATCACGCTTGAAGCCAATCCCGGAACTGTGGAAGCAGGCCGCTTCAGCGCCTTTCGCCAGGCCGGCATTAACCGGCTGTCGCTGGGTATCCAGAGTTTTGACGATGCACAGTTAAAGCAACTCGGCAGAATTCATGACAGTGCACAAGCCAGAAAAGCCATTGCGATTGCACAGGATGCTGGCTTCGACAATTTCAACCTGGACCTGATGCATGGCTTGCCCGGGCAGTCAGTGTCGGGCGCATTGGCTGATCTGCAAACGGCACTGGCGTACCAGCCTCGACATCTGTCCTGGTATCAACTTACGATCGAGCCCAATACCGTTTTCTATCGCCGCCCTCCGCCTCTGCCTGCAGATGAATTGATCGCTGATATGCAGCAAGAGGGCCAGAGCCTGCTCGCCGAGCATGGCTTGCAGCAGTACGAAGTGTCTGCCTATGCACACACGGATTTCGCATCGAAGCACAATCTGAACTACTGGCAGTTCGGGGACTATCTTGGAATCGGGGCTGGCGCCCATGGCAAGCTAAGCGATCCGGAAGCGGGCGAGATTCTACGCACCCGGAAAAAGAAACAACCTGGACACTATCTGCAGAGCACGCTCGAGCGCACTGGTGAAAGCGCTACTATCGCGGCCGAGGACTTGCCGCTCGAATTTCTGCTCAATGCACTGCGCTTGCGCGCTGGATTCACGCGCAAGCAGTTTGAAGCGAGAACCGGGCTCGCTTTTAGCGTTATAGGAAAGCGAGTAGAATACCTGCAGTCTAAACGATTGCTTGAGCTGGATGGGGATCAAATACGAACGACTACGCGCGGTTACCTGCTATTGAATTCGGTACTGGAGGAGTTCCTGTAGTCATCGTTTTCTGAAGTAAATTCGAAGTCACAACTCGGCACACTAATCACGGAGCACGGCATGGATCAAGACGAGCCACTCTACAAGCAACGCTGCGCAGCCTGTCGCATGGGTGCGCCAGTAGTGACGGAGGATCAGGCCGGCGAGTTGATGCCAAGAATCCCCTCATGGAAACGAGAGTTCCACGATGGTGTGCAAAAACTGATTCGCGAGTTCCACTTCGTCGAGTTCAAGGACGCCTTCGATTTTACGCTGAAAATTGCGAATCTCGCCGAGCGCGAACAGCATCATCCTGCGATCACCACCGAATGGGGAAAGGTCACCGTCTATTGGTGGACGCACAAGATCAATGGGCTGCATGTGAACGACTTCATCATGGCGGCCAAGACCGATCTCATCGCCAAACTTGCTGCCAAACCCTGAGCAACCCTAGCGGTGACCATGCGAAGTACCCGGCCAAACGACAACAAGAGTGCCCAACCCTAATGCCAAGCTCAAGATTCAGACCTGACCTACTCACTCGCCTCGGCCATGTTGTCAGTATTCCCAGTGTCAGCTCCACCAACCTCAAGCTGGACATGAGCAACAAGCCCATCATCGACTACCTGGCCACCGAGTTCGAGGCGCTGGGTTTTGAGTGTGAGCTGGTACTCTGTGGAACGGATGATTCGGAACGTGCCAAGTATAACCTGATAGCTACCCTCGGTAGTGGTCCTGGAGGCCTGGTCCTTGCCGGGCACACCGACACGGTTCCCTACGACGGCAAGCTGTGGTCAGTCGATCCGTTCAAGCTCAGTGATCGCGACAATCGTTTCTACGGTCTCGGCGTTACCGATATGAAGGGCTTCTTCCCCCTGATCATGGAAGCTGTCACGCCCTTGCTTGAGAACACATTTCGAGAACCGCTCATCGTACTCGCAACTGCCGATGAAGAGACATCCATGCAAGGCGCGCGAACCCTCGCAGAGATGGGACGACCAAAAGCACGATCGGCGGTGATCGGTGAGCCTACCGGCATGCAACCGGTTCGCACTCACAAGGGCATGATCATGGACGCAGTGCGCCTGCGCGGCCAGAGTGGTCACTCATCCGATCCGGCGCTGGGCAACAACGCGCTGGACGCCATGCACCAGGTGATCAGTGAACTGATGAATTTCAGAAAGGAATTGCAGCAGCGTTATCACAATGAGTTGTTTACGATTCCTTACCCAACGCTCAACCTCGGCAGCATTCATGGTGGCGACAATCCCAATCGCATCTGCGGCCATTGTGATCTGGAATTTGATCTGCGTTTGATGCCGGGTATGCATATCGAAGAAGTCAGAGCGGAAATTAAACAACGCATCCACAGCGTCACTGACCCGCTCGGTATCGGCTTCGAAATGGAGCCATTGTTTAGCGGTATCCCGCCCTTCTTTACCGATGCCAACAGCCCCCTGTTGCAGACGGCCGAACGCCTCACCGGCCACAGTGGTATCAGTGTTGCGTTTGGCACTGAAGGGCCGTTCCTGCAGGAGCTAGGCATGGACACCATCATCATGGGTCCGGGCAATATCGATCAGGCTCATCAGCCCGACGAATATGTCGATCACGCGATGCTAGACCCGTGTGTTAGTGTCCTGCGCCAACTCATCACCGAGCACTGCCTGAACCCGAACGAGCACTGAGACTGATTTGAGACTGATTAATGAGTACTGACTTACAACTGATCGACTGGTTTCGCGCGTCCACAACTTACATTAACGCCCATCGTGGCAAGACCTTTGTGGTGTTGCTGACTGGCGAGGCGCTGCAGGAAGCCAATCTTCCCAATATCGTGTATGACCTCAGTTTGTTGCGCTCACTGGGAGTGAAGCTGGTGCTGGTTCATGGTGCGCGTCCGCAGATCAGTGCGGCGCTGGCACAGGCGGGAATCGAGTCCACTTATCACAAGGATTTGCGCATCACCGAAGCCGCCAGTCTTGAGCTCGTTCGTCAGACCGTGGGCGGGCTCAGTGTCAGCCTCGAAGCCCTGTTCACCATGGGGCTCAGCAACTCACCAATGCATGGCGCCGATGTGCGCATCGTGCGGGGTAATTTTGTCAC
This sequence comes from Gammaproteobacteria bacterium, assembly GCA_030147705.1. GTDB lineage: Bacteria > Pseudomonadota > Gammaproteobacteria > Pseudomonadales > Pseudohongiellaceae > UBA9145. The sequence continues at coordinate 8,657 of JASBUV010000100.1, forward strand.
CGCCAAACCGGTCGGCGTACACGACGGTGTAGACTATCAGTTCACCGGCAAGGTGCGCCGCATTCACAGCGATGCCATCAAGCAACAGCTGGATGACAATAATCTGGTATTGCTTTCCAATCTTGGCTATTCGGTGACTGGCGAAGTGTTTAATCTGTCGGCCGAAGAAGTGGCCACCGCAGCTGCTATCGCATTGCAGGCCGACAAGCTGATCCTGATGGTGCCGACTGAAGGCGTGCTCGATAAGGATCGCAATCTCGTCGCCTCTCTGAGTGAGTCTGATGCACGTCAGGTCGTTGCGGAACTGGAAGGCAAAAACGACGACGAGTCCTATTGCATTCGCCATGCATTGCAGGCGGCACTGCATGCCTATACCAGTGGCGTACACCGTGCACATCTGATCAGTTTCCGGGAAAACGGTGCGCTCTTGCAGGAGCTGTTCACCCGCGAAGGCAACGGCAGTCTGCTGAGCAACGATAATTTTGATTCTCTGCGCCCGGCGCGGGTCGGTGATGTGCCCGGCATCATCAGCCTGATTCGACCACTCGAAGCCTCGGGTGTGCTGGTGGAACGCTCGCGCGAACGACTGGAGAATGAGATCGGAAATTTTCACGTGGTTGAACTGGAGGGCAGCATTATCGCCTGCGCCGCGCTCTACCCCATGTCGGACGCATCGGGCGAGCTTGCCTGCATCGCGATAGATCCGGCGTTTCAGCGCAATCATCTGGGCAGTCGCTTGCTGGTGAGTCTGGAGACACAGGCAAAGCAACAAGGCATCAAACAATTGTTTGTGTTAACGACTGTCGCTGCGCACTGGTTTCTGGAACACGGCTTCGAGACATCCAGCCCCGACCAACTTCCACAGCAGCGCCAGCAGCTCTATAACTACCAGCGCAATTCCAAAGTGTTCTGCAAGAAGCTCAGCTGATAGCGACTACTTGATGCGTTCGAGTACGCAAATACTGTAGTCGTAGGGATTGGTCTCGTTGTGGGTGAATTCTTCGCGCGAGACTTCCTGCCATTCTGATTCATCGAAGTCTGCCAACTCGGTATCGCCCTTGACCTCAGCATGTACCCGCGTGAGATGAAAGCGCTGTGCCGCCGGTAATGCGCGGCGGTAAAGATCCGCGCCACCGATAATAAACGCCTCTTCAGAACCATCGATGAAAGCAATGCTCTCGGCCAGCTTCAGGGCTTCTTCAAGTGAATGCACCACTCGGGCACCTTCTGCCTCATAGTCCGGGTTGCTGGTGATAACAATATTGGTTCTTCCGGGCAGTGGCCTGCCAATCGACTCCCAGGTTTTGCGCCCCATGATGATGCTATTGCCCATGGTGACGCGCTTGAAATATTTGAGGTCTTCGGAAAGGTGCCAGGGCAAACTGTTATTGATGCCGATCACCCGGTTCTCTGCCATGGCACAGATAAGAGAGAGTTTCATTAGCTAGCGTGTTCTTCTGTTAGTGAATTGAAACGCCTTGCTACACAACAAGGCGAGAGAATTTCTTCAAGAATTGATTTCAGCACACACCCGAACTACACCGAGAACGGGTAAGCGATCGGTTCGTGATGCTGGTAACCCTCGACTTCGAAATCATCCAGCGTCACCCAGGTTTCAATGTCTTGCAATGTCTTGATGTCGGGATTGATATGCAGTTTCGGTGGCGGAAACGGATCGCGTTTAAGTTGTACATCGCGCATCAAATCAACCTGGTCTTCATAAATATGTGCATTGACGATCTTGTGGTACGCCAGCCCGGGCTGCGTGCCCGTGATCTGCGCCATTAGCGCCAACAGTGTGAACACCTGAATCTGATTGAAGTTCAGCCCCAGAGGTACATCGCAGGAACGCTGATAGCTGGTCAGGTACAGCGTGTCACCAAGCAAGGAGAAGGTGTGGGTATGCATGCAGGGACGCAGGCAACCCAGCTCAAATTCGCCAGGGTTATAGAAGGTGAGAATCTCGCCGCGATCATCCTGACCGGAGCTGAGATTGGTGACAATCTTTGCAAGCTGATCGAGTGTGCTGCCGTCAGGTTTTTTCCAGCTACGCCCCTGTACCCCGTAGACGCGGCCCATATCGTCCTCGCCCTTGCGCACCGGATTGTTGAGCCAGGACTCGTTCTGGTTGGCATTGGCATCCCAGGACTTGGTGCCAAGCTTGCGGAAGTCGGCGGCATTGTCATAGCCGCGCAAGTAGCCAAGCAGCTCGGCGATAGCCGCTTTCCAGAAACTCTTGCGGGTGGTGATGATCGGAAATTCGTTTGCCGCCACATCGTACTGCAAGTCGGCATTGATCACGGTCAAACACTTCTTGCCCGTGCGCTCGTTCTCAATCCACACGCCTTGATCGATGATGCGTTGGCACAGTGCCAGGTATTGCTGCATGTTGCGTATCCGTCCTGTAACGCTGGAGAAAGAAGCCTGATTATCAGGCTCGACTAAAACTGAAGCGCCCCTGATTATTGTATGCCAACCAGAGGAAGGCGAGCCCAGCCAATATCATGGGCACCGACAAGAGCTGGCCCATGGTTAACCAGTCGAAGGCAATAAAACCGAGTTGCTCATCGGGCTGGCGGAAAAACTCCACAAAGAATCTGAACGCCCCGTAGCACAGTGCAAACACACCGGAGACCGCCAGTCGAGGCCGGGGCTTTGACGAGAACCACCAGACTATCGCCATCAACAAGACACCTTCCAGCAGGGCTTGATAGAGCTGTGATGGATGCCGTGCGAGGGTGTCAACATGAGGGAAGACCATGCCCCAGGGCACGTCGGTAGGCCGGCCCCACAACTCGCCGCCGATAAAATTGCCGATCCGGCCAGCGCCGAGACCAAACGGCACGAAGGGCGCGATGAAATCGACGGTAGACCAGAAGTCGCGCTTGATGCGCGAGCTGTACCAGTACAGCGCCAGCAGAACACCCAGAAAGCCCCCGTGGAATGACATGCCACCTTCCCACAAACGCAGCAGCCAAAGCGGGTCCGCCAGAAAGCGGTCGAAATTATAGAAGAAGACCGAACCGAAGCGCCCACCGACTACGGCGCCCAGTGCACCATAAAAAATCAGATCGGATATCTGCTCGCCAGTCCACGGCTCGGCAACGCGTTTGGCGCGGTAATTCGCCAGCGCCCAGGCGCCACCAAAGGCGATGATATACATGATGCCGTACCAATGGATCGAGAGGGGGCCGAGCGAGATAGCGACTGGGTCGATGTTCGGGTAGGTCAGCATAAGTCCGATTCGTGGGTTTGGCGTGTTGCTCTCAGCATGACGGCAGGCAAATCGCGTGCACTTAGTACAGCAGAGTATAGCAAGATTACTTCTTTCACTCGCCCGGAAACGCTAACATTCTGCCCCATGTGTCTTATTCTGTTCGCCTACCGGGTCGATCCGGACTACCCCCTTATTCTGGCCGCCAATCGCGATGAGTTTTATGGCCGCCCCACGCTCGAAGCCCACTACTGGCCTGATACCGGCAGAGGCACTGGCCTGCCAGGCATTCTCGCTGGCAAGGATGAAATCGCGGGAGGCACCTGGTTGGGGATCTCCGATTCAGGTCGCTTTGCGGCGGTAACCAATATCCGCAACCCTGCCCAGAGTACCGACAAGCCACGCTCGCGAGGCGAGTTGCCCAGCCAGTTTCTGCTGGGCACTCAACGTGCAGCTGATTACTGTCAGGAGGTACTTTCGAGACGCGACGACTATGTGGGCTTCAATCTGCTGGTGAGTGACGGCGAGCAGCTCTGCTATGTGAATAACCGCGACGGCGTTGCCCGATCGCTGGAGCCAGGGATTTATGGACTCTCCAATGCCGAGCTCGACAGCAACTGGCCAAAGGTCGTTGAGGGCAAACAGCGGCTCACCAAACTTATTGAATCGGGCGCGCCAAGCACTGATGCGCTACTGGCCATGATGGCCGATCGCGCACTGGCAACCGATGAGAAACTGCCCGCCACCGGTGTCCCACTGGCAATGGAGCGCACGCTCTCTGCCACGTTTATTCTCAACAAAGAACTCAATTACGGTACCCGCTGCTCCACTGCACTGATTGTTAGCAACAAGGGTGAGTACCGCTTCAGCGAGAGTAATTTCGACAGCAATGGCAATGCGCTCGCGCGGCACTATTTTTGTTCGTCCACTGCGAACTCCGATTCACAAGCCGCATGAATGCGAACACTCATACGGCACTGCTATGTCCAAGCACTGCCGATTATCCTAGAATACACTTCACACATTCGACTGAGAGCTGGAGAGACATATGGCTAATGAAGGTTATCATGAACCCATTGAAGAATTGTCCGATGAAACCCGCGACATGCACCGCGCCATCACTTCATTGATGGAAGAACTCGAAGCTGTCGACTGGTACAACCAGCGCGTTGATGCCTGCAAGGATGAAGAGTTAAAACAAATCCTGATTCACAATCGCGATGAAGAGAAAGAACACGCCGCAATGGTGCTCGAATGGATTCGTCGCCGTGATGCGTTTCTCGATAAAGAGTTGCGCGAATCCCTGTTCAAGGATGGCCCTATTGGTCATCACGATCACGACTAGTTTGTTTACACCGATTTACTCACTGGAGAGAATTGTCGCCTCAGAGCGATGTCTTGCTTATGCCCAAATTAACTGCTGACCAAGCCCTTCAACGACTGAAAGAAGGCCACCAGAAGTATCTGACCGAAAACCATTCCGTTATCGAGATCGACGATGCGAAGCGCGTTGAATTAGCGAAAGCGCAGGAACCTTTCGCCATCATTCTCGGCTGCTCCGATTCACGCGTACCGGCAGAATTGATTTTCAATCAGGGCCTTGGTGGATTGTTTGTGATTCGCGTGGCTGGCAACATCGTGGCGCCTTCACAGATCGGCAGCATCGAATTCGCCGCAGACCAGTTCGGGACACGCTTGGTGGTGGTACTGGGCCATTCCCGTTGTGGCGCAATTTCAGCATCGATGAATTTGCTGCTGAGCGGCGCCGAACATGCCTCACCGAATCTGGACTTTATTGTCAGTCGCATCAAGCCTGCGATTCAAAACGTCGTCGAAGAGACTGAAGGTCTATCGGAAGAGGAGCGCATGCAGGCAGCAGTGCGCGCAAATATTCGTGCGTCGGTTGAACAACTGCGCCATGGCTCGGAGATTCTGGAGGGCCTTATTGCCAATGATGGCTTGCGTATCGTCGGCGCTGAGTACGATCTCGAAACCGGCGGCATCGAGTTCCTCGACGAGTAAGCCGACTACACGCCTTTTAACCTCACCATCGTGAACCAATCCCTGACGCTAGCAACCGAAAGACTATTGCTTCGGCCCTGGCGTCAGGCCGATCTGCCACGCTTCGCTGCCATGAACGCAGATACAGACGTCATGGCACACTTCCCTGCAACGCTAAACCGGGCAGATAGCGATGCGCTGGCCACACGCATTGGCGAGGCATTGGTAAAGCGAGGGTGGGGTCTCTGGGCACTGGAAGAGCAAACAAGTGGCGAGTTTCTTGGCTTCACCGGCCTGAGCCCATTCTCCGAGTTACCCATTCCTGATGGGGTCGAAATCGGCTGGCGCCTGACACGTGCAAGCTGGGGTAAGGGCTTCGCCACCGAAGCGGCACATCGGGCATTGCAGTTCGCATTTGAGGAGCTACGACTTGATCGTGTGGATTCGTTTACCGCGACAACAAATTTGCGCTCTATCGCAGTGATGGAGAGGTTGGGGATGAGGCGCAGCGCAGAGACCTTCCTGCATCCGCGAGTGCCAGCAGATAGCCCCCTATGCGAGCATGTGCTTTATCAGCTTGATCGCAATCAGTGGTCAGTATCGTAGCGACTCGGAATCGCTATCTATAATTACTTTTCAAGGTAACTATCCAGAGCACTCTTCTAGAGCAACTACGCATTGAACGTGCGTCGAATAGCAGCTGGCTACCAAGTCTATTGCTCGAGCAGGTCCAGCACGTCCTGCGTCGGCATCGTGACCATATCCGCTGAGGTAAGACCTGAGTTCGCCTCAGCCTGATCGACGATATAGGTACCAGTACGGTAACCAATCCACCGGCGACCATCGGGATGCATAAACATCCACGCCGCGTACGCTTCATAGGCAGAAAGCGGCAACGCGATCAGTTCATCAGCCCACTCCTGCACA
>JASBUV010000101.1 GCA_030147705.1 Gammaproteobacteria bacterium
GGAGTCTATGCTGTGCAGATTATTGCCTGAAACGGTAGCTCGCTACCCTGTTGCCTGCCTGCGCCCGCCATCCAAATTTCCTGATTATTCTTTTTTTTCAACTGCTTAATCAATTTTTTTAATGTTACTTCAACTACCTGAGTTGCCGTCAAAATCCCGGAGCTCGACTTGTAAAGCACGGCCTTCAGCGAGCTTGTCCTGAGCGCCTCAGGCAGCCCGAGGCATCTGACCTCTCCGTTCGCCGCCAATTCAGGATTCTGAACTGGCTCAGGAACTCGCCTGGAAAGAGCGATGAGTGTTCCGCAAAAACAGGCAGTGAAGGCTCACCTGACACTGTCAAAGTGTTAATTTGATGCCTTCACAACTGCCTGCAAGTATTCATTACAAATAGCTTTTTATCAACTCCTCAGCAATTTGCACAGAGTTCAACGCGGCGCCTTTGCGTACATTGTCTGCGACCACCCAGAGATTCAGTCCATTCGCGAAAGAAATATCTTCGCGAATTCGGCCAACAAAAACTGCGTCCTGGCCCGCAGATTCGTGTACTGCAGTCGGATATCCACCGTCTTCGCGCTTGTCCATCACGATGACGCCTGGCGCCTGGGACAGCAAATCCCGCGCCACTTCAGCTGTCATCGGCGCTTTCAACTCGATCTGAACCGCTTCAGAGTGACCGAAGAACACCGGGATACGCACACAAGTAGCGCTGACCTGAATCGAGTCATCACCCATGATCTTCTGGGTCTCCCAGACCATCTTCATCTCTTCTTTGGTGTAGCCGTTTTCCAGGAATTTGTCGATGTGCGGCAGCGCATTGAAGGCGATCTGGCGCGGATAGACCTCTGCTTTCGCCTCTCTGCCATTGAGCAACTCAGCGGTTTGCTTTGCCAGCTCCTCGATCGCCTCTTTGCCAGTGCCGGATACAGCCTGATAAGTGGCCACGCTGATGCGCTTGATGCCTACGGCATCGTGGATAGGCTTCAGAGCCACCAGCATCTGGATTGTCGAGCAATTCGGATTCGCGATGATGTTGCGGTTCGTGTAGTCAGCAATCGCCGCTGGATTCACCTCTGGCACAACCAGCGGGATATCGGCGTCATAGCGGAAGTGAGAGGTGTTATCGATGACGATACAGCCCGCCGCCGCAGCCTTGGGTGCATATTCTTCCGACACGCTGCCCCCGGCCGAGAACAACCCGATCTGGGTCTTGCTGAAATCGAAATCCGCCAGATTGCCCACTGTCACTGGCTTGTTCTTGAACATCACCGTTGAGCCAGCGGATCGCTCACTCGCCAGCGGATACAGATTGTTCACCGGAAAATTGCGCTGCTCGAGAATACTCAGCATCGCTTCACCTACTGCGCCAGTGGCTCCAACCACCGCAACGTCATAACTACTCATGGGCTTTCTCTTTTAGTTAAATTAACTATAAATCAATTGTTTAAGGTAATTACTTAACTCTTTAAGTCAATTACTTTCATGACTCCGGCGACACAAAATACCAGGGCGACTTCTCGCGCCACTGATTTTCGAAGCCTTTAATATCTTCGGCATCTTCAAGGGTCAGGCCGATATCATCGAGACCATCCAACAAGCATTGCTTGCGGAACGAATCCACTTCGAACGCAATCTCAGTGCCATCCGGCTTTTTAATCACCTGAGCCGGAAGATCCACTTCCAATTGATAGCCTTCATTGGTAGCAACTTCTTCGAAGAGGGAAGAAACAATTTCTTCTTCTAAAACAATGGGTAATATTCCATTTTTGAAGCAATTATTGAAAAAGATATCTGCATAACTTGGCGCGATAATCACGCGAAAACCATAGTCGTCGAGTGCCCAGGGCGCATGCTCGCGACTGGAACCACAACCAAAGTTTTCTCTCGCCAACAGCACTGACGCGCCTTGATAGCGCGCCTGATTGAGCACGAAATCAGGATTCAGAGGGCGCTTGCTGTTATCTGAGTCTGGCTCACCCTTATCCAGGTAGCGGTGCTCGTCGAACAGATTCACTCCAAAGCCTGTGCGCTTGATGGATTTCAGGAATTGCTTCGGGATGATGAAGTCCGTATCCACGTTGGCGCGATCCAGCGGCAGTACGATGCCTTTCTCTACATTGAATTTTTTCATAAGTTCATGATTCCAAAGCTTTAATCGTTGTAGGCGATGTCTCTGACATCGACGAAGTGACCGGCAATTGCAGCTGCAGCAGCCATTGCAGGGCTCACCAGATGGGTTCGTCCACCGCGACCCTGGCGGCCCTCGAAGTTTCGGTTTGAGGTAGATGCACAATGCTTGCCCTCACCCAATTGGTCTGCGTTCATGGCCAGACACATTGAGCAGCCTGGTTCACGCCATTCAAGCCCGGCCTCGATGAAAATCTTGTCCAGCCCCTCTTCCTCGGCCTGCTTCTTGACCACTCCGGAACCCGGAACGACCATCGCCAACTCCACTGATGACGCAACCTTCTTGCCCTTCACGACTTTGGCCGCCTCGCGGAGGTCTTCGATACGCGAATTGGTACAGGACCCGATGAAGATACAGTCGAGCTTGATATCTCGTATCGCAGTTCCGCCGGTCAGGCCCATATAACCCAGCGCCTGCTCGATATTGCGGCGCTTGCTGCCATCGGTTTCGTTGGCAGGATCAGGAACGATGCCGCTGATGGGGGCTACCATTTCAGGCGAGGTACCCCAGGTCACTTGTGGCTCGATATCTGCGGCTTCCAGCTCCACCACGCGGTCGAATACTGCATCGTCATCGCTCACCAGCTGCAACCAGGCCTCACACGCCTGCTCCCACAGCTCACCCTTGGGTGCCAGGGGGCGGCCTTTGATGTAGTCCAGAGTCGTTTGATCTACGGCTATCAAGCCCGCTCTGGCGCCTGCTTCGATCGCCATGTTACACACGGTCATGCGACCTTCGACGCTGAGCGAGCGAATAGCTTCTCCAGCAAATTCAATGGTATAGCCCGTGCCGCCCGCTGTGCCGATCTTGCCGATAATGGCAAGCACCACGTCTTTAGCGGTTACGCCGGTCTTGAGCTGGCCATTGACTTGAACCAGCATGTTTTTCATCTTCTTCTGCATCAGGGTCTGGGTAGCCAATACATGCTCTACCTCAGATGTGCCTATGCCATGGGCCAGAGCACCGAGGGCGCCGTGTGTGGAGGTATGCGAATCGCCACAGACAATGGTCATGCCCGGCAAAGTTGCGCCCTGTTCAGGCCCCACAACGTGCACAATACCTTGACGTATATCTGTCATTTTCAGTTCGAAGATATTGAATTCCTTGCAGTTTTCGTCAAGCGTCCGCACCTGGGTCTTGGACACCGGATCCTTGATGCCATCCAGACCTCGGCTGCGCTCATCGCGCGTCGTCGGAATATTGTGATCCGGGGTCGCGAAATTCGCTTCTGCACGCCAGGGCTTGCGGCCTGCAAGACGCAAGCCTTCGAAGGCCTGTGGTGACGTGACCTCGTGGATCAGGTGCCGATCGATGTAAATCAGCGCCGTGCCGTCCGGCCGCTGTTTCACCAAATGCGCATCCCAAATTTTGTCGTACAAGGTTTTACCCGTCATGACTCACTACCTTTCTCTTATGAAATCAAACTAACTTTACCCAATATCACATTGATATTAAGGACATTTTAAACTACTGGATTGCTCACCCTAAGGCGAACCGGGCGACTAGCGTGTCACGTTGGCGTTCTGGGCGCGATCACGTAGCAGGTGATCCATCAGTACCAGTGCCATCATGGCTTCCGCAATCGGTGTGGCGCGAATGCCGACACAGGGGTCGTGCCGTCCGGTGGTAATCACTTCTTCAGGCTCGCCGTGGATGTTCACGGTTTGCCCTGGAATACGAATACTGGAAGTCGGCTTCAGTGCCAGACTTGCGATGAGGTCCTGACCGCTGGAAATGCCACCCAGCACTCCGCCAGCGTGATTACTCAGAAACCCTTCAGGCGTGATTTCGTCACGGTGCTCGGTACCCTTCTGCTCAATACAGGCGAATCCAGCGCCAATTTCGACACCTTTCACAGCATTAATGCTCATCAGTGCATGCGCCAGTTCAGCATCGAGACGGTCGAAAATTGGCTCTCCGAGGCCAACCGGAACGCCCGTGGCACGGACACTGATGCGAGCCCCGATCGAGTTCCCTTCCTTGTTCAGCGCTGTCATGAACGTTTCCATTTCCGGGACTTTATCGGGATCAGGGCAGAAAAACGGGTTCTGCTCGATAGTCTCAGGCAAGAACTTCTCTGCTCTGATCGGGCCCAACTGACTCAGCCAGCCCTGAATCTGTATGCCCTCGAGGGCGAGATACTTCTTGGCAATAGCCCCTGCAGCAACGCGCATCGCGGTTTCCCGTGCGGAGGCCCTGCCCCCACCACGGTAGTCACGCACGCCGTATTTCTTGAAATAGGTGAAATCGGCGTGTGCAGGACGAAACTGATCCTTGATTTTGCCATAGTCTTTGGAGCGCTGATCAGTATTCTCAATCAGCAGACCGATCGGCGTACCCGTTGTTTTGCCTTCGAATACCCCAGAGAGTATCCGCACCTCGTCGTCCTCACGGCGCTGGGTGGTAAACCGGGACTGCCCTGGCTTGCGGCGGTTCAAATCGGTCTGCAGATCTGCTTCGCTAAGCTCCAGACCCGGCGGACAGCCATCCACAATACACCCGAGCGCCGGCCCATGGCTCTCGCCAAAGCTGGTCACCGTAAACAATTTGCCGAATGTATTGCCTGACATCTGGAACTCACACTAAAAAAGGATTGGCCATGTGATGGACTACTTACTGCCTGAGTACTGCTCTGCTGCGGCAGACAAGCGGATGGGGAGCCAAAAAAGCACGCGATTATACACTAATTGAATCGGTCGCTGAACTGCTGCAGCTGCTTGCGGCTGATGGCGAACACACCTTCACCACCCTCTTCGAACTCAAGCCAGAGCAGCGGTACGCCGGCCAATCTCGCCTGCAAGCGCTCGGCACTGTAGCCAACTTCCATGACCAGCAATCCCGACTCACTCAGGTAATCGGCAGCAGAGCGCAGAATCGCCAGCGGAATCGCCAGCCCGTCATCGTCGCTCAGCAGGCCGAGAGCCGGTTCGTGCCCAAATTCCGGAGGTAGAGCCGCCACTTCGTCCGCACCAACATAGGGAGGGTTGCTCACAATAAGATCAAATCGACCGGAAAGCCCGGCAAACAAATCAGACTCGTGGGTCGTCACCCTGTCCTGGAGGCCGTGCAATTCGATGTTTCTGCGAGCCAACGCGAGGCAATCTGCAGAAATATCGCTGAGTGAGACCTGGCTCTCTTGGAATGCGAGCGCACAGGCTATTCCGATACAACCACTACCGGTACAGAGATCCAGAATCCGTGTCGGGGCTGATGACAGCATGGGCTGGAAATCATTGGCGATGAGCTCCGCGATTGGCGACCTGGGAATCAGTGCACGGTGATCGCAATAGAATTCATGACCTGCAAACCAGGCTTTACCAACCAGATAAGCCACCGGGACGTGGTCTTCAAGTCGCTGGCGAGCCAGCGCCTCCAGCTGCAGATGGCTTTTCTCGTCCAGAACTCCGGTCTGATCTTCCACCGACTCACTGAACGAAATATCCAGCGTGCAATAGACGAGATACACAGCCTCATCAAATGCGGATGCGGTGCCATGCGCGTAGGTCAGATCCGCATCGACCATGCGCTGCGCCAAAGTGTTAATATAGTCCCTGATTTGCATAACGCCGATCCGTCATATCGGTCTCAGACCTGTGATTGTCTGTGCTGAGTAAATAACTGTACCAGCGCTTCAGATTATCGTAGTGTTGCCCACAAAATTTAGCTGCTAGCGTTTAACGTAAACGAAGACCGACTACTATCACTCTCCAATACACCCACCGGAAGTAAGAGCAATGGAAGAATCCTACCTGAAAATCATCAAAGCCATCGGAGAAAATCCTGAGCGTGCCGGATTGAAAGACACCCCGAAACGCGCAGCCAAAGCGATGCGCTTTCTGATGCAGGGCTACGAGATGAACATCGACGATGTCATCAACAATGCCCTGTTCCCTTCAGACACGGATGAAATGGTCATCGTGAAGAATATCGAGCTCTATTCCATGTGCGAACATCACATGCTGCCGTTCATTGGCAAGTGCCATGTCGCCTATATTCCGAAGGGCAAGGTTCTGGGCTTGTCGAAGATTGCACGGATCGTCGATGTCTTTGCCAGACGTCTGCAAATTCAGGAAAACCTCACCAACGAAATTGCAAACTGCATCGTCGAAAAAACAGGCGCTGCTGGAGCTGCAGTTATCATTGAGGCCAAACACATGTGCATGATGATGCGCGGAGTGGAAAAGCAAAATTCCGTGATGACCACATCATGCATGTTAGGTGCGTTTCGCAACAAGGCGACTACTCGTAACGAGTTTCTGTCGCTAATCAACTAGCGAAGAACCAATTCGACCCGCTCTGCACAATCAGGGAGCTCGCATGCGGGCGCTAGCGGACCAACACCTTCTGCGATGAGCTGGGCTGCCTGCACCCCTTCTGCGATCAGTAAATCCCGCAGTGTTTCCGCTCGTTGTCTGCTTCTGGACAGCAATTCAGCAAGTGGCGCATCGCCACTTAAATGCGCAACAAGATAGAACTGCAGATCAGGATTACTCTGCAGCAATTCCAGCGCGGCTTGCAAGTCGCTGTCTTCGGTCAGCGCATCATCTGACTGAAACGCGATATCCGGCAGTGCAACTGAGCCCCGCTCATTCAGCGTCTCCAGCAATTCCGGAGACGCGAGTGAGACCACCGCGCCGCTCACGTTTTCTTCGACAATTTCCAGATAGGCATAGATGCGACGATTGGCCCGCGTGATCACATACAGTGAAATGTGCGCGGGTTCCGCTCCGGCCTGATCGACGCGGAACGCAGAAAAATACTGATTCCGTTCTGGTCCGTAGAGAATCCTGTTGCGAAAAATATCGTTTGCCCAGTAATTACTACTACCGCATGCGCGGCCCGAACAGGAGAAAAGCTCGACAAAGCCCTTCTCTGCAAACTGTTCCATGAAGAATGCATGGGCATCATCTCCACTGAAGCCTTGAGTAATCTGATACGTCAGCTTGGTAATGTCTCCACGCAGCCTCTGCGAATTTTCCGGCACGATCGTTTCACGATTGCGCTGCAGCGTGCCCAGCACCAGACGATAGCTGGCGTCCTCCACAACCTCAATTTCGGTCAACGTGCTATCCGGAAACCGCTCTACCAGAGGATGATCTCCTATAGTCAGATTTTCGCTCTGTGCAAGCAATATTCCGGGGAACAACAGTAATAAGAGCGATTTGAAAAGAATAGCAATAGGCATTACAGAGAATTATCAGGGAGTCAGAGAGTATTTCAACACACCGCAGGCCGGTGCAGCCACTTCTGCTTCAATCGCGAATAGTTCACTGGTCCCCAGATATCGCTGGCTGCCAGCGGCACCTTCGATAAACAGAGCGACAAATCGCGTTACCAATGGATTGTGCCCGATAAGCAGAAAGCTGTCACCGTCAGCTGCGGCGAGCGCATCGAGCAGCGCGGATGCTTCTTTCTCCGGAGTGAGCAGTTCAACAGACTCCCGGGTTGCGTCAGCGTAATACTCCAACACATCGTCGGCTGTTTGTTGCGCGCGCACATAGGGACTCACCCAGTAGCGATCGAAACCGCTTTGCCTGTCGATCAGCTGCCTGGCTACTCGCTCGTTAGCCATGCGTCCACGCTCCGTCAGGCAGCGGGTTTCGTCTCGCCCGTCTCTGCCAAATGTTTCTGCGTCACCATGACGCATCACACAAACTAGCATAGGAATCTGACAGCAGTCCCTTTAGTCAGACTCGGGAGCATCTGCCGAAGGTTTGGCGTCATCCGCCTTTTTGTCGGCGCCTTCAGACTTGGTCTTTTTCTTTGCAGCAGACTTCTTCTTCGCCGTTGTTTTCTTCGCTGCTTTTCTGGGAGCCTTCCTTGCAGCTGGCGTTGCTTCTTCTGAATTGCCAGACTCATCCGAGTCATTTTGCTCGTCTTCACCCAGATCAGGGAAGTCAGCAAAGGGAAAAGGCTTGTCGTGACTGTTAAAGGAGAGATAGTGGAGAATCTGCTGTACATATTCAGCCATCGCCTTTCCGAAGCGACGCAAATTGTAGTTACTCTCTCCTGTGAGTAGCGAGAACATCGCCTGCACGATCGCCAACACCAGAACTATCGGTGCGATGACCAGATAGAGTACAGCCACGAAGCCGAGCATGAACAACACCCGGATCCAGGAAGTCGGTTCACGCAAATTATCAACTATTTCATCCAAATCGTCTGACATAGAAAATCCTTGTTACACGCCACAGGATACACTGTAGCAATTGGGGTTATTCGGGTTTAATTCTATCTCCACAGCGCACCTCATGGGGTGCTTCACGCGCATGACGATCAACGTTTGTCAGGCAGCCAGTTCTGCTGCCTGGCATTGCTCGTCAATCAATTGCGCAACTGCTTTTCGTTATTTGCCTCGAACTCAACATCCAACGCCTGCTCACCCAGCATCAAAGAGGATACTATATCGCTGATGGACTCTTGCTCGTAGATAATCCGATAGAGACCGGTAGCGAGAGGCATATAGACCCCCAACTGTTCGGCTTTTTCCTTAACCTGCTTGACCGTATTGACCCCTTCGGCAACTTGACCAACTTCCTGGACTGCCTCATCGATTGTCTTGCCCTGGCCAAGCGCCACGCCAATTCGATAATTGCGACTCAGGGGCGTTGAACAGGTTACAACGAGGTCACCCACTCCCGCCAGCCCCAAAAAGGTCATTGGGTCCGCGCCCAACTCTCTGCCGAATCTCGCCATTTCAGTCAGACTGCGGGTTACCAGCATGCTATTGGTGTTGTATCCCATCCCCAGCGCGGACGCCATGCCCGCGATAATGGCATAAATGTTTTTCAGCGAGCCGCCCAGTTCGACACCAAACATGTCGTCGTTGGTGTACACCCGAAAATACTGGGACCGAAGAACATGCTTGATGCGCTCCCGGACTTCTTCGTGCGCACTCGCGATCACGGTGCCCGTAAGATGTTTGGCTGCGATTTCTTTGGCCAGATTTGGTCCACTCAACACGCCAATCTTCGCCTCAGGCGCTTCTTCCTGAAGAATCTGGCTCATAAAATGAAAGGTCCCGGACTCAATGCCTTTGGTCGTACTCACCAGCATGGCGTCAGGGCGAGCGAACTGCATCATATCCTTGACGACAAGGCGGAAAGACGAACTAGGCACGGCAACGAAGATGATCTCGGCATCAGCAACTGCCTCCGCCATCTCATGTGAGGCTTGAACGCCGTGATGCAGCGAGTAACCTGGCAAATAACTGGCATTCTCATGGCGGCTGTTGATCTGATCGGCCGCCTCCTGGCTGCGCATCCAGAACTTCACCTCATGTTCATTCTCGGCAATGATATTGGCTACGACTGTACCGAAGCTCCCGCCGCCAAGTACCGCTATTTTACTCACGCTTGTTGTTACCTTGTTCCGATTTGAGGTTCGCTGCTTGCAGCGATTCTGAGTCTTATTTGCGACATACGATCAATGTTAGCGGCCATGTCACTACTTTTTCCAGTGAGTCTCCCCAGGCAGACTGAACCTGAGTACTGATCGCATGGATCGGGTCATTTCCCCGCGCTTGCATATAGCGTCTGGTCGCAGACCATGAACTGAGATAGTCCAGCAACTGCTGTACTGTCCATGTCAGGCGCATTGCAAATTGTGGCACATCGGTAAGCCGGGTCAGCGGGAACTGAATTGAGCGATATTGCTCCTCGACAAGCCGCCGCTCTGTTGGCCAATAGCTCCCGAGCGTTTCCTCATACAAGTTGCCGACAATACTATCAACCTGCGGCGAGATAGTGCATTGGCCATAGCACCAGACCGCGAGAAGCCCGGAAGGTTTGAGCACTTCCGCACATGTTGTGAAAAAACCGGGAATATCAAACCAGTGTAAAGCCTGGGCAACTGTCACTATGTCCACTGATGCGGCATCCAACCCCGGAGACTCTGCCGTAGCAACACGATACTCAATAGACGCGTGCGCAGTCGCGGCGGCGATTTGACCACTGCTGGCATCAGTCGCCAACACTTTCTCGAAATATCCTGCGAGACTCAATGCAGCCTGGCCATTGCCTGTCGCGCAATCCCATGCCAATTGATGACCTGTTGAAAGGCGTGCCAAGTAGCGAAACAATTCATCGGGATAGCTTGGGCGGGAGGCTGCGTAATCTGCAGCGTGCCCGGAAAAGTGGTCTTTAAAACTCACGTGTTAAATAGCTCCCCGCCCACTCAGGCGTGATGGATTCAACAATACAGGTAAATCATACGCCAGGAACGACGCATACACATTCGCAACGCTCGGTAGTTGCAGCAGCTGCCCTGCCTGGCAGAGCGAAAGATCGGTTTAGAAGAGCGCGGCAGCCTGAATGACTTCAATGAGAGGCGCAGGATAGATGCCGAAGCCGAGCAATATCAGGAAGATTACTGCCAGCACCATATAGGAAGTAAGACTTTCCATGCCGGCAATTCGGTAGCTTGACTCTCCCTTTGGCGGCATCAGCATGCGGTACACGATACGCAGGTAGTAGTACAAGCCAATACCACTGCCGATCACCATGGCGGCGAGCAGCACCCAGAGCCCCGCTTCGACCGCGACGTAGAATAAATAGAATTTGCCAATAAACCCGATGGTTAACGGTATACCCGCAAGAGACAGCAACATGGCCGTAAAAACTGCTGCTAGCCAGGGTTCGCGCCAGAACAATCCGCGATAATCGAAAACGACATCGAACTCTTTCTCGCTACTGGAAACCACTGACGCAACACCAAATGCTCCCAGCGTCATGACGCAATAAGCCAACAGGTAGAACATAACCGCCTCTGAAGCCAGCGAACTGTCAGTGTAGGCACTCGCGATCACAGCAACTACCACATAGCCCATATGCGCAATCGACGAGTAGGCGAGAATTCGTTTCAGATTGGCCTGCACCAAGGCGAGCAGATTACCCAACAGAATCGATAGAACGGCGATCACAGACAGCACCCCGACGACTCCGCTGGCTGCTAGCGCATCGGATGCCTGCACATAGCGCAAGACCACAACAAACATTGCCACCTTGCCCAGCGTAGCGAGGTAGGAGCTGGCCGGTAATGGCGCACCCTCATAAACGTCTGGCGTCCACAGGTGGAAAGGAGCGAGTGACAGCTTGAACGCAATACCGGCTAGCAACATGATCACCGTAATAAGTGCAAAGCCTTCGAATTCGGCAACGGGGAGAGCGGTGAATGCCAGGCTTCCGGTCTGTGCATAAATCAGTGCAATACCGAACAGCATGATGGCCGACGCTGCAGCCGATAACACCAGATACTTGACTGCTGCTTCCAGCGGATATTTTGCTGCATCACGATTGTGTAGTGGATAGGCGATCATTCCATAAAGTGACATGCTCAGGGTCTCAACACCCAGCAACAAGCTGACGAAATGATTACTGCTAACCATGACTATGGCACCAATCGTTGCCAGACCAAGTAGCAAATAGTACTCGTCCTTGTCGTCTGGTAACTGATAGAAATACGGAAAACTGAGTATGGCTATGGCTGCTGCAGTGAGACAGCTCACCAGAATAAAGAGCTGACTGTACTGATCGATTACAATCAGTGGTGTGACTTGTGCTTCGCTGTCGAACAGCACCCAGGTTGCAATCGCCGCGGCGAACAAACCGGAAATGGTTAACGCGGCACTGCGCACATAACGACGCCTGATGCCGACAGCAATCATGGTGACAACCACTGTCGCTGTGACAATTAACAGCGGCAGAAGTGGAATCAGGTCAGCGAATGAAGTAAGCGTCATAATCCCCCACCCGTCTGCGTCAATTCTGCCGTCATGCTAAGCAGCCCATTTAATACTGGCTCCGACAGATTCAGGAA
>JASBUV010000107.1 GCA_030147705.1 Gammaproteobacteria bacterium
CAACGGAAGTGCGGAAGTCACGATACTCGGCTTTGTAGTTGGAGCGCTGGTCGAGATCCAGACCCAGTTTCTCGCTCACATAGTGTTCAGGGCCCAGGAAGCCCATCGACAACAGGATCAGATCCGCTGGCCAGAATTTCACAGTGCCAGGTATCTCCTTGAAGTTGCTGTCTACCTTGACCGTGTTGATGCCGATCAGTTTACCGTTGTCATCGCGAACAAACTCTTTGCCAGACACCGAATACTGACGCGGGTCCTGGCCGTATTTTCTGGTTGCCTCTTCGTGACCGTAGTCGGTGCGGAAGATTTTCGGCCAGAGTGGCCATGGGTTGTCATCCGGGCGTTCATCGGCCGGGCGCGGCATGATTTCGAAATTCACCAGAGATTTACAGCCGTGGCGCAAAGAAGTCGCGATACAATCGGTACCGGTATCACCGCCGCCGATCACGATCACGTCTTTGTCTTTTGCACTCAGGTAGTTGCCGTCTTCCAGATTGGAATCGAGCAGGCTCTTGGTGTTCTTGAGCAAAAACTCCATGGCGAAATGAATGCCATCGCCCTCGCGGTTTTCAATAGGCAGATCGCGCGGAGTGGTTGCGCCGGTTGCCAGTAACACCGCGTCGTTCTCGCTGACGAGTTGATCGATAGACACGGCGTTGTCACCCTCACCGCCCACATTGGCGTTGACGACGAACTTGATGCCTTCCTCGCGGAGCAGATTGACACGTCGGTCAACCACATCCTTTTCCAGCTTCATGTTGGGGATGCCATACATCAGCAGACCACCGATGCGATCATCGCGTTCGTAGACGGTGACTTCGTGGCCGTGATGATTCAGTTGTGCTGCCGCTGCAAGTCCTGCAGGGCCTGACCCGACAACAGCGACCTTCTTGCCGGTGCGGATAGCAGGAGGCTCGGCAACAACCCAACCTTCCTCGAAACCGCGATCAGCAATGGCGCACTCGATGTTCTTGATCGTAACCGGGGGATTGTTGATGCCGAGTACACAAGCGCCTTCGCAGGGTGCCGGGCAAACACGACCGGTAAACTCCGGGAAGTTATTGGTCTTGTGCAGGCGGTCCAACGCCTCTTTCCAACGTCCCTTGTAGACCAGATCATTCCACTCGGGGATCAGATTGTAGACCGGGCAGCCTTCGCCTGACTGACAGAACGGAACACCGCAATCCATGCAGCGTGCACCCTGTGTCTGAAGACGCGCTTCGTCGTGGTCTGTGTAAATTTCCTTGTAGTCGACAAGACGCTCGGCCGCGTCCCTGTATGGCGCGACCTCGCGATCAAATTCCTTAAATCCTGTTGGCTTACCCATGGGTTATCCTATTCGCTCGTGGTTTTGCTGAGAGCTGGCTCAGGCGGCTGTGGCGGCGGCTCTTTCGGCCAGCACACGCTTGTAGTCAGTTGGCATAACTTTCCTGAACTTGGAAAGCATGTTTTCCCAGTCATCCAATACTTCTTTGGCCACCGGCGAATCGGTGTACTTGTAGTGATTGTTGATCAGGGTCTTCAGTTCCAGAATGTCCTCGGCGCTGGAGACATTCTCCAACTCGAATGATTCAAGATTGCACTGTTTCTCGAAGTCGTCATCGCGATCCAGTACGTAAGCAATACCGCCCGACATACCGGCACCGAAATTACGGCCAGTCTTGCCGAGCACAACAACGCGTCCACCGGTCATGTATTCACAACCGTGATCGCCAATTCCTTCGACAACGGCGCTGGCACCACTGTTGCGAACGCAGAAGCGTTCAGCAGCGATACCGCGAATGTACGCTTCGCCAGCCGTGGCGCCGTACAGGTTCACGTTACCGGCGATAATATTCTCTTCTGCCTTGAAGGTGCTTTCCTTCGGCGGATAGATGATGATCTTGCCCCCGGACAGACCCTTACCCACGTAGTCGTTGGCATCGCCTTCGACTGTGAGGGTCACGCCCTTGGCCAACCATGCACCAAGGCTCTGACCGGCGCTGCCGTTGAGTTTGATATTAATAGTGTCTTCGGGAAGCATGTCGGCGCCATAGCGCTTGGCGACTTCGTTCGACAACATGGTGCCGACGACGCGATTAATATTGATGATCTCAGTCTCGATGTGCACTTTCTCACCGTTCTCCAGTGCCGGCTTGGCAAGAGAGATCAGTTTGTTATCGAGTGCCTTGTCGAGGCCGTGATCCTGATCCATGGTCTTGTAAAACTCGGTACCTTCGAAGATAACCTTTGCTGGCTCCAGAATCGCAGACAGGTCGAGGCCTTTCGCCTTCCAGTGATCGATCGCTTTGTCAGTATCCAGCAGATCAACGCGGCCGATCATCTCATTAACTGTGCGCAGACCCAGGCTGGCCATGATCTCGCGCATCTCTTCCGCAACCATGAACAGGTAGTTCACTACATGCTCAGGCTTGCCTTTGAACTTCTTGCGCAGTTCCGGGTCCTGGGTTGCGATGCCTACGGGGCAAGTGTTGAGGTGGCACTTGCGCATCATGATGCAGCCCAGTGTGATCAGTGGCGCAGTGGCAAAGCCGAATTCCTCGGCGCCGAGAATCGCGGCGACCGCAATATCACGGCCTGTTTTCAATTGACCGTCAGTCTGCAAGACAACGCGGGAGCGCAGATTGTTCATAACAAGAGTCTGATGGGTTTCGGCAATGCCTAACTCCCATGGCAGGCCAGCATGTTTGATCGAGGTCAGAGGCGACGCACCGGTACCACCATCATGACCTGCAATCACGAGGTGATCGGTTTTCGCTTTGGTAACGCCGGCAGCAATCGTGCCAACGCCAATCTCTGATACCAGCTTCACGCTGATGCGAGCAGCCCGGTTGGCGTTCTTGAGATCGTGGATAAGCTGGGCGATATCCTCAATCGAATAAATATCGTGATGTGGCGGTGGGCTGATGAGTCCAACACCTGGCGTCGAGTGGCGAATACGCGCAATCTGCTCGTCTACTTTGCCGCCCGGCAGTTCACCGCCTTCACCTGGTTTCGCGCCCTGGGCGATCTTGATCTGCAGCTCATCCGCATTGGTCAGGTACCACGCGGTTACACCGAAGCGGCCGGATGCAATCTGCTTGATGGCAGAGCGCTTGGAATCGCCGTTCGGAAGCGGATCAAAACGTGCTGGATCTTCGCCGCCTTCGCCGGTATTTGATTTACCGCCGAGACGGTTCATCGCAATGGCGAGTGACTCATGGCTTTCCTGAGAAATAGACCCAAAGCTCATCGCGCCAGTCGCAAAGCGCTTGACGATTTCGCTCGCTGGTTCGACTTCACTAATGTCGATTGCAGTCGTGTCTTCGGTCTTGAAGCGCAACAGGCCGCGGAACGTGCAGCGCTTGGTGGCGTCTTCGTTTGAAAATTTTGCGAACTGGTCATAGGCGTCACGACTATTGCTGCGCGCTGCCAGCTGGAGATTGAAGATCGTGTTCGGGTTCCACATGTGTGCGTCACCGCCGGTGCGCCAGTGGAAGTCACCCGGATTGTTCAACACAGGAATGCGGTCACTTGGGTCGACAGGGAAGCCGAGGTTGTGGCGGCGTTCGCCCTCTTCGATGAGCACATCGAAGTTCACACCCTGTACACGACTCGCAGTGCCGACGAAACAACGATTGACGATTTCAGTTGCCAGACCCACGGCTTCAAAGATTTGCGCGCCGCGGTAGGAAGCCAACGTAGAGATGCCCATCTTGGCCATGACCTTGAGCATGCCCTTGGCGACACCTTTCTTGTAGCCGGCTACCAATTCGTCTTCGGTCTTGAATTTGTCTCCTAACAATCCTTCCTTGTTTGCTTCCCACAATGCCTGGAACGCGAGGTAAGGATTGATGGCGTCAGCGCCATAACCGGTCAGCAAGCAGTGATGGTGTACTTCCCGTGCTTCACCGGTCTCGATAACAATACCAATCTGGGTGCGTTGATGATGCTTGACCAGATGATGATGCACCGCGCCACAAGCGATAAGGGCGCTGAGTGCGATGCGATCCTGACTGACGGCTTTGTCTGACAGGATGACGAACGAGAAACCATCGGCGATTGCCTGACGCGCTTCAGCACAGATGCGATCCAGTGCAGACAGATAGCCATTCTCTTCGCCACGAGCGTAAGTGATGTCGATAACTTTCGAACGCATGCCCTGATAATCCATCTCGCGGATATCAGTCAGTTCCTGGTTGGAAAGAATCGGGTGATCCAGGCTGATGCGATGCGCCTGTTCGGGCGTGGTGTCCAGCAAGTTACCCTCTGGGCCCATGAACACTTTCAGCGACATGACGACTTCTTCGCGAATGGAATCGATCGGCGGATTGGTAATCTGTGCAAACAGCTGCTTGAAGTAGTCGTAGATCATGCGTGGCTTGTCAGAGAGACAGGCCAGTGCAGAGTCATTACCCATCGAGCCGAGTGGGTCGCGCGCTTCAGTGACCAGCGGGATCAGCATGAATTGCATGGTTTCGGTGGTGTAACCGAACGACTGCATGCGGTGCAGCGTATCTTCTGAATCCAGTGAATGGTCAGCGGGGCCGCTGGAGATCTGGTCCAGTGTCACTTTTTGCTCGGCAAGCCATTGTCCGTAAGGACGCTTGCTGCAGATGTTTGCCTTGGCTTCTTCGTCAGGGATCAGGCGACCTTCGTCGAAGTCGATCAGGAACATCTTGCCGGGTTGCAGGCGACCCTTTTCTTTCACGTTGGCAGGGTCGACATGAAGTACACCGACCTCGGAAGCCATGATGACCTTGTCGTCATGGGTGACGTAATAGCGGCTGGGGCGCAAACCATTGCGATCCAGAACCGCGCCGATACCCTTGCCGTCAGAGAATACGATAGAAGCCGGGCCATCCCAGGGCTCCATCAGAGCGGAATGGTATTCATAGAAGTCTTTCTTGGTCTGATCCATATTGACATCAGACTGCCAAGCTTCCGGGATCATCATCATGACTGCTTCTTGCAAAGAGCGGCCAGAGAGCAGCATGAACTCCAGAACGGCATCGAATGTGCCGGAATCTGACACGTCGTTGTCGATTACCGGGAAAATCGCATTGAGCTTGTCGCCAAATACGTCGGTGGCGACCTTGCCTTCACGCGCCACCATCCAGTTGACGTTGCCGCGCAGTGTATTGATCTCACCATTGTGGCTCATGAACCGGTTCGGTTGAGCGCGATCCCAGGAAGGGAAGGTGTTGGTGCTGAAACGCGAGTGCACCATGGCCAGATGCGTTTCGAAGTCCGGATTGGTGAGGTCCTGATAAAAAGGAAACAGCTGACCTGGAGTCAGCATACCTTTATAGACAATCACTTTGGTGGACAGGCTGCAGGCGTAAACCTGCTTGCGTTCTGTCAATGATTTGTCATTGCGCAGCTGATGTGAGAAGCGCTTGCGGATGACGTACAAGGCACGCTCGAACTGATCCCGATCGAGACCATCAGCTGCGCCTATAAATAGTTGCTCGATACGCGGCTGCGCCATGCGTGCGGCCGGGCCCACGTCGGCTCCATCAGCATCGATCGGAACGGCACGCCAGCTCAGGAATTTCTGGCCTTCTTCGGCAATAATCGCCTGAATGGCCTGCTTGCATTTGTCTTGCTCTTCCTGAATCTGAGGCAGGAAGATATTACCTACCGCATAGCTGCCAGGTTCGGGCAGTTCTACGCCTAACTCAGCAGAGGCGGTTTTCTTGAAAAAGCTGTGTGGCAGCGCCATGAGAATGCCCGCGCCGTCGCCAGTGTTGGCCTCGAAGCCACAGCCGCCGCGGTGGTCCATGCGCGAATTCAAGTGGTACGCATCCAGCATGATCTGATGACTGGGTACGCCTTTAATATTGGCTACGAAGCCAACTCCACAGGAGTCCTTTTCGTTCTGGGGATCGTAGAGGCCGGTCTTCTCTGGAAAACCAAACTTCAAAGGTTGAAGATTCTCATCTCGCATAGCAGATCTTGTCTCTCGTCTGTGCCTAGGTTCCCTGGCAGTTCTTTTCATTTTCCGCTGACTTTCGTCCCGTCGATGGCTGGGTGTGCCATTCAGGTCGAGGAGCGTCATGCTGCTGAATTTAGTCCGGGCTGGGCGCGGTGCGTTGTTCGTCCCCATCGAGGAAGGCGCCGTTGGGCCCGTCGGAAAGGGCCGGACAAAATAACATTCCGGTTATTATTGTCAAGGTGCTGAAATCGCGGAAAACACCATGAATAGCGAGCAAGCGCGTAATTACGCCGCTTCGGACGATCCTCTGAATTGAAATAATGGTAATGTCTTGTCAAACGCCAATGACTGAATTCCGCAATTTGGGACTGCTCAATTATTGAGCGATCGTTCGACCTACGCAGCTCGATGCTCGTGGTCCGGCAACTCGCCCTCTTACTGGTGTTAATCACGCGGCAATTGAATGGATAGCAATCCACAAACTGATTGCAGTCTGGAGCCCTCTGCAGAATCGCCCGCGAGTTGTTTGCTTGTCGGCTTGATAAATGTGGATGAACCAGGCCGACCGATGCAAGTAATGCTGCTGCTTGGCAATTGAACTGATTGTAGAAACGTTCAGGACAGTGCAGCCTGAAACTTGGACATTGACCGGCAATTACGGGTTCTGTCGCATTTCCAGGAATCTACAGGTTTCGCCGTCAGGAATGCATTGCGATTCATAGCCTGGCGTCACGCGTCAAAGCGAGTAAATATCGTGCTTTGCGCGTTTTCAGTCAGCTTGCTTATCGGTAGTAGGTGATTTACTCTAGCGCCGATAAAAAGGCTTAACAAACAATATCTTAAATGAGATTCATTCTCATTTGGGTGAAGCTGAATGGTTGCAGTTCGACGCAAGAGCAGTTGGAACGCAATCGTTCGATACAGTAGACCGACAGAGTCGGCCAACGTAGTAATCCAAAGCATCAGTTTGGCAGTTGGGCAGATCGACAAAGATGTCGGCGAGTGACAAGCGGCACAAGACCGTTCTGTGCAAAGTTAACGCGCGATTTAACGCGCGAAGCTCATGCACTAACAGTGCAAATCACTCCCAGCCTGACAGCCGAAGACTTGTTCGTGTTAACTGCGTAGCGTACTCGGCGCGAGTCGAGAGTCCTCAGTTGGCAGCCGGCCGCACATAGTGCGCCAGGAACGAAAACAGAAATACAAGCCGAGCCTTACAATGGTCAGGCCAATAACAAAATTCTGAACATCAAAACAGAATTTCAAAACGCTGGAAAAGAAACAAAACCCATAACAAGCACGATCAGTAGCACTTATCTGTGCTGAGCAACCCGATTGATATCGGGGCCGGACCTGGTCCGGGCGAGCTGCAGCATAATGAGCGCTGGAACCATTCCCAATGTACGGAGGCGAATGAACCCGTGAACCCAAAACTTACCCGACGACGTTTCATCAAAGGCGTGATTGCCTCTGGTGCAGCAGCGACTTCCAGTTCGCTCTGGTATGCGGCCAATGGCCAAAGCCGGCCTGCTGGAGCTGTTGAGCGTCTGATCAGCATCAATGTTAATGGCCAGGTCCGCCGTGTGGACGTGGCTCCACAGGAAACTCTGGCCTCGACTCTGCGCTATAAACTCGGTTTGACCGGCACCAAGCTCGGTTGTAACCGCGGTGAATGTGGCGCCTGCACAGTGCTGGCTGACGATGTTTCAACTTATGCCTGCTCCGTACTGACCCATTCGATGAAGAACAAGCGCATCGAAACTGTGGAAGGTCTGGAATCACCGAACGGCGATCTGCATCCGGTGCAGCAAGGCTTTGTCGAAGCCCTGTCTCCCCAGTGCGGTTATTGCACACCCGGTCAGATCATGGCCGCAGTAGGACTACTACGCGCCAACCCTAACCCCACTCGTGAAGAAGCCCGCCACGCATTGTCGGGCAATATCTGCCGATGTGGATCCTATGACTCTTATCTGGACGGCGTGATGCGTGCCGTAGAAATAGGATAATCATCATGGCCTATATGCATATTGGAAAAGATTTCGTGCCACCTGATGTACCAGGCAAGGTCACAGGACGGATTAAATACGCAGAAGATTACACCCGCGAGGGCATGGTCTACGCACGCTTGCTGACCAGCCCCATTCCACATGGCCGGGTTGTGAGTATTGATGCCTCTGCTGCGCTGGCAATGGACGGCGTTTACGGCATTCTCACTGCGGACGACGTGTACCCCGATGGCGAGCCCAACAGCGTTGGTCTGAAAATTCTGACCAACAACCCAACTCTGGTTGGTGAGCCGATACTGGCTGTTGCTGCCGTAGACGAAAAAACTGCAGAAACTGCAATGGCGGCAATCGAAGTGACTTTCGAGCGTTTGCCTTTTGTGCTGGATCCTCTGGACTCGCTCGCAGAAGGTGGTCCTAACGCATTTGCCGACGGCAATACCTATGCGTTCCGTGAAGGTTTTATCGAAGAGAAATGGTCTCGCGATCAGGTGGCCAGTTTCCGCGCTGGTAATGAGCCAACTGCAGAGCCCTTGCAGACCTGGTCCTATGGTGATTTGGAAGCGGCGTTTGCCAACTCAGCTTATGTCTACGAAGGCGGATTTACTACCGCTGGCTATCCTCACCATTCGATGGAACCACGTAGTGCATTGGCTTACTGGGAAGACGGTAAGCTGTATCTGCACGGGACTTCACAGTCGTTGACCGGTCTCGCCGACGATATGGCCGGCATTATCGGTATCCCGAAGGAAGATTTTGTCTTCATTAACGTGGCAACCGGCGGTGGCTTCGGTCAACGCGCACGTGCGGGCAGTATTCCCAGCATGGCGATCCCTGCCAAGTTGTCCCAGAAGATCAATCGTCCTGTCATGATGCGTGTCACTCGTGAAGAAGAATTCACTTTCGGTGGCGCACGTCAGGGTTTTCAGGGCTGGATCAAGGTCGGCTTCAACAGCGATGGCACCATGGCCGCAACCGATCTCTACATCGTTTCTGACAACGGTGGTAAAGGTGGCGGCGGGGATGCGTCCTCTGCGGCTGACCTGATCAGCGTACTGTATCAGCCTCAAGCGATTCGTTTCCGCAATACTTCGATCGGTTCCAATACCGGTCACCGCGGCGCCCAGCGTGGCCCAGGTCAAAACCAGATTGCACCGATTATCTCGCCAATCATGGACAAGGCTGCGGATGAGCTCGGCATCAGCCGATTCGAGATTCGCAAGATCAACACGCCACAGAACGGTGATGTGCACGGACCTCAGCAAACACCGATGTCTTCTGCCTATATGCCAGAAGCGCTGGATCTGCTTAATGCCCAGTTC
>JASBUV010000111.1 GCA_030147705.1 Gammaproteobacteria bacterium
TCGGCATTGTTCATGTACAAATCGCCGCCGTTATCATCACCCGTGCTATAGGGGTAGTTGGCTGCGCCGCTGGAAACTTCCCCTTGGTTGGTGTTGTAGAAGCGCATCTCGCCATAGGAGTCAGCGCTATCGGTGACTTCCGTGAACGTGATATTGAACTCGCTGGCGATGCGACTGAGAATGGTACGGGTCGCTTCCTTTTGTGCATCGTTGAAGGCAGAGAAACCCTGATTCTCTGGATCATTGGGATCAGCGTAAGTGGGGAGCACTTCAGCAAAGCTGAAAGTCACGGTGGTAGCGCTACCAAATGGCTGGCCCGCATTCCATCGATACTCATCACCAGCCAACAGGCTGTCTATTTGGTTATTGCCAGTGATATCAGGCATTCCAGGTTCCTCTTCTTATAAGAATATTGGGTATGAGGCAGGCCCCGCGGCGTAAGGCATGCGGGCAGCATGGAGGCACACTAATCAAATAAGCGCTTAACCGCAATAGGCCGTGTGGTCAAAGTAGGGGTTTATTTGTGCTCTTGGTCAGAGCCATTGCTACGCGTTTCTCAGGCGCAGGAAGAGCACTGCGCTGGCTCTCAAGAATTGCCAGTAATTCGGGTCCGCATTGCGATTCGGGCACGACCCTGAATGCATGTTTTTCATAGAACGGTTTGTTCCATGCGAGATGGCAGTAGGTTGTTAACCAGAGTGTTTTATCACCACTCCAGACAATCGCTTGTTTAAGCAATCGCGTCCCAATCCCCTTGCGCATGTGATCGGGGTGCACTGAGAGTTGATCCAGATAGGGTGCTCCATCAATGAAACAAAGCGAACAGAAACCCAACGCCTGATCGTTGGCATCAGCAACAACATAGGCACGGCCATTGTGCACAGACGCTCCCCATCGTTTGGCTTCGTCGATTACGAAAGGGTGGTCATCACCGAGCTCAAAGTGGAGGTCTGCCTGCTCATAGAGAATGCAGGCTTCATCATCAATCTGAAACAGTCGAGCCAGCTCGGCCGGTTGTGCTTTGCGGAGTTGCATTAAGTCGGTTGTCATCCAATCAATCCGAGTTACATCCAGCAAATTACCAGCGAAAGGACGAACAATTGGTAGCTACCAATGGATATAACGAAAGGTTGCTAGTTCAGGAGATTGAGTAACTCTGCGTGCTCACCGGAGTCCACCATGGACTGAAACGTATCCATGAGTCTGGCAACCAATTCGCTATCTGAGTTTTTGCTCATCACCAGATAGTGGGCAGTAGACACTGCTTCGAGGTCTATCACCGGCACGAATTCATTGCGCGCGTATTCGTTGCGAGTTTTGAAATCCTGCATGGCGAGTGCGCTGTACGGTAAAAAGTCGATCCGGCTGCGCTGCAGCATGGCCACGCTGTCGAAACTGTCTGTTACATAGACAATATTTGTAAACCCTTCGCTGAGCAGGTATTGCTCAACAACATCATTGCGATAAGCGGCTACCCGATACTCACGAGCTTCTGCAAGAGTTCGCGGTAATTCATCCAGGCGTTCCTTGATGCCCCATAACTGGAATTCGACAGGCCGGATTTCGCCGATCCAGTGAAACTGTTCTTCGCGCTCAAATGTGCGGGTCATATTGAAACCGAGCACATTGGGTTCATTGAGGAGGAAGTTCATCAAGCGTGGCCAGGGAACGATTCTGATATCGGCTTCATACCCGATCTTTGCCAACAGGCTGCGCACGAGATCGGTAGCGTAGCCCTCAATTACCTCGCCTTGCTCAGTCTGGACAGGCCAGCTATCCAGGCTGTTGGATTCTGCATAAACAACGAGAGTGGGCTGGCCAGCCTGGGCGATCGAGATGGACAATAGCAGTGTCACTGCCACGGCACAAAGCCTGGAAGCCAGTCGTCGGAAGCAGTGATGTATTGCCATCTGGAACATTGCTTCAACTTATCACGGGGTTGTGACATTGATAAGCTGATTACAGGGTAGAACTGTGGTTGCTGGGTAGAATTCTTACAAGATCGCATCCGGAGCGGCAATTCTTGTATCTCAATTATTGAAATTCAAGAAATCGTTCAGAAACCGAGTCGTCAAACAGCATGATGCGAATCCAGGGATTCGGAGGGGATTAATGGAGCCGCATCAAAGGAGGCGAAGCTGAGGGGCGGCGTAGTTTGGTCACTCTGGCATCTGTTTTTGCATCGCATTGGCAAGCGCATGTGAATCCATGCTCTTCAGCTTACTGATAACTCGCTCCCTATCCTCCAGCGAGCGATTCTGGCTGAGTTTGTATTTGCATTGAATCTCTTTGATAGTGATCACCACGCCGACAATCGCACCAAGCATCGTCTCCTTGTATTCCGGGGTCCACGGGCTTTCCATCTTGGACTCATAGATCGAGGTGAGGGTTTCTACGATATTCCTCAGGATCGCCGGATCGGTTGTGGTTTGGCATTCCCCGTAGATGTGGACAGCCTGATAGTTCCAGGTAGGCACGCCGGGTGCGGCGTACCAGGATGGCGAAATATAAACATGGGGGCCTTCAAGCGTCACCATCACTTCCTGGCCATCAATCTGTGACGACTGTGGATTCGGCTTGGCCAGATGTCCAATCAGCTGCGTCTTGTCCGGCGAAAGATAGAACGGCAGATGGGTAGAGAATAGCCTGCCGTCTACATGTGAGATCAGCTGGCCAAAGGCGTATTGCTCGATGAACTTAAGCTTCTCACCAATATCATCAACTGCAAAATGCTTTGGTATGTACACACTGAATCCTTGAGCTGATTGCTCATGAAGTTAAACAGATAAGTGAAGTGACTAATGACTGTGGCGACGGATGCGTACTCAGAGAACGCGAACGAAGGCGATGCTTCTCAACCTAGAGTAGATCTCTAAGTGCCGCAATTTTGCCTGCAAAACGATTTCGCTCCGTTCCTCTGGCATAGAGTCTCGCTTTGTTGAGGTGTTCGAATACGGCGTCGTAATCGCCCTGGCGTTCCGCGATTATAGCCAGCCGATGATAGAAATTGTGTTCATTGTGCTTGCGCTCCAGTGCGTCAAGCAGATGCTGCTTTGCGGAATCCAGACGGCCTTCGTCGAAATCTTCCTCGGCGAGCGCGGCGTGGTAGTAAGGATTCTGTATACGAAACTCTTCGACTTCGGTTTCAAGGGCAATTGCAGCGTCCACATCGCCACGGTTGCGGTAAGTATTGGCCAGATTACTCATCGCGCTATAGGCGCGGTCGTCGTTGGCTATAGCATTGCGAAAGGCCTCTTCTGCCAGGTCAGACTGGTTGACGCGGTTGTACAGAACGCCCAGGTTGTTCCAGGCAACTGATGAGGCAGGATCAGTCTCCAATGCTGTCTTTGTATACTGATACGCCGCCCCGAGATCCTGGACCAGCAACATCTCCATGCTGCGATTGCTGTAGAAAAGCGACAGCACTTGCTGTTCGCTCAATGTTTGCCGCCGGGAACGCATGCTGACAATTGCCGGGTTGATGTCAGCGACATAGTCCAGTGTAGGCAATACCATAGTAGTGGTGATGCCTGAAGTTTCAAACGTTGGTGGGGAGTCGAGATGGATCGACTCGGGTAACGGTACCTGTCCGAAAACATTCACATGCTGATTATTGATCCAGCTGTTATTGGAGCGATCCCAATAGGGAGGTGCGAAGACCAGTTGAAACCTTGCGGTTACATTCACATAACGTGCCGCGGCCACAAACAAAGAGGCGAATGTGAGGCAGTTGTACTTGCGTGCTGTGTTGAGATCGCTTAGTGAGAGAGTTTCCAGCGTGGTGTATTCGAAGTCATCAAACACGCCAAAGGCCCAACGGCGCAGGGCGTGGTAACGATCATACTCTGTGCCGAGATGGGCAACTCGCCGATCCAGCTGTTCACGATAATTCTCGGGGAGTGCCAGGAAATCGGGTGGCGATTCAACACTGAAGTCCTCAGCGGGGGCAGGAAAGGCCGAGTCATTGAAATAGGTATGCAGCTCGCCGGAGAGCACGGGCTCGGTTGGACGATCAACGGCAGTGCAGGCGCCAAGAATGGCAATTGGCAGCAGCTTGCAGAAGAGCAGTGATACCCGTTTCATAAAGAGTTCCCCGTAGTGGGTACAGAGTAAATTGAATTGGGCCTGAGACTCAAGCAGGGGAGCGGATTTGCAAACCTGAATCGATTTGCTCGACATGACCTCGTGCTATTTGAACCACCGAGCTTCTGCCTGAATTTTCGGAGGCTATGGCAGTATCCTTTGTCTGCGAACCGTAGAGCCGTTATGGGAGATAAGTATAGCTCTGGCTGGAGCTTGGTGTCGCCAGAGAGCTAACTCGGCCGTACAGTAGATCTGCAACACGCGTGCAATAACGGGAAGGGATATGGCTACCAGCCCGTACCTCATTCCTGCAGAAGACACGATCCTCCAAATTAGCCTGGCTGTTGTACAGGCTTAACTCTTCTTCAGACATTTTGAGAAAGTTCGGATGCGGAGTACCGCAAGCAGAGATGGTGAGTGCAAGTGCAAACGCTGCAATGAAGGGGAGTGTTCTCATGGTTACTTCTCCGATTCTTTAATAATCATTTTGAGCGATTAAAAGTTTGAGCTAGCAAAGTGTTCCGATCGCATTTCTTCGAAACATTTATTCGCTATTCACGCATTTCGATAATCGGAATTTGTAAACAATCGGAAACGATGGAGCAAGGGAAAGTTCTTTGCAGCTCAATAGAGTGAATAGGAAATGGGGGCGATAACAAAGGGGCGGAGTGGCCTGATATTCAGGCGCCGTGGTTACTGAAAGCCGCCTAATCTTTGAGTAAAAGGGTTACGGTTTGAGCGCTAGGAGCGCCTGTTAAAAATCAGAACCTGATTCTCTTGCTCAGAGTTCGGGAACTGAATTGCGATAGTTAATTGCTGGTAGTTTGGTGAAATAAATTTTGCGCCAATCTGTTGAACTTCACCATCGACGTAGACCGTGTATTCCACTGTAGTGTCGTTGATTCTTCGGTAGGAAATCAGAGCGTGCTGATCCTGATTGAAGCTCGCGATCGAGTAGCGTTCACCACTATAGGAATACTGG
>JASBUV010000113.1 GCA_030147705.1 Gammaproteobacteria bacterium
GCTGGGAGCGAAAGCTAAGCGCTTTGGCGTGTACACCCAGTGCGTTGTCAATCCAGTTCATGCTAGTTCCTCAATCGAGTGAATTTACTTTTCTGCAAACGATTGAGTGCAACAGCCGTGCCAAGCGAATAATCTTCAATAAATTCAAATTATTAGGAGATTCTCTCCGGCCATCTTTCAGGGTGGGCGGCAATTATTGGTGGCCAGAGCGGCAAGCATTGCCGCCCTCTTTCCCCCCTTTGCGATGACTTTGCCGCTCTGATATGTGAATCGAACTGGCAGTCTTTACCGAAGTCTTTCTTCTTTATATTCCTTCCATTCAGCCAAGTGGCATGTGGATTGCATTGATCTGTATACAGAATCAGACAGATAGCTCGAAAGCCCCGGTTTTCGGGCCTATCAGAGGATTGGAAGGCTATGAAGGTCAACATTTTGACAAGATTACTGACGGAAAAACGGACGAAAGTCTTCGCATTGACAGCCCTGACACTGCTCTTTCCCATTGCGGGTCTGGCAGAAAACGGCAATAGCCAGTCGCTCGAAAGCATCCGCGCCGCTGCCGAACAATTTGTGCTGCAACAACTGGACACTACTGGCCTGACTGATATCAGTGTCAGTACGACCAGTCTGGATTCGCGTTTGCGCCTGCAAGACTGTGAGTTACCGCTTGAGGCCTTTTCTACCTCCAACAGCCAGAGCATGACACGTACCTCGGTCGGCATCCGGTGTAATGGGCAGAAACCCTGGACGCTCTACGTCCCGGTCTCTATCAATGCTATGGTTGAAGCACTCTACACAGCGCGCCCGCTATTACGAGGGGAAACGCTCACTGCAGCTGCAGTTGAGATCAGACGAGTACCGCTCAATCAGTTGCCAGCTAACAGTCTCAGCGATATCGACGCAATCGGCGATCTCGAGACAATTCGCCCGCTGCGGGCCGGCAGTCCGTTAACGCTGAATTCCTTGCGCACCCGGCAAATGATCGAGCAGGGCCAGCAGGTGGTGATCCTGGGCAGTGGCCGTGGCATACAGGTAAAAATGGAGGGAACCGCAATGAAATCCGGGAGTTATGGGGACTTAATCCCTGTCAAAAACAGTCGATCTGGCAGAGTAGTCGAGGCCTCCATCCAGGATGAAGGCACCGTGGTGGTTAATCTCTGATAAGTAAGAAAATTACTAAAGGTTTTACTAAATAAGGTCGTAGCTTAGAACTGTCACGGCCAAACCTTTGCAACAAGCTGGGTAAAGCTATGCAAAATTCTATGGAGCACACTGATGAGCAATGACATTCAAACTGGCAAATTGCCAGTTGCCTCTCTACATACTGGCAGCCAAAAAACTGCCAATCTGTCCGGCCAGGCGGCCCAAAAGTCTGCCTCGAGTCCGGAACAGCCACGTTCTGACAAGGTGAGCATTACCGATCAGGTTTCGCGCCTGCAGGAAATTGAAAACATGCTGGGTTCGGTTCCACCAGTGAACAATGCACTGGTCGCCGAGGTTAGCGACATGATTGCAAACGGTACTCTTGAGATGAATCTGGAGCGTACTGCGAGCCGTCTCATCGAAATGGAAACAGGTGTTTCTTCACCAAAAGACAAATAAACACCGGTGATGGATTCGATGGAAAGCAAAAGTAAGGAAATTCGCCTGGCACTGGAGAGCCTGCTGGAAAATGAAGCGGATTGCGCGCGCGCGCTTCTGCAATCATTGAAAGCGGAGAGTGCCGCGCTGGCGAGCAGAGATACCAAATTGGTCACCATCAACAGTGCCAATAAACGCAAGCTTGTGGAGAAACTCCAGCAAGCCAGCGATGCTCGCATTACTTACATGGAATCACATGGACTCACAGCCAGCGCTGAAGAGATCCGCGGATACAATCCTGTCGAATCGCCCAACGCCAAACTGGACGCTCTGTTTATCGAACTGTCCCAGTTGGCGCAGCAATGCTTCGAAGAAAACCGGATCATCGGACAACTAATAAATAGACGCACTCAGTTCATCGGACAAATTTTGCGCAGCCTGTCGCCTACAGCGAATCTCAACGGCCTCACTTATGAGGAAAACGGGAGTGCCGCGACTGGTCAGCAAAATTCCATGTTCTATCTGACCAAGATCTGATCGTCGGTACTGAAGGGGCGGTACTGTGCAAACCGAAAGTTCAGAGATCATCACAACAATAACTCGCAGAAATTCAATTCTGCGTTACATACAGGGGATTGCTGATCAGCACCTGCCTGTACGGCTTGCCTGTGGTGACGACGAAAACTCCAAGGTTTACCGAACACAAATTGCCCGCATCGCCAATGAAGACGACAAGATCGTTATTCATCAGCCCAAACCTGCAGATTGGCAGAAGCACATAACCGGCAAAGACTCGCTGATTGTTACTTGCCGGATGCCTAACGGGACAATCAAGTTTCACGGCAATTTGAGCCTTCTCGAAGACAATGAGAATTCGCCCTATTGCCAACTCAGCCTCCCCACGGAAATCAGCAAGAAACAGTTACGCTCCGACTTTCGGGTTTCGGTACTCAAATACGGCTCCAAAATTGAGTTAACCCTGCCCGACATCGAGAAGAAATACCGCGGCATCTGCAACGATATCTCACTCGGCGGTGTGCTTGTGCATTTGCCTTATTGTGACTTGCAGCTGCAGAAAGGCGACGAGATCGATGAACTGCACCTCCACATACCCGGCATAATTGACCTCCGCTGTGCGGCAAGAATTTGCCGTGCCACGGAAGTCGATGGTACCGGAGTCTTCATGGGATTGAGCTTCGAAGCCCTTCTGCCCAAGCAGGACAAGGAGCTTCGTTCTGCTCTGATCCGCCTGGAGCGACGAAACATCAAGACTGACCCGTTCTAATGGCGAGATTCTTGTCGAATCTTTGACAAAAATCAGGCTGTTTTTCGTCAAATACAGCTATCCACCCCGCCCTCAAAGCCAATTACCTCTCCGAAAGCCCCTGAATCCGGCCGCTGCGCAAAATTCGCACAACTGGCATAGACCTTGCATTTTTTACTGTAAGTCCCTGTAAGTCCGTGAATTCACAGACTTTACGTAGCCAGGGTGCCGGGAACATGACAGAGATAAAACTATGAACAATCGAGAAGCCCTAGCGCGGATCTTTGATGAGGAGGTTCATATGATGGCAGAACCGAATCTGGAGGAGTTGCATACGACTCTTCCATTGCATGAACTCATCGGTTTATTCGCCAATGAGATAAAGGACATTGTTGAATACGACAGCTTCAATTACCTGAATGCCAACAAGGATATTCAGGTAGAACGTGGCGACATGAGTATTCACAAATGTCACTACAATATAAAAGACAAGGGAATAGAGTTAGGGGAAGTTACCCTGACGCGGGAAACGCCGTTTAAAGAAGAAGAAATGATCATAATTGAACGTGCACTGGGTGC
>JASBUV010000114.1 GCA_030147705.1 Gammaproteobacteria bacterium
GATTTTGGCGGTGTCGCCATTGCACCGGGCTTTACTGAATCCCAGGAAAACATTGAATGGTGGGGGCGCAAGCTCGCATCCTACGGCTTCGCGGTACTCGTTCTGGACACCAACAACCCTCGAGATGATCCGCAGATGCGCGCAGATGCGTTGCTGGCTGCGTTGGATGTCATCCGTGGGGAAGGCACACGCAGTGGCAGCCCAATTCGAGGCAAGATTCTTGACGACAGGATGGCCGTGATGGGGCACTCCATGGGAGGCGGTGGAACCTTGCTGGCTGCCAATACCCAAAGCGAACAGCTGAAGGCGGCTATTCCGTTTACGCCCTGGCTGCCGAATGCAGACTTCAGCAATGTTGCCGTCCCTACGCTCGTGCTTGCGGGTGAGATCGATCGAATCGCGTCGGTGGCGGACCATGCCTGGCCACATTATCAGTCATTGCCAGCGGGTATTCCCAGAATGTACGTTGAGATTGCGGGCGGGAATCATTTTATCGCCAATTCAGTAACCGAGAATGAAGGGCTGAACCCGAATTTTGATGCGCAAGACCTGCTGGGGGCGCTCGGAGTCGCGTGGTTGAAATATTTCGTCGATGGAGATGAAGAATACCGAGACATTATCTACGGCGAACTGCCCGCTGAGCAGCGGGCGCGCTTGTCACGCTTTGCGTTCGCCGAGTAACAGAGTGAAGCCCTGCAGTACTTATTCGCCTGCGCGGGCCTCTTCCGCGCGGGCACCGCGCAAAATATTGGTCAGACCGTAGTTGCCTTCCTGACAGGCGTATTCATAAAGCTGACCATCGACTTTTGCCATCGGCAAAATGGCCGTAATTTTGTCAGTGAATGTCGAAGGATCTTCCAGCGTCCATTCGTAGTCGAGTGAGTTGTAGTCATTGCGCGTGAAGCGTTCAGTCAGGAACTTGTCTTTACCTGTTCCCATCCCACCGAAGCTGGATGTGTAAAAGCTGAAGTTTCGCGTTTCAACAACCAGCGTCTCGCCATCCCAATAGCCACGTGAATCCCCTGTCCATTGTTCAATGTGTTCGGGCAAGGGTGGCAGATCAGTCAGGGGAACGATGCGGGCGTTGTGCAGCATTTCGGACATGATCACAACCTGATCGCGGCTCTGCACGATCAGTAAATTGTTGTTATAGCGGCTCGGCCGGTAGGGCGGCAGGCCATTGAGACCGAGTATGCATCGCTCAGGCAGCCCCCGATCTTCGGGGCCATCTTTACCAATGCCTCCGCTACCGGTTCGTACCGGCCGCTCGCCTTCAGCGTCTTCCAGAAAGCCACTCTCGCCGCGAGGCGCACCTTCTACCATGGCCGGCATGCGCCCGTTCTCGGGATAGATGATTTGAGAGGTGCGCACGGTGTCGGCTATCGCAGCCATCTCGTACCAGAAGTGGTCATAACCATAGACGAAGCGCTCGTCATTGCTCGGTGCGCCGCGGTTGGCAACATCGGCATCTGCCTCGACCTGTGCACCTTCTTCCGCTTCTGCTACGAGGCGTGCCTGTATCTCAGCGATTTCCTCAGACGTCAGGAATTCACGCGTGCCAAACCGTTCAGGTCTCTCGAACGGAATTTCACTCGAGAAGTTCCACACGCCCTGCAGATCGGGCTGCCCCCACTGAGTGGTGAAGCGTGGTGAATTGTCTTCCTGAGCGGAGAGAGAAGGGCCGAGTAGAGTGATCGATAGAGCGATTGCTCCATAGATTGATGAGCGCTGCATGGGAATCTCACTTGTTGATTTTTGTGAGGATAATAAAGCGCGCGGCTCGAAAAATACAGGGCTTTGCGGTGGGCCGTTACCACGCCATTGCTCACTATAATGTGAATTTATGCCCTGTACCGGCAGCGCAAGCAGTGGCGAAGCGAGTGGAGGAAGCGGCGAAGAAAGTAACGGAGAAAGCGGCAGAAAAAGCAGTCGACGATGAAGCAGCTAACGCTCCTCCATCGTCGCAGCATTAGCTGCTGATTATTGCAGCAAGCTCATAACGTTTTGTGGCAGAGAGTTGGCCTGCGCAAGCATTGCTGAGCCAGCTTGCTGGAGTATCTGGGATCGCGTCAGATTGGCTGTTTCGATAGCGAAATCAGTATCCAGAATACGAGACCTAGCAGCCGACACGCTCTCTGCTGATGTTTGCAGACTGGTGACGACCGATTCAAAGCGATTCTGTATAGCGCCAAGGTTGGCGCGCGCGGAATTCACTGTGCCCAGTGCAGTATCGACTGCGGTGATCACTGCGTTGGCATTGGCCGCTGTACTCACATCCATGGTATTGCCAACCACGGCGATCGTACCGGCAGTGAGCCCAATCGCGGAAGGGTCGTTTCCTGCCACCTCGATCGCAGATTCACTCTCGATATCGATTGTGAAAGTACTGGCAGTAATATTGTATGACGGCTGTGTGCCCCAGGCAGTTCCACCATAGGTTTCACTCACCGGCAGTCCCGCGCCCGTGGTGTTCCTGAAACTGATGTTGCCACCAGCGAAGGTTCCGGTAACAGTAATTCCGGCAGCCGTGAGATCATCAAGTACCGAGCCGCTGTTCAGCGCAGCATCCATGTCTGAGGCGGTTACTGGGCCCGTATCGTTGTAAATCGTCACGCCCTGCACCTCGAGCTGATAGGAGCTGGTGCCATCGCCCCCGATACTGTCCGTAAAGGTGCCGATATGGCCGTAGCTCTTGCTCGCTGTCACACCGCTAATACCATCGATGGCCGCAGTGATCAGGTTGGCATCACCCTGTGCACCCAGATCGACTCCATTGATGGTGACGTCGCCCGCGTTAATAGAGGTAGGACCATTGAAGGTAACCTCCTGCGATGCACTACCCGCCACGAATCCAAGCCCCTCTCGGGTAGCATCAACCATAGAATTCAGTGTGATAACCTCGCCTGCATTCGCCCCCACCTGAAAGGATTGGTTAGCGAACGAGCCGTCGAGTAAGTTGATGCCATTGAAATTGGTCTGTGATGCAACACGATCCACTTCACTGATCAATTGCGAGACTTCTTGCTGCATCGCTTGCCGGTCGGATGCGCTATTGGTCGCATTGGCTGACTGAACGGCCAATTCGCGGATCCGTTGCAGGTTATTGGTTACTTCTCCCAGTGCACCTTCGGCGGTCTGTGCCAGGGAAATGCCATCATTAGCGTTGCGCACACTCTGGTTGAGCCCGCGAATCTGAGCAGTGAAGCGTTCGGAGATGGCCAAACCTGCGGCATCATCTTTTGCGCTGTTAATTCTGAGTCCGGAAGAGAGCCGCTGTAGCGAGACCCCCATCTCGCCCTGGGATTTGTTGAGATTTCTTTGTGCGTTCAACGACGCGATATTGGTATTGATTACCAGTGCCATAATTCAAGTCCGCAAGTGTCCGTGCCGTCCGGATACAAGCCCGGCAGCA
>JASBUV010000127.1 GCA_030147705.1 Gammaproteobacteria bacterium
CGTAGTGCACCGCGCGGAAGGAAACCATCGCACCGCTGTTCTGATAATAGCTATTGCTCGTCTCTATCATCTGATTGATTTCGGTTTCCGGAAACGGAACGCCTAATTCATCGACAAAATTTCGGGTATACAGAAACAGCAGATCAATCTCGGCCAAATAATCGTTGCTGATAGTCGAGTTGGCATCATTGGGGTCGGTATTGAGTATGGCCTCGTTAAAATCCGTAATGCCATCGCTGTCTGTGTCGGTTAAGGTGTCCTGACTGACAAAGATGAAGGCGTCATGACGCACATAATCATTGGGATCGAAGATATTCCCCACGAATGCGGAGCTTGGTACCTGTGGGTAGGAGTCGGCAGTGAGCCGCACGGTGTAATCAAATTGCAGCGAAGCATTGGGGGCCAGCGAAGCGATCTGGCATTCAATGATGTTCAGATTATTGCTGTTCGTCAGGGCGCATCCGGAATTGCTGCCGACAAACTCCGACGCATCGCCGATGAAAAGAATGCTCAAGACATCATTCGTCAGCACACTGGTCAGGTTATTGGTAACCGAGATATCGACTGAAACCTGATCGCCAACCACCGCGAAGCTTGATGACAAGGTCTGTGCAATCGTTACATCGTTGCCAGTGACCGGCGACATGTCGAACAAGGGCTCGTCAGGAGCATGTGCGCCGAAGTCTACAATCGCAGTGGGCAGGTTCGGGTCTTGCGTGTAGAGCCAACCAACATATCCGTTGCCAGCGAATTGCTGC
Source organism: Gammaproteobacteria bacterium (assembly GCA_030147705.1). GTDB lineage: Bacteria > Pseudomonadota > Gammaproteobacteria > Pseudomonadales > Pseudohongiellaceae > UBA9145. The sequence goes on from JASBUV010000127.1 coordinate 759, forward strand.
GCGATAATGTGATAGCGAAGACCACTCTGATTGAATGTGCCGAGCACGACCTGACTATTACGCGTAAGTGTCAGAAGCTCTGTGCCGTCTGTCTCAATACCAATCCCGCGTACGCCAATGTCACCATTCACGAATGGTGTTGAGCTGCTGATCGCGATTTCCGCGTTGGATGTTGGACTCAGTGGCAGATTGAGAATCTGCCCGGGTTGCAACAGCTCGTCAGTGTTGGCAGAGAATTGCACTGCCCATTGACTATTGATATGTGCCGGCAAACCCAGTGTCTGCAGATGCTCCTCATACTCGTCGCTATCAGCCAGTGCCCACAAATCCGGAATCTGGGCCAGCGCGCTCGTGGCAAATATCGAAGTGCCGGTCAGGCAAATCACCAACAGGGTGTGCAGAACAAGTCGGGTAGGCATCACAACTCCCAGGGCCAATTGATCGGTGTCAGACAATCGTTCCAGTGTAATCAATCGTGCCGCGAGGGGACAGCAAGGAATGGTCGATTTGACGATCGGAAATGAAAAAGGCCGGCGAAGGTGCCGGCCTTTTTGATCGGAGCACGATGCAGTCTATTGATAAATTGCTGCTCGCGCTCCGGCGTGTACTTGCAAGGAATACAGAATATCGTCGTTCTGTATCATGCCGATAAAAACGATGTTTTCGACAGGATCGATCCAGAACCACGAGCCGGCGATACCCCACCACCAATGTGTTCCCTGTGAAGCGCCCTGATAAGCAGCACTGTTTTCCACGATGGCGAAGTCCAGACCAAACACGTTGCCTGGGTAGAGCTGTCCAATATTGGGAACACCATCCGGGAGCTGATTGCTACGCATATGCTGTACCGCTTCTTCGGACAGGATGCGCACGCCATTCAGTTCGCCGCCATTGAGATGCATCTGTGCGAATTTCATGTAGTCTGCCGTCGTCGAAGTGAGTCCGCCGCCGCCAGAGATAAATTTCGGAGGAGTGAGAAAGGCGCCAGTATCTGTGCGCTGCAGCTTGCCATCCTGCGTGGGACGATATTGTCGTGCCAGGCGCTCAGCTTTCTCCGGTGCCACATAGAATGCGGTATCCACCATGCCCAGCGGCCCGAACAGGCGATCTTGCAAGAACTCATCAAATGGCTGGCCCGAGAGACGTTCCACCATGTAGCCCTGCACATCAACCGAGATGCTGTACACCCACTGCGTGCCAGGTTGGTAAGACAGGGGAATATCAGCCAGAGCAGGAATAGATTCTGCGAGCGTGTAATTCGGCAGGTTCATGATGCCCGCTTCGGCATAAGCCGTGGCGATGGGGCCGTTGCCCAACGGCGGAGTATAAATCAGCCCGCCAGTATGGCTCATCAATTCCCGGACGGTCATGGGATGCTCGGCCGGAACAGTTTCCCAGCTGCCATCGGCGTTTTGCGAAACGAATACTTCCATGCCGGCCAGCTCTGGCAGATGTTGTTCAACCGGGTCGTCCAACTCGAATTTCCCTTCATCGTAGAGCATCATCAGCGCGGTGCCAGTAACCGGTTTGGTCATGGAGAAGATGCGAAAAATCGTATCGGTACTCATAGGGACCTGATCTTCCACATTCTGGTAGCCGAGCGCCTCGTCCATCAGTATCTCGCCGTCTTGTGCGACCATGAGGACCACACCTGACAGCCTGCCCTCGTCGATGCGGGCCTGCATATCGGCACGCACCGCATCGATTTGTGACTTGCCGATTTCGGCCGCGCCAAGCAGTGGCGAGCCCAGCAGGCTGGCAAGCAACACCATCAGCGTGATGGTTCTTATTCTGATTCTTAACATGAATTTCCCCTTTTCCTGGCACCGTGAATGGTCTTCCGACTCTGATCGGGTGCCCTTGACCCTGTGAATTCGAGCGTCCGGCTCGTCCTTCGTTCTGCTCTGCATTGAGCGGAGGTTCGATATTAGATCACCAATTCTGTCCTGATTAAATGTATGTCACGCCGCGCCATCTCACTGGATGTGCGTCCTGCCCCGGTAGCGCCAGAGTCAGTTGCGTCCGAAAGTCATTGTGAGTGATTCAGTTATCTGCCGTTCCGGTGTAGGATACCGGCCCTATGAGCACATATCTTATTTTGAAAAACCTGCACATGACCTGTGCAGTGCTGACCTTTCTTGGCTTCTCACTACGTGGCTACTGGATGTTGACCGAGTCAGCAATGTTGCAGAAAAAAGCCGTCAAAGTGTTTCCACATATTGTGGATACCCTGCTCCTGCTCAGCGCCATCATGCTGGCGGTGGTTACCGGGTTTTATCCCTTCGTCTATGGCTGGGTGACAATAAAAGTCGTCTTGCTGGTGGCGTACATCGTGTTGGGGACATTTGCCCTCAAGCGCGGAAAGACGAAGCAGAGCAGGCTGGTATTCTTCATCGCCTCACTGGCGGTGTTGCTGGCAATCTTCGCGACCGCTGCAATCAAGCCGGGGTTCTGACCCCGGCTCGGCTGATCAGCTGCTAGGTTCTCGCCTTCTCAGTGTCAGCGGCTTCGAGGAATGGCCCGTCGACACATAGGCGCCTGCCATCCGGCGCATCACAGGCACCACAGATACCTACGCCGCATTTGGTGAGATAGTCGATCGCATTGAAGATCTGCTCGGGCTGGCAATATCTGCGCTGTACCGCATCTGCCGCACGAACCATGGGGCCCGGACCGCAGTTATAAAACACCAGTTTCGAGAGTTCTTCTGCTGACATTTCCTGGAGGCGTTTTTCCAGCAGTTCGGTGACCAGCCCGTGAAAGCCACGACTGCCATCGTCGGTAGCGATGTGAAGGTCTGCGATGGCGGCACACTCATCCATAAAGTAAAGCCGCTCGGCACTGCGCGCTCCCATGAAAATTTCCGACTTGCCGAAGTCCCGAGCGATTTGATACACCGCGGCCAGACCTGTACCACCGGCGACACACATCAGGTGACTGTCCTCAGCGGGAGTGACCGGGTTGCCATGCGGGCCCCGCACATAGGCCTCTACGCCCGGTTCGAGTTCCATGCAGCTCTTGGTGAACTGACCCAGATCGATAACGACCAGTGAGAACGGGTCATCAGTAAGCGCCGAGAAAGGCTTCTCTCCGAGCCCCGGAATCCACAGGAAGATGAACTGCCCTGCCTGCACCGGGACTTTTTCCTTGAAAGTCAGGATGCAAATGTCATCGGTAACGCGCTCATTCTTGACCAGCGTGACGGGCTTGAAGCTCATGTCGACGTCGTAGCGTACCAGCGCTTCCGCCTGTTCAGTGCCGGCCTTAAGGTCGGCAGTAAGAGTGCGGAAATACTGCCCAATTTCGGCGGTTGTCATGCCGATCAGTGCCGACCCAATACCAATGACTGTGGCGCCAGCTTCCTGGAATTCGCGCACATTGGCCGCGCTGCTGATGCCACCACAGGCCACAATCGGGCAGTCTACGGCGCTTCTGATAGCGCGTACGCATTCCAGTGCGCGCGGCAGAATACCTTTTCCTGAAACACCTCCTTTCTCATTGCTGAGGATCGGATGGCCATGCGCAGTAAAGCATTCGGGCCCGGTGGTATTGATGGCGCAAATCGCATCCGCACCCCCGACCACGGCAGCTCGCGCGATGTCCTCGATGTTAGGCACATTGGGCGTCAGCTTCGGTATCACCGGAATATCCACCGCTGCTTTCACCGCAGCGACAATCTCTTTCACCAGCTCCGGATCCTGTCCCATTGCCATGCCGTAGCCTTTGGCGTGGGGGCAGGACAGATTTAACTCCAGGCCGTCGCCGTAGGGGGCAAGCTTTTTGGCCACCTCGACATATTCGTCAACACTGCCGCCGAAAATGGAGATGAGCAGGAATCGATCCTCCGGGATCGTCAGCTTGGAGAGCAATTCCGCCGACCGGTCTGCGCCCGGGTTGGTCAAGCCGACGGCATTGGTGAAGTGTCCAGGTTCGTATTGCGTGAGTATGGGCTCACGATAACCGAGCCGCGGCTCTGGCCCGATACTCTTGGTGGTGAGCACACCCACCTCTGGCATGGTATCGAAGATGCGTTGGATGATATTGGCGGAACAACTTACGATTCCGGAGGGGATGGTAAACGGGCCTGACAGGGTTTTGCCTAAAAATTCAGTTTTCAACGACCGGACTTCTCTTTCTCTGATGAATTCAGGGGAGCTATTTTAATGCCTGACGCAGCTAAACGCACGGCACCTGCCGGAAAAAACCGGATCGCAAACGTGGCGCAGGACTGGCACCGCAATCGCCCGCGATGAATCATCGCTATTGAGAGTTGGCCAACCGGGGTGCACCTGCAGTGACGCTGCGCAGAAAGCGCAGCGCCAGGGTGTTATCGAGCAATGCTCAGCTCTTGAACGAGAGAGCCTAGAGCAGAGATTTCAATGAAGGTTTGGTGACCTTGCCCATGGCATTACGGGGCAGGGAGTCGACGATCTTGATCTGCTTGGGAATCTTGTAGGCAGACATCTTGCCGTCACACCATTGCTTCAGCGCATCATAGTCGAGGCTGGCGCCTTCCTTCAGGCCGATCACCGCAACCACAGCCTCGCCCCAGGTTTCGTCCTCGACACCGATAACCGCAACTTCGGCGATAGCCTCGTGGGTGAGCAATACGCCTTCGATCTCAAGTGCCGACAGCTTGTAGCCGCCAGACTTGATGATGTCGACGGAGGAGCGGCCCATGATGCGGTAGTAACCATCTTCGACGACGGCGACATCACCTGTGCAAAACCAGCCGTCTTTGAAGCTCTCGGCAGTGGCTTTTTCGTTATCCCAATACTCGAGGAAGACGTTGTCACCCTTGATACGAATTTCTCCGGGGCCGCCTTCTTCGGTGATGGGTTCATCGTCTTCACTGAAGAGTTGCGCGTCGACACCGGGCAGCGGTTGGCCGACATACCCCGCGCGGCGTTCGCCGTGATAGGGGTTGGAGATGCCCATGCCGATCTCGGTCATTCCATAGCGTTCCAGCAACACCTGCCCGGTGAGCTCCTGCCACTGATTGAACAGCTTGACCGGGCACGCGGCAGACCCCGAGATATTGAGGCGCATCGCCTTGAAACCATCGCAGATTTTCTGCACACGATCCTGATCGATGGTGTCGAAGTACTGGATCAGTTTGACGTAGATCGTCGGTACCGCCATGAAAACGTTGTAAGTGCCGGCGATGATGGCATCAGTGATTTTCGGCACATCGAATTTCGCGAACAGGTGGACGGTTGCACCTGCCCACAGTCCACAGCTCAGGATGTTGATAATGCCGTGTATGTGATGCAGAGGGAGGAACAGCGGGATGACATCGTCGCTGCTCCAGGCCCAGGCTTCCAACAGCGTGGTGATCTGGGCACGAATGGTCTTGTGAGTGCTGACCACTCCTTTGGGCTTATTGGTCGTGCCGCTGGTGAACAACATCATGGCGCGACGTTCGAGGCCGATCTCTGGCAGGGTGCCAGCCGTTTCAGCAATCACCTGATCAACAGTGAACAATTCAACACTTAACTGCCCGCACAACTCTCGTAAGGAATCCACGTACTCGGCATTGGTGATCAAACGGGTGACGCTTGCGCAGCTCAGATAGTGATCCAACTCGGCGACAGCTGATGCGACGTTGAGCGGGACGGCGATGCCGCCTGCGCGCCACACCCCATGCATCACTGTGACATAGTCCAGGCTTGCGGGGAGGAA
>JASBUV010000141.1 GCA_030147705.1 Gammaproteobacteria bacterium
ACTATCAATGAAATAAGTATTAGCTATGCGACGCTTCTGGGATTCAACGGTCTGGCGACGCTTGCGCTCTGGGCTGAGTACTCCACCAGTCGTCAGTTATTTATACGCTATGCCCTGATCGGTCAGATATGCAGTTTGCTCTGGCAGGCTGTCAATATGACCCTGATATTTACATCAGGTGCGATAGTTATTTTCTACATATCCTCATTCTTCCTTGGTCTCTCGGGGTTCTGCTTTCTCGCTGCGTCAGCAAACAGTGTCAGATTTAATTCAAAAACTCTGACTATCGTAGCGTTGGCATACGCAGTATTGCTGGCTGCTGATTATGTCATGCGATTCGGATTTATCTCTCTGTTGCAATTAGTTAGCACTTTCGCTTTTTTTGCTACGCCGATAGTGAGCATTCTGTGCATCAGAGGGGGTTTCAAGTTTTTCATGGCAACGCTGCAATTGTTTGCTGCGGTGACGGCTTTTACTTCCTTGGCGCTAATAGATGGGGAGAATGCAGAAGTAGGCGCTCTACTTTATCTTCTTGCAGGTTTGCTGATTCCCATTAACTCAATCTGCTTTGTCATTCTCTCTACCAACATGTCACGGCAGCGAGTTCTGGAGAGCGAGCGAAAATATCGCGTCTTTTTCGAATCAGTCAATGATGCTTTTTTTGAGACGAATGCGAATTTTACAGTGACCAATATTTCTCCGTCGATCAGCCAGTTTGGTATTGACCGGGCTCAAGTCATGGGCGAGTCCCTGCTTGGCTATCTGGATGAGCGGGAAAATTTCAAGTCCCTCGCTGAGGCTTCGCTCTCAAGCCGCGAAGCCTTTCAGCTCACGAGCTATTTCATGACTGGCGAAGGCCCAATCGATTGTGAGATTACCTGTACACCTGTGCAAGATGGTTCATCCGGGCCAATTCAGTATGCAGGCACGATAAGAAATACGCACGAACGAAATTTGCTTGAAAGGCAGTTCATTAATGCGCAGCGGCACGAAAGTCTTGGCAAACTCGCGGGAGGCATTGCGCACGATTTCAATAATTTGCTGCAGGGTATTCTCGGGCATGCTGAGTTATTGAAAAACTATCCCATGAGTCCGGAACAGCGTGATACCAGCCTCGAAGCGATTGCCAAAGGAGCAGCTTCGGCTGGCGGATTGTGTCGCCAGCTATTGCTCTACACTGGCACGGGTACCAATCTCAAAGAAGATTTCGAGCTCAGTGAGCAAGTAAGCGAGATCGCTGAAATAATACGACCATCTTTGCCTAAGCAGAGCGAGCTACATATCGGACACCTGGATTCGCCGACCTTTATTCGGGGAGATAAAGCCCAGGTCGGTCAGATTGTGATGAACCTGGTAAAGAATGCGATCGAATCAGGAGATTCCAATGTCAGAGTTGAACTGACACTAACGCAGGAACAAATCACGGATCCCTTAAGTATTGAATCCCAAATGGGGAATAATCTGAGCGTCGGAAGCTACGCCAAGCTTGTTGTTCAGGATAATGGTTGTGGTATCGAGCCGGTGATCCTGAGTAAAATATTTGACCCTTTCTTCACCACCAAGCCTAAAGGTCATGGATTAGGATTAGCGGCGATCGTCGGTATTCTCGTTGCACATGGTGGCACAATTACTGTTGAGTCTGACATCGGCCACGGTACACGGTTTACGGTCTGGCTACCCGTCGTAGCGAATCCGAACATTCATGAGCCCGTTAAACCTTCCATGCCAGGTGACCCACTCTCTATTCTCCACGTTGATGACGAGGAGGAATTACTGGTAGTTGGTAAAACCATGCTGGAGCAAATGGGGCATCGTGTTCGGTCCGCAAACTCGGGAGAACGTGCGCTGGAAGTTCTGGCGGAAGAGGCGGAAGATATCGATCTTGTGATTTCTGATATCAAGATGCCGGGAATGGATGGCATTTCTCTCATGAGGACAGTCTTCGATGACTATCCAGCTATTCCGGTCATACTGGCTTCCGGTTATGCCGAGGTAACCAACGCGCTGACAGACGAAGAGTCACTAAAGATCCGCTTCCTCGGCAAGCCGTATAACTACGAAGAGCTCTTGCTGGCAATTGAAAGTTCACGCCGTAAGCTGGGCCAGAATTCGAATA
>JASBUV010000142.1 GCA_030147705.1 Gammaproteobacteria bacterium
TCGACGGCGACGATTTCATAGTCGTGCCGCGTGACGTGTTGTGCAATGGAAAAACTGGCGCCGCCGAGACTACAGCCGAGATCGTAAACGCGACTCCCGGGCTGACAATAACGCTCTGCCAGCAGGCCGATCATGCCGACGATTGTGCTGTATCCAGGTACCGAGCGATTGATCATATCCTCGAACACCTGCGCGACCTTGTCGTCAAAAACGAAGTCTCCCGGCAGTCTTTGCTCGGTAAAAACGCGATCCTTGGGAGTCGCTTGCTCTGGTCGGTCAGGCATCGGGATGCATTCCTGTCAGCGGGCTCATCGGTGCAGCACACGCAAATATTGAGTCGAACATAATTTTCCCGCTTTCAGCCCCAAGAAATGTTATCAGCCAACGATAAATAATCGAGTAAAGTTATTGTGATGAAATTGTTCTTCACTTATTTTACGCGAATTACGTGAGGCGAATTTCAGACTGGCTATTATCCGTTGATAGATGACACATTCCAACACCAGCGCCGCGCCGCTACTGATTGAGAATCTGTCTCTCTTCAAACTGACCCATCGGCCCTTGAAGGTACTCGATCTTGCCTGCGGCAATGGTCGCAATGGTTTGGTGCTGGCAGAGCTTGGTCACACTGTCACATTCGCTGATCGGGATGAAGAGAAGTTAGCGGAAGTTGAGCGCGCAGACCGGTATTCTGCACAGCGCTGCAATCGATGGTTGGTCGACTTGGAGATTGCGGGCTCGCAACCTCTGGCAGGAAGGCAGTTCGACGCTATCCTGGTGTTCAATTACTTGCACCGGCCGTTACTGCCGGTGATCAAGGACGCAGTGGCTCCGGGAGGGCTGCTGGTCTACGAAACATTCACGACTGCGCAACGCGCTTTCGGCAGGCCGAGCAATCCAGATTTTCTGCTCGAGCCAGGAGAATTAAAAGCACTGTGTGCCGATTGGCAGACGCTGCATTATTTTGAAGGTGAATTGAGTGCCCCGGCGCGAGCCGTGGCCAGTGTCATTGCCAGGAGACCCTGAGCAACATGATCGAGGCCAAACCCACGACAATGGCTAATGCGATGATAGAGACCACAGGCTCGGGCAACAGCCCAGTGCAACCGAGTGTGATGGCGGCGAAAACCAGCGGTGCTGCGGCGAAATCAAAAAGCGCTGCAGCGAAGTCGAAAGGCGCCGCTGCGAAATCGAAGATAGTCCCGCTCAATTTTGGTGCAGGCGCCCGCCCGTTCACGCGAACCTTCGACTGTGTTATCGAGCGGCAGAAACGCAAGACACTGGCATTGCACGTGAATCACAAGAAAGTCATTGTGCGCTGTCCCCAGCGCGCCTCTGAACGTTCCGTGTGGGAGTTCATCGATGACAATCGGGATTGGATTGAGAAGCGACTGCGAGATGAAGCGCTCCGCTATCGTGAGAGTTTGCGTATCGAAAAAGGCGCGAAGATTTTTTATCGGGCCCGAGAGCTCACAATCGAATTCAAGGAAGGCCGCAAGGAGCGGGTCATGGTCAGTGGCGACCGATTTATTATTCAGGGCCACAAACTGACCAACGCCAAAGCCCGGGTACAGGTCGAGGATTTCCTGATCGACAAGGCCAGCGACTATATTTTGCCGCGCGCGAAAGGCCTGGCCAAATATCTGGGTGTCGACCACAAGATCAACGAAATTCGATTACGCAAAACCAAATCGAAATGGGGGCATTGCACATCCCAGGGCATTTTGCAGTACAACTGGCTAATCATGCTCGCGCCGTACAGCATCGTTGATTACATGATTACCCATGAAGTATGCCATCTCGTGCACATGGATCACTCCAGACGTTTCTGGAGTCTTGTTGAATCGGTGTGTCCAGACTACGAGCGCTACATCGACTGGCTGCAGGCGCACGAGCACCGCTTCTGGTTCTAGCGGCTTGGCGCAAATGCGAGGCAGATGGCCTGGCCAGGGGCTGACCTTGCGCGACCGCTCAGGGCTTGTGGTAGAGCAGATCCCAGACGCCATGCCCGAGGCGTTGCCCACGACGCTCGAATTTGGTTTCAGGTCGCGCAGGCTCGTCCCAGTATTGTCCCGCGCCATTGCTGTTCACCAGCACACTGTCAGCTTCCAGAACGTCCAGCATGTGTTCCGCATAATGTTGCCAGTCTGTGGCGAGATGCAGCTGCCCACCTGCTACGAGTCGGCTGGTGAGTTGCTCGACGAACTCCGGCTGCACAATTCTGCGTTTGTTGTGCCGTTTCTTGTGCCAGGGGTCGGGGAAGAAAATCAGGAAACGCTGTACGGAATGCTTGGCGAGACAGTGCTCAACAATCTCTTTGGCGTCATGGCACATGACGCGAAGATTGCTGATGTTTCGTTGTTTGATGCCATGCAGTAGCTTGCCCACGCCGGGCTTGTGTACTTCGATACCGAGAAAGTTTTGGTCCGGCGCGGCTTCTGCCATTTCCAGCAGGGAATCTCCCATTCCGAAACCGATCTCTACGGTGAGCGGAGCAGGACGACCGAACAGGGCATCGACATCGAGTTCCCTCGCCTGATACTCAAGCACATAGTCCTGCCACAGTTCCTCAATGGCCTTGCGTTGTGAGTCTGTCAGCCTGCCACTGCGAATCACGTACGAGCGGATCGGGCGATGATCGGGTTGCTGGTTGGATGCTTGTGATGTTGAACGCTGATCGGAGTCGGACACGTGTTATTCCAATACGGGTTTACTGCTGTGACAGCTGTGCTGCCAGGGATTCGTCAGTTCGTTGCTGAGTCGCTTCTGAACGCTAGAAAAACGTCCCATCGATTGGTGATGAAGCGCTTGCATAGAGTCGACGCGGCATGCGCCCGGCCAGAAAAGCTTCGCGACCGGCCTGCACGGCTTTTTTCATAGCGGAAGCCATTAACACCGGATTGCCTGCCTCGGCGATTGCGGTGTTCATCAGTACACCGTCACAGCCCAGCTCCATGGCGATACTTGCATCCGAGGCGGTGCCGACTCCGGCATCAACGATAATTGGTACTGTGGCATTTTCCAGAATCATGCGGATGTTGTAAGGATTACGGATTCCGAGGCCAGAGCCGATCGGAGCACCCAGTGGCATCACCGCGACACAGCCTATTTCTTCGAGTCGCTTGGCGACCAGTGGGTCGTCGCTCGTGTAAACCATGACATCGAAGCCATCAGCAACAAGCGTCTCCGCGGCAGCGAGCGTCTCCGTGACATTGGGATACAGCGTTTTCTGGTCACCCAGAACTTCGAGCTTAACGAGTTTATGACCATCCAATAATTCTCGAGCCATACGGCAGGTGCGTACCGCATCGTCAGCGTTATAGCAGCCAGCTGTATTTGGCAGGATCGTGTACTTATCTGGCGAAATCACATCCAGCAAACTCGGCTCGTTGGCATCCTGACCGAGATTCACACGACGTATCGCGACCGTGATGATTTCAGCAGCGCTGGCATCCAGAGCCGCCAGGTTTTCCTGAAAGTCTTTGTACTTGCCGCTGCCAATAATGAGGCGCGACTGATATTCCTTACCGGCTACGATCAATGGTTTGTCTGTCATTTCACTCATGGATAGTCCTTTGAAAATTGCTCGTGCAGCAGTCTTTGCTGCTAGCCGCCGCCTATGGCTTGCACGATCTCGATCTTGTCCCCGTCTGCGAGTTGATGAGTAGCAAACTGGCTTCTCGGCACAATCTCGCCGTTGATTTCGACAGCGATGCGCCCGCTACCTACGGCCAGTTGTTCCAGCAGCTGCTGTAGAGCAGTCTGGTCAGGGAGCTGATGTTCAGTGGCATTGACGGTGACGTTTAACATGGGATTCGCTTGTTTGAGAGTGCTGGTTCAAGTGGCTGCTGTTATCTGAAGCAAAGCGCTAATGAGTCACTGGAGGTCGAAAGCATAAACCATCAGGCAAACCCAGGCTGCGAGAAACGCCAGACCGCCCAGAGGTGTTATGGCCCCCAGCCAGGTAATTCCGCTCAGGCTGAGCGTGTAGAGACTGCCTGAGAACAGCACGATGCCAAGCAAGAACAGATACCCAGCCGCGCTCAGCAATTTTGCGTCCGGGTTCTGCAACGCCAACATGCCCACGGCGAGTAACGCCAGGGTGTGGAACATGTGATAGTGAACTCCGGTCTGGAAGGTATCAGCCATGCCAGTGGCGAGCAGTCGTGCCTGTAAGGCATGTGCACCAAACGCGCCGATGGCAACCACCAGAAAGCCGTTGAGTGCGGCAAGAAACAGAAATGGAGCTGGCATAGTTCGTTCTCGGGGTGTTTAAACGAAAAAGCCGCGCACGTGGCGCGGCTTTCGAAAATTACGAGTGCCTGCTAAACAATTCAGGCTTCCATGGTCGCCTTGATCTTGTTCATGGCGTTCTTTTCAAGTTGGCGAATGCGTTCAGCAGATACGCCATACTTGTCAGCGAGATCGTGCAAGGTCGACTTGTCATCACTCAACCAGCGGCTGCGCAGGATGTCCTGACTGCGCTCGTCGAGTTGTTCAAGCGCCATATGCAGACTGGTGTTGGTCACCTCTTCCCACTCGGCCTCTTCCAGAGTCTCAGCGACATTCGAGCTTTGATCTTCCAGATAGTAGGCAGGCGATTTGTAGGCAACATCATCATCGCAATCCGGTTCGGCATCGAAAGCCATATCGTAAGCGCTCATGCGCCCTTCCATCTGGCGTACCACTTTGGCATCGACTCCGAGATCCTGCGCCAGCGCATCGGCCTCTTCGTTGTTCAGCCAGCCCAGACGCTTTTTAGAGCTGCGCAGATTGAAGAACAATTTGCGTTGCGCTTTGGTCGTCGCGATCTTAACGATACGCCAGTTGCGCAGAATGTACTCGTGCATCTCGGCTTTGATCCAGTGCACGGCAAATGACACCAGGCGTACACCCACTTCAGGATTGAAACGCTTCACCGCTTTCATGAGGCCAACGTTGCCTTCCTGAATCAGGTCTGCCTGAGGCAGGCCATATCCGGAATAGGTCTTGGCCAGGTGCACGACAAAACGCAGATGCGCCATCACCAGTTGGCGGGCGGCGTCCACATCGTTGTCGTAGTAATACTGCTTGGCAAGCTCCAATTCCTGTTCTGGAGTCAGCACCGCGATGCTGTTCACAGAGGTCATGTACGCAGCCAGATCCCGGCCCGGTGTGGTGGGATCAAAGACCTGCAGATTCTTGCCTGTGTTCAAATCAGTATTCATGGTGTCCACGATAGTGCTCATTGCTTTGATCTTTCCTCTCATTCAAACAACGTAAGCGAAAAGAAAAACGAACCCTAAATCTCAATTAAATTCTGAACTCTTCACTCGGAATCACCCGTGGGGTGAAGCTTTCCGAGCCGACGGAGTATAGCAATAGTTTACTAAAATCTCCATCCAGTGAAGAATTCCACTGTGTCTGATGACGCTATTGGATTGGACGCAAAGTCTGCTCAAATAGTTGTCGGTCTTCTAGCTAAGCTAGATGGTGGCAGAAACACCGGATTTCAAGGCCTCACAGTGAAAAAAGCCTGTTTGGGCCACACTTTTTTCCACACACAGTTCCCTGCATCTCCCTACATCGCGACGCATTGTGCGACAGCCATGCCAGATTTCCAGTCAGTGAAAAGTTAGTTAGTGGTCACTATAGACTTATCGCACGTATATAGTGCCAGCTGGCGACACGTGCCGCGACCCAACCGAGAACAGCGCCTGCCAAGAGCAGGGAAAAATACCCGTTTACGCCCGGACCGCTGAGGGTAAGACCGGGTAAAAGATCGACAGATTGGCCCTGCAGCGCAGCATTTGCGGCATAAACAAGGATGCTGAGGACGATTGCAGCGAGCAGTGCGCCAGATAATCCATACCAGAGACCTGTGTATAGCAAGGGGCGCGCAATAAAGCTGTCGCTTCCGCCGACCAGCTTGATAACCTTGATTTCCGCCCTTCGGCTTTCAACAGTCATGCGCACGGCGTTACCAACGATGAAGCTCACACCCAGGGCAAAGATCAATCCCAGGCTCTGCCCCAGAAAGCCGAGTGTGCTGGCAATTGCTTCAGCGCGCTGAATCCATGACTCGTCGGCCTGGACGCTGTCGACTTCCGACAGGGAGGCCGCGTAACGGGCCAATTCACCTACCAGACTTGAATCCGCGGCGCTGGGCTGCAGGACGATCGATGCCGGCAAAGGATTCTCTCCCAGGCCTGCCAGCACGGTTCGCAGCCCGGTGGCCGCCGAAAACTCCCGCAGTGCCTGATCAGCCGAAATGTACTCAACACCGACAACATCGTCTCTTGCTAGTAAGTGATCACTCACTGCTTGGGCCTGAGTATCACTGATATTGGCTTCCAGATACAGCGTAACTCGGGCTGTGGAGCGAAAACTGTCGACGGCAGAATCCAGACTGCTATTCAGAACCAGCAGGCAGGCTGGCAACAGCAGTGCGGTTGCGATCACGAACAGTGTCGACAGCGTTGACCAGGGCTGGTCGGTCATCCGTTGCAGGCTCAAAACTGCTTCTTTACGATGACTTCGCAGCAAGTTCGCGAATTTTGGAGTCTTGTTCTGCTTTTTTTCCATAGCTTTCTCTGACTTATGCTCGAGCCTGCGAATGCCCTGCACGCGCACTATCCGCGATTATTCGGCCTTCCTGCAAGGCGATAATGCGATGGCCGAGTCCGGTGATCAGCGCCTTGTCGTGCGAGGCAATCAACAAGGTCACTCCCACCTGCTGGAATTGCTGAAACACCGTCATGATTTCCGCTGACAATTCCGGGTCGAGATTTCCTGTGGGTTCGTCGGCGAGGATGATGCGCGGTCTGTTAACAACGGCGCGCGCAATACCAACCCGTTGCTGTTCACCCCCGGACAGGCGCACGGGCAAGGATTTCTCCTTGCTGAGCAAGCCCACTTTATCCAGAGCGGCGCGGACCCGCTTTCGGATATCCTGTGGCGAAAACCCGGCAGCTTGCAGTGGTACGGCGACATTGTCGCCAACACTGCGATCGAAAAGAAGCTGGTGATCCTGAAAGACGCAGCCAATTTGGCGGCGATGCAAGGCAATGCGCTTGTTTGAAAATTTGTCGGAGAGTTTGCTGAGGTCAGTATTATTGACGATCAAACGACCGCCGGTAATGGGCTCGATTGCGAGCACCAGTTTCAGCAAGGTGCTCTTGCCAGCACCGGAGTGGCCGGTCAGAAAAGCCAGCTCACCTCTGCCAAGCTCGAAGCTGACATTGCTGAGTGCCTGGTGGCCGCCTTCGTAGCGTTTGCTGACACGATCAAATGCGATCATTCCGTGAACAGGGCTTCCACAAATTGATTGGCTGCGAAGGGGCGCAGATCATCCACTTGTTCACCAACGCCAATAAAACGGATAGGAATTCCCAGCCGCTCAGCCAGGGCGAAGACCACCCCGCCCTTGGCGGTGCCGTCGAGTTTGGTGAGGACAAGTCCGTTCAGGGTGATGGACTCATGGAACTTGTCTGCCTGGCTAAGCGCGTTTTG
>JASBUV010000143.1 GCA_030147705.1 Gammaproteobacteria bacterium
TGCTGCAAACTGCGCAATCTGAAGTCGGTGCCAGGAGCCATTTCTATAACACGGGTATGGCGCTTGAGGAGTGCGATTGCTGGCAGAAAACGCTCTCTCTGCAGGCCATTCTCGTACAGCCCGTCTGGATAGATGTTGGAAGTGGTGACTATCACGAGCCCTCTCTTGAAAAGCGCATCCAGCAACCCGGCCAGGATCATGGCATCTCCAATATCGAGCACAAAAAATTCGTCGAAGCAGAGCACTTTTGCTTCGCTGGCGATGTCATCAGCAACAGATTCGAGCGGATTTTTCTTGCCCTGATACTTGATCAGACCTTGATGAATGCGCTGCATGAAGCGATGAAAGTGGGTGCGCAAGCGAGGGACATCTCCCAGAGATTCGCAAAACAAGTCCATCAAATAGGTCTTGCCGCGCCCGACTCCTCCCCACAGATAGAGCCCTTGCACAAAATCAGTGCCCTCTCCTCCTGCCCGCCAACGCTTGAAGCGTTGCAGCAAGCCTCCGGATCGACTTTCATTCGCATTCAGTTCAGTCAGCAACTCATCAAATAGCGCCACGATCCTGAACTGCTCGGCATCGGCAACAATTCTTTCTGCTGCAACATCTGCCTGATAACGTTGTGAAGGAATCATAGTGGGTGAAGTGTCTCCGACTCTCATTGCCAGCGCATTCTAGGGATGTTTGCTGCAATTCACTAGACAACGCGCGAGATTTCGGGATGGCATGATAATTGAAAGTGAAGGAACCGACGGCGATTTAAGGTATACTTGCGCTGGCATCGAAAACCCATTTCTCTGCATAGAAGGCATAAGGAGTAGCTTTACCCATGATCTGGTTAGTCGCGATTGGATGTTTGGCCATTGGCGTGGTCGTTGGTGTAGTGCTAGCCAGTCGCATCAGCAGCAGCCCGTCACGGGTTCGCGAACTGGAAAGTCAGATCAGAAAACTCAAGGAAAACCACACTGAGTACAGGGATAGCGTGAGCGACCACTTCAGTATGACCGCCGAGCTTATTCAGCACATGACGGAAAGCTATCGTGAGGTCTATCAGCATCTGGCCTCCGGGGCACAGGATTTGTGCTCCAACGAAGTTGCCAATAAACTTCTGCCGGCAGACTCCGATGCAGTATTCGATACCGCAAACAACAATCAGGACTCGATTAGCGAGTTGATTCCGCCTCGCGATTACGCGGCGAAGCAGAGCCCGGATCAAAAAGGCGCCCTGTCTGAAGATTTCGGTATCGAAAAAACGAAAATCGGTGATGAAGACGACCACGAGCCAGAACAACAATCCGCCTGAGAGCCAGCTCGGCTAACCTGCATCCCTGCCCAATACACTTTTTGTAGAACAAGACTCCTGACACCATGGCCGAATACAGCCTGACCCATCTCAAGCAGCTGGAAGCTGAGAGCATCCATATCATTCGTGAAGTTGCCGCTGAATTTGATAATCCAGTGATGCTTTACTCCATCGGCAAAGATTCGGCAGTCATGTTGCATCTTGCCTTGAAAGCTTTCTATCCAGGCAAGCTCCCTTTCCCACTGATGCATGTCGACACGACATGGAAATTCCGGGAAATGATTGAATTCCGTGATCGCCAGGTTGAGAAACTCGGACTCGACATGATCGTCCACATCAACCAGGAAGGCGTAGCAGCCGGAGTGGGGCCGTTCACGCATGGCAGCGAGAAACACACTGACATCATGAAAACGCAAGCGCTCAAACAGGCGCTGAACAAATACAAGTTCGATGCCGCTTTCGGCGGAGCACGTCGCGATGAAGAGAAATCACGTGCCAAAGAGCGTGTTTTTTCGTTTCGCGACAAGAATCATGTCTGGGACCCGAAAAACCAGCGCCCTGAACTCTGGAATATTTACAACGGCAAAGTGAATAAGGGAGAAAGCATTCGTGTGTTTCCTTTATCCAACTGGACTGAGCTCGATATCTGGCAATACATTTATCTGAATAATATCGATATCGTGCCTCTTTACTTTGCCAAGCCTCGCCCAGTCGTCAACATGGATGGCGTTGACATCATGGTCGACGACGATCGCATGCCGATCGGCGAAAATCAGAAAATCGAAACAAAGACAGTACGCTTCCGGACCCTCGGATGTTATCCGCTAACCGGCGCAGTAGAATCCACTGCCACCACCCTGCCTGAAATCATTCAGGAAATGTTGCTGACCACCAGCTCAGAGCGTCAAGGGCGCTTGATAGACAGTGACAAAGCCGGGTCCATGGAAGACAAGAAGCGAAAAGGCTATTTCTAGTGTCTCATCAATCAGAACTAATCAGCACCGACATTCAGGCTTATCTGGCGCAGCACGAACGCAAGGAGCTACTGCGCTTGCTCACGTGTGGCAGCGTAGACGATGGTAAGAGCACTCTCATCGGACGGCTTCTGCACGACTCAAAAATGATCTATGAAGATCAGCTGAAAGCTATCGAAGCTGACAGCGTGAAATCCGGCACAACCGGAGGCAAGCTTGACCTTGCTCTGCTGGTTGATGGATTGCAGGCAGAGCGTGAGCAAGGCATCACAATCGATGTAGCCTATCGCTACTTTTCCACGGCCAAACGAAAATTCATCATCGCCGACACACCTGGTCACGAGCAATACACTCGCAATATGGCTACTGGCGCGTCGACATGCGACCTCGCTGTGATTCTTATCGACGCGCGACACGGAGTGCAAACCCAGACACGCCGTCATAGCTATATCGCGTCCTTGCTTGGTATCAAGCACATCATTGTTGCGATCAACAAGATGGATCTCGTCGATTTCAGTGAAGATGTATTCAACCGCATTCAGAAAGACTATCTCGACTTCAGCGCCAAGCTGGCCAAAGCTGACTTTCACTTCATCCCAATGTCAGCACTCAACGGCGACAACGTGGTGAACCCGAGTGAAAACATGCCCTGGTATACCGGTGAGACTCTGATGGCGATACTCGAGACAGTGGAGATCGCGGGCGACCGAAATTTCGACGATTTCCGCTTGCCCGTGCAATACGTCAACCGTCCCAATCTTAACTTCCGTGGTTACTGTGGAACGATAGCTTCGGGAGTCGTTCGCAAAGGCGATGAAATTGTTGTCCTGCCCTCCGGCAAAAAGAGCCACGTAAAGTCCATCGTGACTTACGATGAGGAGTTGGAGCTCGCCCATGCAGAAATGGCGATAACGCTCACACTCGAAGATGAAATCGACGTCAGCCGTGGCGACATGATTGTCCACAGTGACAACCTGCCAGCTACTGATGACAGCTTCGATGCCACCGTAGTCTGGATGACAGAACAGCCCCTGTTGCCTGGCAAGGATTATGATTTCAAGCTTGGCACCAAGACGGTGACCGGTCAGGTGCGTACAGTACGCCACAAGATTGATGTAAATACGCTGGATAAATCACCTGCGCCGACTCTTGAGCTGAATGAGATTGGCTTGCTCGAAATCAATCTCGATCAGAAAGTCTGTTTCGATGGTTACAAAGGCAACCGGGCGACCGGAGCGTTTATCGTCATTGACAGGCTAAGCAATGTCACCGTCGGTGCTGGCATGATCAGCCTTAAATCAGAACCTAGAGACACGCAGTCCGAAAGACATAATTTACACGTCAGCAAAGAAGAGCGCGCTGCGAGATATGGTCAGAAACCAGCGACCATTATGTTTATCGGCGTATCAGGATCTGGCAAATCCACACTTGCCCACGGGCTGGAACGACGCCTGTTTGACCGCGGCCGTGTAGCAACCGTACTCGACGGCAAAACCATGCGCCTCGGAATCAGCAGGGACCTCCCCCACGATGCCGAAGGACGAGCGGAGAATCTGAGACGTAGTGCTCATATTGCGCGCTTTATCAACGACTCCGGCATGATTTGCTGCGCCTCATTTGTAGCGCCAAATGCTGACTCACGCGAGCATGCAATCAGCGTCATCGGCAAAGACAATTGCTACATCATCTACCTGAATCCGCCGATGGAAGTGTGCATTCAACGCGACCCAAGCGGACTCTATGCCTCAGCAGAGGCATCTGGATCTGAAGACATTCCAGGAATATCTTTCGATTACAAACCGCCGGAGCAAGTGCATCTGGAACTGGATACTAGCGCACTGGATGTGGATGCCTGTCTGGATCAGGTGATTGCCTTGATGCGCAAGGAAAAGATTATCTAGCAATCCGGCGGACCGATTGCTACACCGGATTATCGATATCAATGAACCGGTGGCTGAGGGAGAACTTATCAGCCAGATATTCTCCCACAGCCTGCACACCATAACGCTCTGTCGCATGATGCCCTGCCGAGAAAAAATGCAAGCCGGTCTCTTTGGCCACATGGAACGTCTGCTCTGATATCTCACCCGTAATGAACGCATCGACTCCAGCCTCGACAGCCAGATCAATATAGTTCTGAGCGGCACCTGTACACCAGGCCACGCGCTCTATGGCATCCGTACTGCCTTGAATCCCAAGCGCCTGCCTTTGCAATTTCTCAGCTAACAGCTCGAGCATGCCAGCATGGCTGAGCTTTCCCGCGGCCTGTCCAATCGCGACCAATGCTGTTTCACCTGGTCGGCCAATGCACCGCTCTTGTTCGAACCCCAGCATCTTACCGAGCTGAGCGTTGTTCCCTAATTCCGGGTGCGCATCAAGCGGCAGGTGGTAAGCGAACAGATTGATATCGTTCTCCAGCAAAAGCGCAAGTCGTCGTTTTTTCATACCGACAACTTCTTGCGGCTCGCCTTTCCAGAAGTAGCCATGGTGTACAAGCACCATATCTGCCTCTGCCGCAATCGCCGCTTCGATAAGCGCCAAACTTGCCGTTACACCGCTCACCACCAGATTGATTTCTGACCGGCCCTCTACTTGCAGACCATTGGGACAGTAGTCTCGAAATCGTTGTGGCTCTAACAAGGAATCGAGTTCTTTTTGTATTTGTTGCCGGGTGGCTGCCATTGGAAAGCATTCTCCGAGACTGTATATTGGTGCATTGTGGAAATCATAACATAGCGTTGCTACCCACCCGCCACAACGCGCGGACGCATCTTCGCTTATCGCAGCCCAGGAACCGCCAGAGTGGATCGACTGAATCGCCTGTTTCAATTCGCCGGATGGCCAGTTGTCTGTGGCTTGTTGCTGGCTCTGGTGTATGTCCAGTATCAACAACTGCAGCGAATCTCAGATCAACTCTCCACTGTACCGCAAGCAGTCAGCGAACCGCGTCAGGAACCTGTCAGTTACGCCCAGGCGATCGGCAGAGCCGCACCTTCGGTTGTCAGCATTAATGCAACGAGTGTCAATGTCGAATCCGTAGAGCGAGCTTCAGAAGATCAGCTCAATCTTTATCTGGAGGAAAGCAATAGCCTCGGTTCGGGAGTTGTTATCGATGCGCGTGGTTTTATCCTCACCAACTTGCATGTTGTCGACACCCTCTTCGACGCGTTTGATACTCAGGTTACGCTGAGTGATGGGCGGCGAAAACCGGCAACCGTGGTCGCCTGGGATAAAACCAACGATCTCGCTGTACTCCATATCAACATCGACAATCTGACACCAATTGAAATCGGAAATGACAGCAACATCCAGATCGGTGATGTCGTGTTCGCCATTGGTTATCCGCACAATATAGGACAGGCTGTATCACAGGGCATTGTTAGCGCGTTGTCATCAATTGCTGGCGATTCCGTGCGCATGATACAGACCGATGCCGCAATCAACCCGGGCAATTCCGGTGGCGCACTGATTGACCTCGAGGGACGATTGATAGGCATCAATACCTCGATAGTTTCACGCTCGGGCAACTTTGAAGGTATCGGATTCGCAACTCCGGCGAGCATCGCCGTGCAAGCGGGTAGAGAGCTTATCTCTGAGGCGATTGCCGCGAATTCCGGCTACCTCGGCGTATTGACCGGAGAAGCGCTGAACGAACAATCCAGCCAGCTCTTTTTTGGTGTCGACCATATTCGCGGCATTCTGGTTGAGAGCGTCGATGAAGGAGGAGCAGCTGAGCGTGCCGGGATTCAGCCTGGCGATGTGATTACCGGAGTCGAAGACACACCTGTCACAGACGCCGAGAACATCATGATGGAAATCCGCAACAAGAAGCCCGGGGATACCATTGCCGTACGCGTCTATCGGAATGGTCGTACGTACAACTTGCCCACTACTCTCGGCTTTGGTCAGGCAATTATCATCGAGCCCTGATCAATTACCCTTTTCGCCTTTGCGATACTCGGCTGAAAGGGCATGGGCCTGCAGTCGTTCGTTGCGGGCAAGCTCTGAGGCAGTAACAGCCAACTTGTCGGCGCCGACAGGCGAACAATTGATGATTGAGCTGCGCTTCTGGAAGTCATAGACACCCAGAGCAGAAAAGAATCGCGCTGTTCCCGACGTTGGCAAGACATGACTCGGGCCCGCGCAATAATCTCCCAGCGCCTCGGCTGTATACCGGCCCAGAAATATAGCGCCAGCATGATCTATCAATTTCAACAGCTGATCAGGCTCGGCCACCGACAACTCCAAATGCTCCGGAGCAATCAGATTGCTGGCATTTGCTGCTTGCTGCTCGTCTTCAGCATGAATCAACAAGCCACGATTTCGAAGTGAAGTAGCTATGATTTCGCGCCGCTCCATTTGTGGCAACAAACGATCAATACTCTTCTGAACCTGATCGAGAAAGTTCGCATCAGTGGAAATCAATATCGACTGAGCTTGCTCATCGTGCTCGGCCTGCGAAAACAAATCCATAGCGATCCAGTCGGCATCGGTTTTGCCATCGCAAATAATGGTTAATTCGGAGGGACCAGCCAGCATATCGATTCCGACATCTCCGTAGACCTGTTTCTTGGCCATGGTCACATACGCATTCCCCGGCCCGGTAATCTTGTCGACTGCAGGAACAGACTCTGTGCCATACGCCATTGCAGCAATCGCCTGTGCGCCACCAATGGTATAAAGCTTGCTCACGCCCGCAAGCGCCGCGGCAGCAAATACCAGATAGCCTTCTTCAGAGTACGCTGTTGGTACTGTCGCAATGATTTCCTTTACACCTGCAACTTGCGCAGGAATCGCAAGCATCAGAATCGAAGAGGGGTAATTCGCCTTCCCGCCTGGCGCGTAGACTCCTACCCTGTCCAGCGGACTCACTTTCTGACCGTAAACTGAACCATCCGCTTCCTCGTAGTGCCAGGATGTCTGCTTCTGCTTCTCGTGGTAGCGACGAATCCGTTCTGCAGCGTGGGTCAGCGCCTGACGCTGGCTGTCAGTAATCTTGCTCAACGCTTCCTGTAGCTGTTCCTGGGAGACCACCAGATCGGACATAGACTGTGCTTCAAACTTGTCGAAACGGTTGGTGTAGTCGATCACCGCAGCATCGCCGCGCTCGCGAACATCGGCAATAATCCCGGCAACAGACGAATTGACCTCTTCCGCCACCAATGCTTCCCGGTGCAGCTGCTGGCGCAGTTGCTCTGCGAAATCAGGACTGGTTGTCGAGAGTCTTGTAATTGGCAAGGAGTCAGAATTCATGTTGATTCCAGGTGACTTACATCAGGATTTGGGAGGTACTTTTTACTGCTGTACAGCTACAGCTATACAGCGCTGATTGCAAAGCTGAGTCAAGAGTGCTTGTTTTCAACAGCTTTGCGCAACTTTCCGAGAATGTCGCGAATCACTGCGTTTTTGATTTTCATCGCAGCTTTATTCACGATAACCCGTGACGACACTTCAGCAATAAGATCTTTAGGTTCGAGACCATTGGCGGTAAGCGTCTTGCCAGTGTCCACAATATCGACGATGGCATCCGCCAGCCCCAAAGAGGGAGCCAATTCGAGTGCGCCATTCAATTTGATCAGCTCTATCTGCTTGCCCTGTTCGGCAAAAAACTTCTTGGCAATATTGGTGAACTTTGTCGCGACTTTGATGCGATCTCTTGCTGGCTTTGCTCCAATAGGTTCTGCAGTCATCAGCCGACAGGTCGCAATCTTCAGGTCCAGTGGCTCATAAAACCCTTCATCGCCGTATTCCAGAATCAGATCTTTTCCTGCCACCCCCATATCTGCGCTGCCAAACTCAACATACGTAGGCACATCTGAGCCTCGAATAATCATCAGTTTGACGTTGTCGAGATTGGTGTCAAAGAGGAGCTTGCGACTGGTAAAAACATCTTCTCCAGGCACAATGCCTGCCTGCTCAAACAGCGGCAGCGTTTCTTCCAGAATACGCCCTTTAGTCAGGGCAATGACGATATTGGCAGCACTCATAGGGTTAATCTGGTGACGTGAGGAACGATCCGATTCATTTCTTGATTACGAACAGTCAGGAACTGCAGGTTTGTTAAGCTCTACCTAGGAAGGTACCCGACGAATCTTGGCGCCCAATAACTGCAACTTCTCTTCAATACATTCGTAACCGCGATCGATATGATAAATTCGATCTACAGTTGTTTCATTTGCAGAAACCAGGCCTGCAATAATAAGACTCGCTGAAGCACGCAGGTCGGTAGCCATGACTGGCGCACCTTTGAGCGATTCCACACCTTCTACAATTACTGTATTGCCCTCAACCTGAATCGAGGCGCCCATACGGTTCATCTCGTGCACATGCATAAACCGATTCTCGAAAACAGTTTCTGTGATTGAGCCTGTACCAAGTGCGATTGTATTTAGCGCCGTAAATTGGGCTTGCATGTCTGTTGGAAAAGCAGGATACGGTGCGGTGCGCAGCGACACGGATTTAGGCCGTTTGCCGTGCATATCCAATTCGATCCAATTCTTGCCGACCTTGATCTCTGCGCCTACCTGCTCAAGCTTGCTCAGCACAGATTCAAGAATATCGGGGCGCGTGTCCTTAACCTTGATGTGGCCACGCGTTGCTGCGGCAGCTATCAAATAAGTGCCGGTTTCAATGCGGTCAGGCATTACTGCATAACTGCAACCGTGCAACTTGTCGACACCGTCAATAATAATCGTGTCTGTACCCTGCCCTTTGATTCTGGCTCCCATCTTCACCAGACAGTTCGCCAGATCGACGACCTCCGGCTCTCTGGCAGCATTCTCTATAACAGTCTGACCTTCGGCAAGAGTCGCCGCCATCATGACGTTTTCGGTGCCTGTGACAGTCACCAGATCCATGAAGATATGAGCGCCCTTCAATTTGCCGTCGACAGACGCTTTGATATAGCCATCCTCAACGATGATGGTAGCGCCCATGGCTTCCAGAGCATTGATATGAAGATTGACAGGACGACTACCGATGGCGCATCCACCCGGTAATGCGACCTCCGCTTGCCCGTAGTGGGTCAGCAATGGGCCCAGCACGAGGATGGAAGCTCGCATGGTTTTCACCAACTCATATGGCGCGCTGAAATGTTTGATCGTGCTGCTGTCCACTTCTACATTCAACTTCTCATCAACCACTGGTTGCACCCCCATACAGCCGAGAAGCTCGAGCATGGTGGTAATGTCATAGAGATGAGGAAGATTACAAACCTGGACGGTCTCGTCGGTCAGTAAGGTGGCGGCGAGGATTGGCAATGCTGAGTTTTTGGCACCAGCAATGCGAATTTCACCTTCGAGGCTTACGCCTCCATTAATGATTAATTTATCCATGTGCCTGATATCGGCCGTGTTAGCTGGAACTGTGTTCCGCTTCCGTCATTAGGCGCATCGAAACGGCATGAATTGCACCACTGGAAATATGCGGATTGAGGACTTTGTAGATTGCCTGCTGTCGTTTGACTGCATTCAGACCTTCGAAGACATTGCCGACCGCTGTAACGAGGAACTTACCACCCTCTCCTTCGACCTGAATAGTACATTCAGGATACTCGGCGAGAAGGATTTGCTGAATTTGTTCTGACTCCAAAACTAAAACCCGTATGTGTGAAACTTTGCCTGTTAAGCAGGACTACTGCCAGTTATCGAGTACTGCATCAATGTCGTTGTTATGCTGTGTCATCAGTGCAGCAAATTGGGTGTAGTACTGGCGCCCGAGATTGATGCCCGCAAGACTGATGTTCTTGAGCTTCCACTCGTCATTCTCATTGAGAAACATTTGATACTGCAGACGCAGTGTCGTGTCGCCGCGCAGCTCCATGCCGACAATCTGATCAGCTCGCGGATCGGAATTCGTCTCTCTTGGCGGCAGAAACACGAGTCGCTCACCATTATAGGAAACCAGTGACGCCCCATAAAACCGGGTCAGGGTACTCTGCAGAATCCCGGCAAAGCGCTCTTTCTGTGCTTCTGTCGCAGAGCTCGCATAACGCGACATGACTACCTCAGCCACTGCATTGAAATCGACGAAGGTATCGAGTACCGCCTCTATTTCGCGAAAATAACGCTCACGATCGGTGAGGAAATAACTCTTCGCTTGAGCTACTGTTTCCAACAGCGCATTTACGCCTATTTCTGCTGTTTCAACAGCAGTACGCTCCTGCGCGTGCAAAGGAAAAGCACACAACAAAGCCAGCACAAGAGAAATTTTCTTCATTGATTTCATCAACTTATCTCCCAAAATTCAACTACCCGGTCCATCCTGCACAGTGCCGGTTTCAGCTGCGGTCGCTGATAGTAGATCAGCTGCACCGAACTTGAAACACTCGCAAAGTATGGAAATGACGAACTTAATGAGGACTGAACCCGGACAGAAGCTGCAGTTTACATGAATTGGAAAGCGCAATAAATTATTACTTGCAAAGCACTGCAAAGACCCTTCTAATTGGGCGCTTTATCGTAAGCGCAACACCAAGTACATGGTTCTTGACACTGTCATCATCGTCCTCGGATTCGTAGGTCTGATCTGGGGAGCGGACAAGTTTGTGTTCGGTGCCTCGGCACTCGCACGGAACCTGGGAGTGTCTCCGTTAATGATAGGTCTCACTATCGTTGCGTTTGGCACATCTGCCCCGGAAATCTTTTCCTCTGCTGTTTCGGCCTATGAAGGCAAGCCCGAGCTTGCCATCGGCAATGCCATTGGTTCCAATCTCTTCAATATTGGTGTCGCACTGGGTGTCGCCGCCGTCATCAGCCCGCTTGCGCCGCCCGAGTCACTAATCCGCAAGGAGCTTCCCGCACTACTGCTCGTTACCTTTGCAACCGGTGCCTTGCTGATGGACAGTTACGTCGGATTCTTTGACGCGATCGTTCTCATCGTGATCACGGCATACCTCGGTTATCGCCTGTTTCGTAAACGCGTCAAATCCGGAGCCACTGGCGACCTTGATGAAAGCGAAATTTCCAACGTCAACAGCCTGCAGGCTATCGCCTATCTTATTCTCGGTCTTGCGCTGCTGGTGCTTAGTGCCGAAGCATTGGTACAGGCAGCGTCAGAAATCGCTGCGGCGCTGGGCGTCACTACGGCAGTGATCGGGCTTACTATTGTCGCCCTCGGGACCAGCCTGCCGGAGCTCGCTGCTTCTGTAACCTGTGTTATGCGCAATCATCACGATCTTGCGATTGGCAATATTGTTGGATCAAACATTCTA
>JASBUV010000154.1 GCA_030147705.1 Gammaproteobacteria bacterium
GCGAAGTGCAGACTGCACAGCTGATGGAAGAGCTGGAAGGTCCGCAGCGCCTGTGGTGGTGGATTCTGGCTCTGGTAATGCTACTCATTCTCGCTGAAGCGGGTATCGCCAACCGGACATACCGTTAGACTGGCTTGTCACCAGGCCAGTTTGTCCCAAGCGCTTGTCGGGGCGTGCCGGCGTGCACTCGTCCTGAGCTTTTCCTGTCCTTTTGCCGTCCTTTACCAATCTGCCGTTTAACGGTTCGTGTTCTGCACTTCGTCCGATACGGCAATTAATCGAATACTGATCTTTAGATCAGCAAAAATGGGGAACATCCGGGGGTTGCACCCTTCTGGTGCGGCCAAAACTATCTTACTGATTTTATGGAATTTTGTATTTTGAAATGTAACAGTCTTGTAATATTACAGTAAAATTTGTATGAAAAAGCCTTGAATATGAATAACTTGTGGAGGATAGTGTTGTTAACTGAGGTACAGCATTATGGGAATCAGCCACCGGTTAGCACGTAGTCTTAGTGTCGCAAACGACTCTCAAATTCGGTCACAATTTCTCTCGCCAGTTCACTCAGCGATCCTGATGATCGTGTCAGCCTGCCTGATGGTGAATCAAGCCACTGCGCAACCGCCTGAACAGCATGATAGTTCCGAGCCACAGTCCGATTTCTCAATCTCACAGCTGGCCCCCGATACGTTTCCAGCTCTGCCTTCGGCACTGTACAGTGACGAAGATGAGAAGCCGCTGTTCAATCCTTACCAACTCAATGATCTCGAGCCTGCTATCGACGCCGGAATCCGAAGCCAGGAATCAGGTCAGCACGCTGACGCCATCGATGCTTTTGACCAGGCGCTGCAGATCACCCGAATCCGGTATGGGCTCTACAGTGAAACTCAGATTCCATTGTTGGAGGGGATTATCGTCAGCGGCATGGAACTGAGCGATTGGGAAATGGTAGATCAACGCTATGCCTATATGGAACACCTCTACCGCAAACTGTATGACACTGATGACCCCCGACTCGAAGAGGGTCTGCAGAAAATCTCCTCGTTCCATGTGAACGCCTTTAACATCAATCTGGATGGCAGGCGCGAGTATCATCTTCGTCGCGCAGCTGCACTGTTTCGGTCTCGTCTCGAGGTTGCCGAAAACACGCTTGCTGCGGGCAATCCACTGTTCGAATACCTGAATGAAGGTCTTGAGATCAGTCGGCAGCATCTCTACTTCATGTCCTCTGCTTATCGTGAGCGGGCCAAAGAGAAAGAAAAAGATTCCCGCGAGAATCTGCTCGCGGAGCTCGACTGAGTCGTCAACCGATTGCAATTCGCTTCACTCTGAATCTCCTGCTCGGGTGGGGAGAGGTCAGTCAGCTCTTGGCTAACTGAAACTTGCAAGATTCAGCGCATAGCGTCGAGTCAGGGGTAAGGCACAGAGATACAGCAGAAGGGGGTTTTGGGGCGCTAAAGCGGAGACTTGGAAGTCGCTCGATGCTTTAGAAAAGGGGGGAACAAAGAATTACTTCCAAGCTCCAGACTTTAGCTATTTATCGACAGCTGGCCATTTCCTTTCTGTCCGCCATCAATAAAGTGCGGAAATCTTATCACAGCTCCCACGAGTGGTCGATCACTATACAATTTGTCACAATCCCCCAAAATCTGCCTGTTTTATCGAGCGAACGCTTGATTTTGCGTTTTGCTCTCAGGCTGATTGAGCGTGCTGGGTGTTGCGTTGCCGCAGGTGATATCGGGACTGACAGGAATACCAGCGGAGTATATTGCAAACTTGCTCTATGCGGGTGAGAAGTTGGCTTTTGCGCGATCAGTAATCGAGGTTAGACAGCGATTGCGAACATTCAGGTCAATAACGCCAGCTCAAAGCGAGGGGGCATGTCGCACAGTAACGGATGTGTCAGCTCTTGACCTTGCCAGCATTCGCGCTTTGTTTTTCAGGAGGCTTCTCGGGCAGGGCAACGCCCATTCTTCGCGCGCGCTGCTCCCAGTTCTTCCTTGCTAGCGCCTGCATATCAACCGCACTGTCAGACTCATCAACGATTTCCAGTCCGAGTAATGTTTCGATAATGTCTTCCATTGTCACGATGCCTTCCATGCCACCGAATTCATCTACGACCAGAGCCAGATGCTCTTTCTTGTTGATGAATAAATTGAGCAGCTCGGGGATCGGCAGGGTCTTGTGCACAATGATGATGTCGCGGCGAATATCGGCAAGCGTTTTGTGATCATTGTCTTCCACGAGACTAAGTAGCAATTCGTCGCGCAGGATGTAACCGATGACATTGTCACTGCGCTCTCGATAGAGCGGTATGCGTGAAAACGGCAGCTCGGGATTTTTGTCGTGGAATTCCCTGACAGAGAGTGCATCGCTCGCCGTCACGACGACTATCCTCGGCGTCATGATGTCCTTGACCAGAATCTTCGAAAAGCGCAAAAGATTCTGAATAATCTTACGCTCGTCTTCGTCGAGTACACCTGCTTCGGTTCCAATTTTCGCCATCACCAGGAAGTCGGTGCGCGTGAGTACCGGCTTGTCTTTGTCCTTCTTGAGGTGCCGCGTGATGTATTGGCTGACCCACACCAACGGTGCGAGACAAAACAGCATCACTTTGAGAGCAATCACTGTGAAAGGTGTCAGCGCCTGCCAGTTGTTCGCGCCCAGCGTCTTGGGAATAACTTCAGAGAAGATGAGAACGGCGAGTGTCATGCCGCCAGCAATCAATGCTTCCAGGCTCATCAGGTCGAATCCGAAAACCTGGATCGTCAAAGAGCCAAATATTGCGCTAGCCTGGGAGCCAACACCGATAGCGCCAACCGTATGCGCAATGGTGTTGAGCGTAAGAATGGCGGCAAGTGGCCGATCGATATCATCCTTGAAGCGCGCAAGATCGCGAGCCAATGGCGAGCCTTGCTGTTGCTGAATGCCAATATAGGCAGGCGTGACGCTCAGCAGGACCGCTTCGAGAATCGAGCAGAGAAAAGAAAACGTGATGCTGAGAAAAAAGAAGGCGGCGAGTAGGCCCATAGAATATTGTGCTGCTGGAAATGTCAGGCTTTATTCTTTCATGAATGAATAAAGCCTGACAATCAGAATCAGGAACTGAATCCCGGAGACTTCACTTTGTTGCGCAGCTTCGGTAGAGGAATCTTGCTCAGCAGCTCACGAATCCTGTCTGGAAGCGCCAGCATTGCCGGGGTCACGACCAGTGTCAGCACCGTCGCAAAAGACAGGCCGAAGACGATTGCGGATGCCAGGCTAACCCACTGTGAAGTGATAGGGCCACCGATTTCGATTTCGGCACCAATCAAGTCTACGGAGACATGCATGGCCAGAGGCAACAGGCCAAAGCCGGTTGTGAAAGTCGTGAGGAATACAGGTCGCAGGCGCTGTACGCCAGTCTGCACCACAACTTCCTGCAGCGACCATTCAGGATGTTCGTTACGCAGCACATTGAATGTGTCGATCAGCACGATATTGTTGTTCACGATAATTCCAGCCAGAGCGACGATGCCGATGCCGGTGAGAATCACTGAGAACGTTTGCCCGGTGGTGAGCAAGCCGAGCAGCACACCAGCAGTGGACAATAGTACTGAGGACAGAATCAACAAAGCCTGATAGTAGCTGTTGAACTGGGTAACCAGCAGTATCGCCATCAGGGCCATCGCCAGAGAAAAAGCCTGTGCGAGAAAAGCGGCTGATTGCTCCTGTTCTTCATTGGCACCGCGGAACTGATAAAACACTTCTCGGGGTGGTGGGTTCTGTTCCAGCCAAGCTGACAGCTCTGTCAGCTTGTTGCTTGCGACGATACCTGGCGCCGGATTGGCACGTACGTACACGACGCGATTGCCATCCACACGCTGAATCGAACTCACCTGGGGTTTGGCTTCCAGAGTGACGAACGTGGAAATAGGAACCGGGCCATTCGGTGTGCCGATGCGGATGCTGTCGAGCTGATCCAAGCCGCGATATTCCGCCGGATAGCGGATGCGTATATCGACTTCCTCTTCGCTGTCATTGGGTCGGTAGTCGCCCATGAAGATGCCATTGGTCATCAGCTGAATGGCTGCACCCACTTCGGCCATATTCGCTCCCAGCATGGCAGCCCGGGCCCGATCAACAACCATTTCCCATTCGATGCCAGGGACGGGAGCCGTATCGTCGATGTCGATGAGTTCGTCACCCATCTCTTCTTCCATGTAGGTACGGATGCGAGTGGCTTCAGAGAACAGCAAATCCAGGTCTTCGCCAGATAACTCCAGCTGAATTTCCTTACCGACAGGAGGACCCTGTTCAATTGTCGCAACCTCGGCACGCACGCCAGGAATATTGCTGATGGCGTCCCGGTACAGATTTTCGAGTTCGAAACCGTCGACGTCGCGATCACGGCGATCGGTCATCTCGATGAATATCGTTCCGATCAGATCTGGCGCGCTCTGTTGACCGCCACCCTGTTGCTGACCAGCTCCTGACTGCATCACGATGCCTTTGATGTGGCCTACATTCATGATGCGTTCTTGCACATCCAGCATGATGTCGCGGAGTTCAGCGGGGGAGAAATTGCCTCTGGCGAATACCTGTACTTGTGACTGGTTCGGCTCGACTGCCGTAAAAAACTCGACGCCTTTCCCGAAGCGACCATAGGCGATGACGATACTCACCAGCACGACGAAGCTCAGGATGGCAACGGTGCCAGGCATGCGTACCGCAAGACGCAAGACCTTGGCATAGAAGGCGGTTATCGGGCCGACGTCTTCCGGCTTGCCTTCTTCCAGGCTGGCAAGGTGAGATGCAGTGGCAGCCTGTGAGCGCCCGAGTAGTGCACCGATTGTCGGTGCAAACAGCAGCGCGTAGAAGAGTGAGCCAACCAGTACTGCGAATACGGTGATCGGCAAATAGCTCATGAACTCTCCGGCAACACCTGGCCAGAACATAATGGGAAGAAAGGCAGCGAGCGTCGTGGCAGTTGACGCCATGATCGGCCAGAACATCCGCGCGACGGCAGCCTTGTACGCTTCCTTGCTGTCCAGTCCCTCGGCCATTTTTCGATCGGCATACTCCACCATTACGATCGCGCCATCGATCAGCATCCCGAGGCCGAGCAGCAGGCCAAAGATGACCATGAAGTTATACGTAAAGCCGAGCATCGAAATGATGATGAAGGCGAAAAAGAATGAGAACGGCACGGCCAGAGTGACCAGCAATCCGGAGCGCACACCTACCGTGGCGATTACCACTATCAGCACCAGAACCATCGCTGTGGCCATATTGCCTTGCAGCCCCATGTTCTGTTCGATAACCAGCGGAGCGGTGTTGTTGATGTAGGAGATTTCAACAGCAGGCGGAAGCGTAGGGCGAACTGCCGAAACCACAGCGTCTACCTGTTCCATGGTCTCGACGAGATTGCCGCCATTGCGCTTCATAACATTCAGCGAGATTGCAGGCGTGCCATTGGCATAGGAATAGCGGGTGGCATCCTTGAAGGTCCTGCGCACTTCGGCCAAATCGGAAACGGTGAGTACGCCGTCTGCATTCGAGGCCAGCGGCAGATCATAAAGATCTTCTGCGGTTTCAATGAGACCTGGCACTTTCACAGGGAAGCTACCCTGTCCGGTATCAACCTGTCCTGCGGGAATGAGGCGATTATTGTTGATGACAGTCTGTACTATGGCGCTGTTGGAAATCCCGTAGGTTTCCAGCTTGGCCGGATCGACTACCGCTTCGAGTAACTCTTCGCGATTACCAACCATGTTGGCTTCCAGAACAGAAGGCAGAATTTCTATGCGCCGCTGCAAGTCCTCGGCGATGCGCAGCAAGACGCGCTCTGGCACACCCTGACCACCAATAGCGATCTGTACTACAGGGAAAGTCACTGCGGAAATCTCCTGGATGATTGGTTCTTCAGTGTCCTGCGGGAAGCGCGCTTTCGCACGATTCATTGCTTCTCGAATATCGGCGAGTGCTGTAGCGGAATCCAGATTGATATCAAATTCCACAATAATAGTTGCCGCATTCTCACTGGAGAATGAGTCGATCTGGGTTATACCTTCAATCGTTTTCAGTTCCAGTTCGGCAGGCTTGGTCAGCAGGCGCTCTGCATCCTCGGGTGATATGCCATTGTGAATAATTGTCGTGACAACGACCGGCACTTCGACGTCTGGATTGAGTTCCACAGGAATGGAGCCATAAGCGACCAGGCCTGCAATCATGACGGCGAAGAAAATACTGAGAGTCGTGCGCGAGCGAGAGATCGCGTGATCGATATAGTTTTTCATGAGCTCAGGCTCCTGCGTCTAGCGGCGAACCGACCAGTCGAAATTGGCTTGTACGACCTGACCGGGGAACACGATCTCCTGGCCCACTGTGATCAGTGTGACTTCGCCCTGCAGGCCGGTAACCCAAATGCCTGGGTTGAGCTCGTTGGTATCGTCGCCCACAATTTCAACATTGTGAAAACTCACTTCGCCATTCGCGCCAATCAGTTTCACGCCGATTGCACCATTGTCATCCAGTGAGAGAGCTGAAGAAGGAATGCGATGCGCATTGAGCTCTGTGGCTCGTACCAGCATCTCCGCAGTAACCCCGGCTTTCGCGCCAGTCTGATTGTTATCAACTGTGGCTTCGATGCGATAACTGCGTGATATCGGATCTGCGTCGCTGGCGAGGTAGGTGACTGTGGCATTGAGAATCTCGCTGCCCAGAAGCTGCGCATTGACTCTGGCGCCGACTGAGATGCGGCTGACATCCTGCTCAGGGACGAGGCCAACCAGTAACATCGGATCGTCATCCAGCACTGAGGCGCAGACATCGCCGATATTCAACAAGTCTCCGATTTCAACGGTACGCTGTTCGACGATGCCCTCGAACGGAGCAACAATTCGGGTTTTCTGCAGTGCGAGTTCGGCGCGTACTACCGCTGCCTCAGCGGCACTGACGCTGGCCTTTAATTGTGCAACCTGTACTGCCGATTGAAGATTGCGGCTCTGCAAATCCTGGGCAGCCCGGTATTCCATCTCCGCCTCTTCGAGACGTGCCTGTGCTTCAGTGAGCGCTGCGTCTCTGCCGTCGACAGCAATTTCGCACAGCAAGTCGCCGGCAGCTACGCGAGCTCCACGCGCGATTGGGTCTCTTATGATGCGCCCAGCCTGTTCTGCTCGAACCTGAACATGGCGGAATGCCTGGGTGCGACCGCGCACGCGAATCCGCTCGACATACACCTCTTCGCTAACCCGTCTTGCCCGGACTGTGATGACGTCAGGGTTTTCACCCGGAGACGCATCTTCGGCAATGACGCTGATCTGGCGCTCGGGGGTTTCAGGGACTTCAGCCGTGCTCTGTGAACTGCGTGGGATAGCCATCCAGGCTACCACCAGTCCGAATATCACTGCTGCGACGATTTGTTGCTTCTTCACTACGGCCTCCAGATTCCTGAGGTGAGCGGGTGCTGAAATTCAGCACACACAGGGCATCCTGCCCAGGGGAACTTGCCCATGAAGCAGAATTGATAGGTTGCGATTGGATTGTCGTCCTTGTTGTTGATCTTCCCCGGCTGTGCGGGCTTCCTCTTAGGTCAGTCCTCTTAGGTCAGGACAGTCATTTGACGCGTGGGCCCTGTTCAGTGGCCTGACGAAAGTGTTACCTATTGTAACGACAATATTGTGTATTGCAATGCAATTTATCCCTCAATTTGCGGCGCCTGACCGAATCGGCTAATTGGGGTATTCGGCCTTGTTTATGGTAATTTGAGCGCGCTAGATAGTCGGTAATCCGGGTAAGGATCAATCAGGGATGTGAAAGGAGAGAATCTTGAAAGATTTACGAGGCAGAGTTGCCATTGTGACGGGTTCCAGTAGCGGAGTAGGGGCAGCAACAGTAAAACTGTTGGCGAGTCAGGGCTGCAATGTAGTGATTAACTACAACTCGAACGCCGATGGCGCGGAGCGCGTGGCAAAAGAGTGCGAAGCGGCAGGCGGGCAGGCAGTGATCTTTGGTGGCAATGTCGCCAGCGATGCAGACTGCCGGGCAATGGCGCAGTTGGCTCTCGACACATGGGGCCGCATTGACGTACTGGTCAACAATGCTGGCACAACCAAATTCGTCGATCACAGCGACCTTGAAGGGCTGGATGAAAACGATTTTCAACGCATCTATGGCGTGAATGTTGTTGGCGCCTATCAGATGATTCGTGCAGTGAACGACAGTATGCAAGGTCAGGATGAAGGCGGAGTCGTGGTGAATGTCGCCTCCACAGCCGCTGTCACTGGCATCGGTAGTTGCGTCGCCTATGCCGCATCCAAAGGCGCACTCGTAACAATGACCCTGTCGTTAGCCCGATCTCTTGGGCCCAAGGTAAGAATGAACGCGGTTTGTCCCGGTTTCATCGAAGGTGAATGGCTGCAGAAAGGTCTAGGCGACGAGGCCTATCAGAAGATGATGGATTTCAATCGTCGCAATGCGACCCTGGGCGTCACAGCGACCGCGGAAACGGTGGCTGATGCCATCCTGCATTTCATCACCGGGCCACAGATTGTTACCGGAGAAACCCTGATGGTGGATGGTGGCCGGCACCTGGCACAAACGCCATTGACCAGACGCTAGGCGGTAACGCGACGAATCACTGCCAGAGCTTTATTTCGCCACAGGCCGTTTCTGGAGCTTGCGCTGCAGGGTGCGGCGATGCATCTTCAATTGCCGCGCTGTGGCGGAAATATTGCCATCATTCTCCAGCAAGACTTTCTGGATGTGTTCCCATTCAAGTCGCCTGACGGACATGGTTTCCAGACTGGCGGTGTCCGGGATCTCAGCTGGCTTCTCCTCTGCTTCACCCAGCAACAAGGCGGAGAGAATCTCATCGGTATCTGCAGGTTTGGCGAGATAGTTGTCAGCGCCGAGCTTGATAGCCTCCACTGCTGTTGCAATGCTC
>JASBUV010000162.1 GCA_030147705.1 Gammaproteobacteria bacterium
CGCTGAAGAGTCGAGTCTGCCGCTGATCGTCCTGCTGCATGGCTACACATCAAGTGGCAACCGACAAAATGCCTATATGGGTTTTAGCAAGCTGGTGGACGAATACGGCTTTTTGCTGGCAGCACCGGACGGCACTCAGGAATCGGGCGGCGACCGCAACCGTTTCTGGAACGCATCAAATGCGTGCTGCAATTTTTTCGAGTCCGAAGTTGACGATGTGGGCTATATCAAAGCAGTCATCGACGGAATGAAATCGCGCTACAACGTCGACGCACAGCGCGTCTATCTGGTGGGTCATTCCAATGGCGGTTTCATGTCCTATCGCATGGCGTATGAACACTCCGGGGACATCGCCGCGATTGTGAGTCTGGCCGGAGCAAGCCATATGGATGAGCGCCCGGCTCCCGCCTCTCCGATCAATATCTTGCAGATTCACGGGACGGCAGATGGGACGATCGCCTATGGGGGTGGCGACATCCGCGACAACCGCTATCCGTCGGCGCTGCGAACGGTACGTCAATGGGCGGACTACAATGGCTGTGCGAGCACCGGCAAGGCACGCGAGATGCGCGATCTGGATGCCAGCTTGCCCGGCTTCGAGACTGGAGTCCTGAAATTTGAGGTCGGCTGTAAAGCCGGGGGGTCGAGTGAACTGTGGACAATCTCTGCAGGCGCGCATTCACCCACGCTCTCCGACAGTTTCGCGGAACAGGTTGTAGAATGGCTTTACGCCCACCCAAAACCTGCGATCAACTGAATCCATACCAGAAAAAAAGCCCGCGTAAGCGGGCTTTTTTATTACTGTGCAGCTTACACTGCCAATTCTCTTCAGATCGTTAGAGTAGAGCTTCAATTCGATCCATCAGATTGTTCATGCGCCGCAACACCGGACCGAATGCTTCTGCCTGGGTCATATCCAGCCCCGCCTCATTGAGCAGGATGTTGTGGGGATAATCTGATCCACCAGCGCTTAACACACGGATGAAAGCATCGCGCACCTCGGTATCACCCGCCAGAAACTGTTCCGCAAACCAGGCGGCACCACTGATGGAAGTCGCATACTGGAAGACGTAGAAGTCATAGTAGAAATGCGGGATGTAAGCCCATTCAACAGCGTAGGCATCATCGATTGTCAGCACACCTTCGTCATGACCGTGATAGCGTTTTAACAAGTCGCCATAGATCTGAGTCAGTCTGGGGCCTGTGAGCGGTTCACCATTTTCCGCAGCTTCATGAATGGCCAGCTCGAACTCTGCAAACATGGTCTGACGGAAAAAAGTGCCACGGATACTTTCCAGTGCACCACCCAGATAATAGAGCCTCTCCTCATCACTGCGCGCGTTCGCAATCATGTATTCCTCAAGCAGGATTTCATTAATCGTCGATGCCATCTCCGCGATGAAAGTGGAGTAGCCTGCATTCTCGTAAGGGTTGTTCTCGTTGGCCAATAACGAATGGACGGCGTGCCCCCATTCGTGCGCAAAAGTCGACAGTGAGGAATAGTCATCGTTGTGATTCAGCAACACATAGGGATGCACGTCATAAATGGAGCCGTTCATGTACGCCCCTGATCGCTTGCCCGGTTGCGGGTGACTATGCATCCAATCCTGCGAAAGGCCGTATTCCAGCAATTCGAGATAGCGTTCGCCGAATGGCTTCAATGCTTCGAAGGTAATCTCCTTGGAGCGATCGAGGTCGAACACGCCCGTGTTCACTTCGATGAGCGAAGGATAGATATCGTAATAACGTAAATCCTCAACGCCCAGCATACGACCACGCAAGCGCAGATAACGATGAAACACCGGAAGCGCTTCATTTACCTGAGTCACCAGCTGGGTATACACCTCTGGAGGCAGGCCATCGTCAAAGAGGTTGTGCGCCAGCACACCATCATGATTGCGCACTCTGGAAGTAAACACATTGGCCTGAACCTCACTGGCCAGCGTCGCGCCCATACCATCGGCATATTGGTTCCAGGTTTCCCAGAAGGTATCGAAGACGAGCTTGCGGTCGTCACGATTGGGGGCCGCTCGCCATAGCGAATAGCCTGCCTGGGTTAGCGTGACTTCCTGGCCTTCACTGAGCGTTACTGTTGGCCAGGGGATATCCGCATTGGCGTAGTTCTCATAGATTTGCTCTGCAGAGGAAAGCACTAATCCCGCCTGAGCGAGAATCGCCTCAGTCTGTTGGTCGAGAGTGTGTGGAGCCTGCCGCAACATATCCCTGATCAGGAATTCAAAGTCGGCCAGCCCCGGCTCACTCGCAAGAAACGCATTGACCCTTTCTTCACCGATAGCAAGAACCTCAGGGCTTATCCACGAAGTCGCCTCGCCCAGATTCGTAAACAGCTGTCGGGCGAGACCGAAGCGTTCCTGGGTCTCGGGTTGACGCTGGTCAGCATCGCGTTCAAGACTGGTATAAACATAGACTCGCACCGCTTCCTTGTTCGTCTCTGATATCTCGCGAAATGCCGCTAGCATGTCAGCCGCACTGTTACCGAGCGTGCCCTGCAATTGAGGCAATCGCTCGATGCGTGCGGCCACGGTATCCATCGCTTCACTCCAGGCCTCAACGGTCGGATAGATCTCCGTCAAATCCCATTCATAGCGCACAGTTTCTTCACTCTGCGCTGTTACTTGTACCGCCACGAATAACAAATAGCAGCCAGTCAGCCATAGGCTCACTCGATTTCCAGTCAACCAATTCATCACTACGTACTCCAGAAAAACATCTTGGACCCAATAATCAAGGATCTGATCATAACCGAAACCCTTGGCAAAAACAGTTGGCAAAGGTCTATAGGCAGCTTATCCGCACTTGGCATAAGGCGATGTGTCCCAAAGCTTTTCTGATGCATTCGATACCACTCGCCCAAAGGAGCAAAAACACGCATTAACAGCTGTATGAGCATCAGGTATGCTAGTTTGACCCCGTGTTTATCAGTAATGGGAAGTACTCATGCAATCTGATGTCTCTCGTGCACGACGACAATTCTTGCAAGCACTGGCTAGCGCGCCTCTCCTTGCTGGCTGCGCCACATCACTGAGCAATCAACAACAGTTCCGCACTCCGTCGGGCCTTCCGCTCAGGCGCGTGCTGGCTTCTGAACAACGACTGATTCGCACAATTGCGGGGCTGCGCCCGTTCCGCTCCAAAGGATTCGAGGTGAGCGCCGAATCTCGCGGAGACAAATTACTGATACACAATTATGGACATGGCGGTGGCGGTATCACGCTCTCCTGGGGAACAGCGCATCTCGCCATGGAGCTCGCCATGCAGTCGCAACATCGTCGCTGTGCAGTAATTGGTTGTGGTGCCGTCGGGCTGGCAACGGCGCGTCTAATGCAGGATCAGGGGTGGGCAGTAACGATCTATGCCAAAGATTTGCCACCGCACACAACGTCCAATATCGCTGGCGGCCAATGGTCTCCAACCTCGGTGTACGACGATCCCTATCTGACGCCCGCATTTCTGGCACAATTTGAAGCAGCGATGGCACACGCCTACCGCTACTACCAGAATATGATCGGGCCACGCTATGGAGTGCGCTGGATCAGCAACTACACGATTCTGGATCGCGCTCCCGATGGCGAAGCCTTTACCGACAAATACCAGGCTTTCTATCCGCAGCACCGGGACCTTGCTCCGAACGAACATCCCTTTGCCGCGCAGTGGGTCAGGCATTACGACACCATGCTGATCGAGCCTGCGATTTATCTGCCGGCGGTCATGCAGGATTTTTACGTTGCTGGCGGAACCATCAAACAGCGCGAATTCAGGGATGGGGAAGAACTGCAGACCCTCGATGAGCCGGTGATTTTCAATTGCACAGGACTCGGGGCTCGGGAACTTTTCAATGACACAGAGCTGTTCGCAATCAAGGGCCAGCTGAGCTTTCTGCTTCCCCAGGACGAAGTCAACTACATCATCCTCGGCAATGGCGGCCGCTACATGTTTCCGCGCAGTGACGGCATTTTGTTGGGGGGAACATTCGAGCGTAATAATTGGTCGGTCACCCCAGACCCACTCGTTGCTCAAGACATGATAAGTGACCATCAGGCGTTTTTTGCGGCCATGCAAGACCCCTGGTCCTGATCGAGGATTCCGGGATTTCGATCCGCACACATACAAACTCATCCCCGGGTTTGCTCGCGAGGGAGTCGACTGCTTATTGAGAAAAAAGAAAAAAGGAACGGCGGACTTCAAAGGATAGGGATGCCGCCGTTCCTGTAAAAAGCACTACTGCGGGTATTGGGGGTACCCAGTGCCGAGAGCTATGCTGCGCTCAAATTTCGCTTACGCCGCCGCTGCTTCCTGTGACTTGATATAAGTCAGCATGGTGTCGCAGTCGCTGCATTCAAAAGGATCTGTCTCGCAGTTATCAACCTTGCCTTCCTCAGAGAAGACTTTAACAATCTGGCCGTCATCAACCAGCATCGAATAGCGCCAGGAACGATCACCGAAGCCGAGATTCTGTTTCTTCACCAGCATGTCCATGCCGCGAGTAAAATCTGCGTTGCCATCAGGCAGCATCTTCACGTTCTTGATGCCGAGCTGTTTCGCCCACTGGAACAT
>JASBUV010000175.1 GCA_030147705.1 Gammaproteobacteria bacterium
GAACGACACCGTATCACCTTTGCCAATACCGATTTTCAGCAAGGCTGAAGCAAGTCTGCA
The DNA here is from genome assembly GCA_030147705.1 of Gammaproteobacteria bacterium. GTDB lineage: Bacteria > Pseudomonadota > Gammaproteobacteria > Pseudomonadales > Pseudohongiellaceae > UBA9145. Next base: position 61 of record JASBUV010000175.1, read on the forward strand.
ACTCCGCGCATAGGTATCAGACCAGGAGTAGCGGGTCTCGCCGTGAATAATCGACGTCTTGTCTGGGTAAACAGCCGCCGCACGCTCCAGAAAACTTAATGGGGTCAGCGCAGCAAAATTCGCAGGATTCTGATCGAGATTCTGCTCATAGATGTTGGACGATGTCATAACTCGGGTGCCTGTTACGTTTCACTTGGGTAAATAATTCGGTACGGCCTGGGTCTGTCCAGCAGACGATTGCTGCATCTCTGCGATGCATTCATTGTGACAACCAGATTCACAATCCTGACAATCGCTTCACATAATGCACTCTGCCCTTGTGAACAACCACAATCGCGCTCTACAGGAAATCCATGTCTCCCGCAGTGAGCCACCATTTATTCAGCAATTGTTCTGCCGGGGGGCCTGCATTCCAGCTATTACAGGGTATCTCAATACCCAGATCATGCACAGCTGCTACCGGGAGATCCAAGCGGGCCAATCCGCTTCTGGTAATCCAGAACTTGATTGCCTTACCTGCATCGCCATTCTCGCGACCAGTCAGGCTCCATGCATTAATGCTGGAGAGTACCGTTGGTATGTCGTCACGCTGGGCAAACACATCCATGAGCAGATAATGCTCGCCGTGCTGTTTTAACACCGCAACAGCCCGCAACTCTTGCTCTGCTCCCAGCACCTGGAGACAACGATACTGCCCTCTTCTGCCGAATGGATGCTGCAAAAAACGGTACTCAAAATAAGCGCTATCGCGAACACCGATGATGGCGTCTGTAAAATCACACCTCATAAGCTGCCATAGCTGATCAATTTCAGCTGCGCGTTCACTGAACCGGAGATCCTCAACCTGCAGTAGCCCAGGGTCATCCAGCGTTGGCTCAGAGAACAGGACTTCGACGAACTCGTCGGTCTTCTCATAGAGTCCCAACCGTGTCGCTATATTCATTGCCTTCTGATTGGGAAAACCGAAGCCCAGCAGATGGTTGACCGAATAACCGATCTCTCTCTCCAGAAAGGTCGCTGCCGTACGGAAGAAGAGACTCGATTTTCCGTAGCTTCTACGCACCTCAGGCAGCACCATCACATCACACACCTGAATGGCCAGTGCAGGGTCGCCGAAATAGTCGATCTTGCGCGGGGCGCCGCCGTAGTGCGCAACTATCCGTCCATCTGTTGATGTCCGCGCGATAACGCATTGCCCCTTGCCGAGATGATATTTCCAATCCCACACCTCGGGGTCAAAGTCAGTCTGGAAACTTTCTGCGAATAGCTGGGCAACATCCTGCGTAGAGAAGGAATCTATGGCGGAGAACTCTGCATCAGACCATTCATCATCGGGATTACGGTTTAGCTGCAACTCGATTAGCTGCAGACATCGTCGGCCATCCGCGAACTCTGCCCCGATTCCGGAAATCGCTTCAGTTATACCCTCGTATCTGGATTCTCCAGTCTGCTCAAGCGCTGCGCTGGGCAGCGCATCCAGCCAGCTGCGCAACGCCTCGAGAGTGACCCTCGCTCCTGCGCTGAGGTCTCGCTCCTGAAGGTGCTGAAACCCCAGTCTCTGAGAGAGCCTGCGCAAGGATTCGATATTCGCAAGTGAGGAGTACTCGAAGCGATTATCCAGGGCAAGAAACTCCCCCAGCAGTAACAGTCGCCCACCCTTGCGGAGCAATTGCCTCGCTTTCTGCAAAATAGGCAATTGATCAAGATAGGTATAAGTCCCTTCATAAATAAGCAGATCGAATTCGTCACGGGCTGAGAATTCCAGCAAGCTTGTCTCCAGAAAGGCAATGGCATCATCGCTGGCGATCAACGCGTGTCGCCCTGTGCCCAGCAAGGTGACCGACAATTCATGCTGAGCCAGCTTTGCCGCAACAGCTTGCAAATTGTCACCGACGAGTAATGCCTTGCGAGATGGGTTCGTACTGGTCAGTGCTGATTCCGTGAGCAGCTCCAACAAATTATTCTGCAACTCGGCCAGAGAACTCTGCTCGTTGCCAATGCCATAACAAAGCAATGGCTGCTCTTCAGAATGGTCCTGGAGCAATTGACTCAGCAGATCCAAATCGAGACTGGTTCTGGATGTAGAATTTTGCAATGTTTTCCTCGTTCGCCATGAACAATAACTGCGCTTGTCTGTTGCCCCATTCCATGAGCATTGGGCAGGTAGCCGGATTATCTCTCACCATTTGATCCCGCATTGACGGCTTGATCTGGTAGTGTGGATAGTATCAGGTAGAATGCATTTATGTCTGATGGTAGCGGATCATTTTCCTGGACCGAAGCCCTTATTCCCAAGGGCGACAGTCAGTCCAGCATCAATCGTCAAGGGCTGCAGCGCCTGTTGTTGCTGCGCTCGTTCGTCACGCTGACCGGCACGGTCGGCATGATGATCTTCGCGTCATTTTCTGACCTGGTCATACCCTATTCCTCAATCTACTTGCTCATTACCGCCGTCTTCGTATCGGTTGTCATTAGTTACTGGCGCCTGCGACAAAGCTGGATTGTCTCCCAGGCCGAGTTGTTCTGGCACATCCTGATAGACGCCGCTTTTTTGATCATACTGCTCCTGTTCGCAGGGGGAGTCAGTAACCCTCTGATTTCCTACCTGCTGGTTCTACTCGCCGTCACGGCGACGCTTTTACCACGGCCCTATGTCTATGGTTTCGCACTGGGCAGCATCGTGCTGTATACCTCTTTCCTGTTCCTCGACACACAGACAGACCATGGCGCGATGGATGCACCCATGCCACAGAATATGGTTTTCCAGCTCCACCTCGTGGGCATGTGGGTGATTTTTCTCGTCAGCGCAATTCTGATCACCGTATTCATCACGCGCATGGCAATCGCTATCAGAGAGCGGGAATCCAATCTCGCCCAGGCAAGAGAAAATGAAATGCGCAATGAGCAGCTCGTTGCAATTGGCACGCTCGCCGCTGGCACGGCGCATGCACTGGGCACTCCCCTGTCCACGATGTCGGTACTGCTCAACGAACTGGATAAACTGGATGCACAGCAGCTCAAAGAGTCTGACATCAAAGACGACATTAGCGTATTACGCGAGCAAGTGACCCGCTGCAAGAACTCTCTCAATCAACTGATCCGCTATTACAACAAAGACCGGCCTGCAGACTCTGAAGAGATGCACCTCGACGAATTTGTGAACGATATCAGTGACTATGTTACTAACATCCATCCTACGGCAGCGGTGGAATTTCGCATCCAGGGCAATGGTCAGCAATTGCTGCGTGCTGACCCATCGCTCAAGCATGGTGTGATCAACATCATTGAGAATGGCATCAAGGCTGCAAGCTCGAAAGTAGACGTATTGTTTTCCGTCATATCTCCAGATACGCCTGGCGGAACCAAGCAGCTCGAAATCGCAGTAACAGACGATGGTCCGGGCATACCGGCCCAGGTTCTGGAAAACATGGGCGAGCCCTTTATTTCGATGCGCAAGGACAGTATGGGGCTCGGTATCTTCCTGGCCAATGCGACCGTCCAGCGTCTGGGCGGCAAGATTGAAATGTTTAATCTCAAGATCGGTGGCGCACTGACGGTTATCAAGCTACCGTTGCCTGCATCGGAATAGGCTGCGCCGGAAATTGGCCCGCTTTACAACGAATTGGACTCTCTCAGATCACCATGACGAACGATGATATTCAGATACTGCTGGTTGAGGACGATGAGACATTCGCCCGCGTGATGATGAAGGCCCTGCAAAGTCGGGAATACCATGTCTCACATGCAGCGAGTCTGGACGACGCCGAAAAGCTGCTGGATGCGGGACAGTTTGCGTATTCAATTCTGGATCTCAATCTGGGCGGCGAGACCTCGCTAAAGCTGATCCCCAGACTCAAGCAGCTTTATCCCGATATTCGCATCCTGATACTCACTGGCTACGCAAGCATTGCAACAGCGGTGGAGGCAATCAAGCTGGGCGCTGACAACTATCTCGCCAAACCTGCAGATACCGATGAAATTCTCTCTGCCTTATTGCTGGGTGAAGCGGAGGAGAAGCAAGCTGAGATCCCGGACACCGCCAGTCTGGAAACCATGTCCGTCAGGCGGCTTGAATGGGAACACATCCAGAAAGTCTTGCTGGAGAATGATGGCAATATTTCCGCCACAGCGCGGCAATTGAAGATGCATCGCCGCACCCTGCAGCGCAAGCTCCAGAAACGGCCCGTGGCGAAATGAAGCTCTGGCAGTGATTCGTCGCGTTACCGCCTAGCGTCTGGTCAATGGCGTTTGTGCCAGATGTCGGCCACCATCCACCATCAGGGTTTCGCCGGTAACTATCTGTGGCCCGGTGATGAAATGCAGGATGGCATCGGCCACCGTTTCCGCCGTCGCTGTGACGCCCAGAGTCGCATTGCGACGATTGAAATCCATCATCTTTTGATAGGCCTCGTCGCCAAGACCTTTCTGCAGCCACTCACCCTCGATGAATCCGGGACAAACCGCGTTCATTCGTACCTTGGGCCCCAGAGAGCGTGCCAACGACAGGGTCATCGTTACGAGCGCCCCCTTGGACGCGGCATAAGCGACGCAACTGCCAATGCCGGTGACAGCCGCTGTGGAAGCTACATTCACTACAACACCGCCCTCATCCTGATTCTGCATACAGCCATTCACTGCACGGATCATCTGATAAGAACCAATGACGTTGACACCATAGATGCGTTGAAAATCGTTTTCATCCAGCCCTTCAAGGTCACTGTGATCGACGAATTTGGTGGTGCCAGCATTGTTGACCAGCACGTCAATGCGGCCCCATGTGTCGAGAGCCAACTGCGCCATCGCCCGACAGTCTGCATCGCTGGCAACATTGCCACCAAAGATCACGGCCTGCCCGCCTGCCGCTTCGCACTCTTTCGCCACGCGCTCCGCGCCATCGGCGTTGGAATTGTAGTTAATCAGTACATTGCAGCCCTGACTCGCCAACAGCTTAACTGTTGCTGCCCCTACTCCACTACTGGAACCCGTCACAATGGCAACTCTGCCTCGTAAATCTTTCAAGATTCTCTCCTTTCACATCCCTGATTGATCGTTACCCGGATTACCGGCTATCTGGCGCGCTCAAATTACCATAAACAAGGCCGAATACCCCAATTAGCCGATCCGGTCAGGCGCTGCAAATTGGGGGATAAATTGCATTGCAATACATAATATTGCCGTTACAATAGGTAACACTTTCGTCAGGCCACTAAACAGGGCCCACGCGTCAATTGACTGTCCTGACCTAAGAGGAAGCCCGCGCAGCCGGGGAAGATCAACAATAAGGACGACAATCCAAGCGCAACCTATCAATTCTGCTTCCAGGGCAAGTTCCCCAGGGGCAGGATGCCCTGTGTGTGCTGAAATTCAGCACCCGCTCACCTCAGGAATCTGGAGGCCGTAGTGAAGAAGCAACAAATCGTCGCAGCAGTGATATTCGGACTGGTGGTAGCCTGGATGGCTATTCCACGCAGCTCACAGAGCACGGCTGAAGTCCCTGAAACCCCCGAGCGCCAGATCAGTGTCATTGCCGAAGATGCGTCTCCGGGTGAGAATCCTGACGTCATCACAGTCCGGGCAAGACAGGTCAGCGAAGAGCTGTATGTCGAGCGGATTCGCGTGCGCGGCCGCACCCAGGCATTCCGCCATGTTCAGGTTCGGGCAGAGCAGGCTGGGCGTATCATAAGTGACCCAATCGCTCGCGGAGCACGCGTTGCTGCCGGCGACCTGCTGTGCGAAATTGCTGTCGACGGCAGAGATGCGGCACTCACTGAAGCTCAGGCACGTCTCGAAGAAGCACAGCTGGAATACCGGGCTGCCCAGGACTTACAGAGCCGCAATCTTCAATCCGCGGTTCAGGTTGCACAATTAAAGGCCAGCGTCAGTGCCGCAGAGGCAGCAGTGGTGCGCGCCGAACTCGCACTGCAGAAAACTCGAATTGTTGCTCCATTCGACGGCATCGTCGAACAGCGTACCGTTGAAATCGGAGACTTGCTGAATATCGGCGATGTCTGTGCCTCAGTCCTGGATGACGATCCAATGTTGCTGGTTGGCCTCGTTCCTGAGCAGGATGTCAGCCGCATCTCGGTAGGCGCCAGAGTCAATGCACAGCTTCTGGGCGGAGAGACGCTCAATGCCACAGTCACCTACCTCGCCAGCGACGCAGATCCGATATCACGCAGTTATCGCATTGAAGCCACGGTTGACAGCAATCAGACTGGCGCGAAAGCCGGGGTTACCGCAGAAATGCTGGTGCGAGCCACAGAACTCAATGCACATCGCATTCCTTCGTCAGCTCTCTCACTGGATGACAATGGTGCAATCGGCGTGAAACTGATTGGCGCGAATGGCGAAGTGAGTTTTCGCAATGTTGAAATTGTGGGCGACGATACCAACGAGCTCAATCCGGGTATCTGGGTGACCGGCCTGCAGGGCGAAGTCACACTGATCACAGTGGGCCAGGAAATTGTGTTCCCGGGTCAGGTCGTACAAGCCAATTTCGACTGGTCAGTTCGCCGCTAGTCGCAGGAGCCTGAGCTCATGAAAAACTATATCGATCACGCGATCTCACGCTCGCGCACGACCCTCAGTATTTTCTTTGCCGTCATGATTGCAGGTCTGGTCGCTTATGGCTCCATTCCCGTGGAACTCAATCCAGATGTCGAAGTGCCCGTCGTTGTCACGACAATTATTCACAATGGCATATCGCCCGAAGATGCCGAACGCCTGCTGACCAAGCCAGCCGAACTGGAACTGAAAACGATCGAGGGTATAACCCAGATCGACTCATTCTCCAGTGAGAATGCGGCAACTATCATTGTGGAATTTGATATCAATCTGGATTCCGCTACAGCACTCGCCGATATTCGCGAAGCCATGAACCGCGCCAAAGCGCGCTTCCCGCAAAACACTGAAGAACCGATCATCCAGGAAATTTCCGCAGCGACTCTCCCTGTAGTACAGATCGCTATTGGTGGTCAGGGTGTGCCAGAGCGGGTCTTGCTGCGCATCGCCGAGGACTTGCAACGGCGCATAGAAATTCTGCCTTCCGTTCTGGAAGCCAACATGGTTGGCAATCGCGAAGAGTTACTCGAAGCAGTCGTCGATCCCGCCAAGCTGGAAACTTACGGGATTTCCAATAGCGCCATAGTACAGACTGTCACCAACAATAATCGCCTCATTCCCGCAGGACAAGTTGATACCGGACAGGGTAGCTTCCCTGTCAAAGTACCAGGCCTTATTGAAACAGCAGAAGATCTCTATGACCTGCCTTTAGCCTCGAATGCAGACGGAGTGCTCACAGTTTCCGATTTAGCCGAAGTGCGCAGGACTTTCAAGGATGCCACGCGCTATTCCTATGCCAATGGCTCGCCGGCAATCTCGCTGAATGTTATGAAACGCAATGGCGGCAATCTCGTTGAGACCATGGAACAGGTGGACGCTGTAGTTTCGGCAGTTCGCCCAACGCTGCCACCCGCGGTTGATATCTCCTACATCAACAACACCGCTCCGCTGGTTATCGAACAGAACATGGGCCTACAAGGCAATATGGCCACAGCGATGGTTCTGGTGCTGATAGTGGTAATCGCCACAGTAGGTGTGCGCTCCGGCTTGCTGGTCACTCTGGCCGTGCCATTCTCATTCTTTTTCGCCTTCATCATCATTTCGATGCTCGGCTTTACGTATAACTTCATGGTTATCTTTGGCCTGCTGCTCGGCCTCGGGATGCTGATCGATGGCGCGATCGTAATGGTGGAGTATGCCGATCGGAAAATGGCTGAGGGACTGGACAGCAAGGAAGCCTACAAGGCTGCCGTTGCGCGGATGTTCTGGCCGATCATGGCGTCAACTGCCACGACGCTCGCTGCCTTTCTTCCCATCATGTTCTGGCCCGGAGTTGCCGGAGAGTTCATGAGCTATTTGCCTATCACCGTATTCGCAGTACTGGTTGGCTCACTCTTCTATGCGCTGCTATTTGCACCGACAATCGGTGCACTGCTCGGGCGATCACAGGCTGCCACGGCATCCCACCTCGCCAGCCTGGAAGAAGGCAAGCCGGAAGACGTAGGGCCGATAACCGCTTTCTATGCCCAGGTATTGCGTCTTGCGGTACGCATGCCCGGCACCGTTGCCATTCTGAGCTTCGTCGTGCTGGTGAGCATCGTCATCGCCTATGGCCGCTTCGGGAAAGGCGTCGAGTTTTTCACTGCAGTCGAGCCAAACCAGTCACAGGTGCAAGTATTCGCCAGAGGCAATTTCTCGCCCGCGGAACTGCGCGACATCATGCTGGATGTGCAAGAGCGCATCATGAATGTGGGACACATCAAGGGCATCGTGATGCAGTCAGGAGCTGGTCAGCAACAAGGCGGCGGGCAACAAAGCGCACCAGACCTGATCGGAACGATTTTTATCGAGATGACCGATCGCCGTGATCGCGACGTCGACGGGTTCGAACTCGAAAACCTGTACCGGGACGCCATCAGCGATATTCCTGGTGTGCGTGCCGAGGTTGCGACGATTGAACAGGGTCCACCTGTCGGTAAGGAAATTCAGCTGGAGTTATCTGGCGAAGATCTGGATTTGCTGTTCGCTGAAGCAACTCGCATCCGTACCTACATGGAAGAAGAGATGGGCGACGAACTCATCGACATCGACGATACGGCTCCTGTCCCTGGCATCGAATGGGAAATGGTAGTTGATCGGGCCAGGGCTGCCATGCTGGGAGCCAATATGGCCGAAGTTGGTGCCGCAATTCAGCTGATGACCAATGGCATCTTCATGGGCGACTACCGACCCAATGACAGCGAAGAGGAAGTCGATATACGCATCCGCTATCCTGCGGAATATCGCGGCCTTGACCAGCTCGACAGCATCCGCATCGGCACGCCGAATGGACCGATTCCTATTTCCACGTTCGTCACTCTGGAAGCCAAACCCCAGGTGAGCTCGATTCAGCGTGTGGATGGCAATCGCGTCGTGTACGTACGAGCCAATCCGGCGCCAGGCATCGTCGCAAGCAACAAGCTGACAGAGCTGTCGGCATGGCTGGAACAGAACCCACCGCCCCGAGAAGTGTTTTATCAGTTCCGCGGTGCCAATGAAGAGCAGGAGCAATCAGCCGCTTTTCTCGCACAGGCTTTTTCTCTGGCGATGGCCCTGATGGCGATACTGCTGGTTACCCAATTCAACAGCTACTATCAGGCTTTGTTGATTCTGTCCTCAGTACTGTTGTCCACTGCTGGTGTGCTGCTCGGCTTGCTCACCACCGGGCAAACGTTTTCAGTGATTCTCACCGGGATCGGCATCGTCGCTCTGGCCGGAATTATCGTGAACAACAATATCGTGCTGATTGACACATTCAATGTTCTGCGTAAAGAACATCCTGAATGGTCACTGCAGGAAGTTGTGGTGCAGACTGGCGTACAGCGCCTGCGACCTGTATTCCTCACGACTTTCACAACCGGCTTTGGCCTGTTGCCACTCGCGATGCATGTCTCCGTAGACTTGATCGGTGCCGAAATCGAAATCGGTGGCCCTATCACTTCACAGTGGGTTAGCCTGGCATCTGCAATCGTCTTCGGCCTGTCTTTTGCGACGGTGCTGACACTGGTCGTGACCCCGGCAATGCTGGCGCTTCCAGACAGGATTCGTGAGCTACTGAGCAAGATTCCTCTACCGAAGCTGCGCAACAAAGCGAAGTCTCCGGGATTCAGTTCCTGATTCTGATTGTCAGGCTTTATTCATTCATGAAAGAATAAAGCCTGACATTTCCGGCAGCACAATATTCTATGGGCCTACTCGCCGCCTTCTTTTTTCTCAGCATCACGTTTTCTTTTCTCTGCTCGATTCTCGAAGCAGTTCTGCTGAGCGTTACGCCTGCCTATATCGGCATTCAGCAACAGCAAGGTTCGCCCTTGGCTCGCGATCTGGCGCGCTTCAAGGATGATATTGATCGGCCACTCGCCGCCATTCTTACGCTCAACACCATTGCGCATACGGTTGGCGCTATCGGCGTTGGCTCCCAGGCCAGCGCGATATTCGGCTCATTGACGATCCAGATTTTCGGATTCGATTTGATGAGTCTGGAAGCATTGATTGCTGGCGGCATGACACTCGCCGTTCTCATCTTCTCTGAGGTCATCCCCAAAACACTGGGCGCGAACAACTGGCAGGCGCTAACACCTTTCACAGTGATTGCCCTGAAAGTGATGCTGTTTTGTCTTGCTCCATTGGTGTGGGTGAGCCAGTACATCACGCGGCATCTCAAGAAGGACAAAGACAAACCGGTTTTGACGCGCACCGACTTCCTGGTGATGGCGAAAATCGGAACTGAAGCGGGTGTACTCGACGAAGACGAGCGCAAGATCATTCAGAATCTGTTGCGCTTTTCCAAGATTCTCGTCAAGGACATCATGACGCCGAGAATCGTTGTCGTGACCGCGAGCGATGCACTTTCTGTCAGGGAATTCCACGACAAGAATCCCGAGCTGCCGTTTTCTCGCATACCGCTCTATCGCGAGCGCAGTGACAATGTCATCGGTTACATCTTGCGCGACGAATTACTACTTAGTCTCGTGGAGGACAACGATCACAAAACGCTTGCCGATATTCGCCGCGACATCATCATTGTGCACAAGACCCTGCCGATCCCTGAGCTGCTCAATTTATTCATCAACAAGAAAGAGCATCTGGCTCTGGTCGTAGATGAATTCGGTGGCATGGAAGGTATTGTGACTATGGAAGACATTATCGAAACACTGCTCGGATTGGAAATCGTTGATGAGTCTGACAGCGCTGTTGATATGCAGGCATTGGCGCGGAAGAACTGGGAGCAGCGCGCCCGAAGAATGGGCGTTGCCCTGCCCGAGAAGTCTCCTGAAAAACAAAGCGCGAGTGCAGGCAAGGTCAAGAGCTGACACATCCGTTACTGTGCGACATGCCCCCTCGCTTCAAGCTGGCGTTATTGACCTGAATGTTCGCAATCGCTGTACAACGCTCGATTACTGATTGCGCAAAAGCCAACTACTCACCCGCAAAGAACAAGTGTGCAATAGACTTTGCAGGCATTCCTGTCTCACCCAATATCATCTCCGGCAACGCAACACCCAGCACGCTCAATCGGCCTGATAACAAACCGCAAAATCAAGCGTTCGCTCGATAAAACAGGCAGATTTTGGGGGATTGTGACAAATTGTATAGTGATCGACCACTCGTGGGAGCTGTGATAAGATTTCCGCACTTTATTGATGGCGGACAGAAAGGAAATGGCCAGCTG
>JASBUV010000177.1 GCA_030147705.1 Gammaproteobacteria bacterium
AGACCCATTTAAGGACGGTTTAATACACGATCTGAGAATTTTCCCTTAACCGCGCATTACCATGGAGTTGCAAGTGAAGTTGTTCAAAAAGTCCCAGAACGCATTATTCGTAGAGGAAGAGATTTATAACTGGGCATCACCGAAATCGCGTGTGAACCGGAGCCTGATGTTTCTGGCAGTCGTGTTTATCGTGAGTGGTGTTCTATTCAGTTTGTTGTAGATCGCTCGGAGTGGCGCAACGAAGGGCTTCTGGAGAAACTCAACGGCTTTGCAGTACCACATCAACAGTGAGAATCCGGCCATCCCGCTGGATGCCCAATGCCACCGTTTCACCGGGAGCAGCAGCGCGAATCAGGTTGGAATAGTGCTGCAGATCTTCTATCGGTTGGGTGTTGAAGCGTAGCAAGACGTCGCCTGCCAACAGTCCGGCTGTTTCGGCAGCGCCTCCTGGCGTCACTCCTGAGATTCGTACCCCGTCGCCGGACCAGGCAAAATCAGGGACTGTTCCGAGACTGGCTTCGCGCTCACCAGTCTGCCCGCTTTGCACGATTGGCGCAGCGCCTTCCAGTTGATTGCGAAGCGGTTCAGTATTACTACCGAGATACACCACTGCTTCTTCAAGCCATAAGGCCACCTGGGACATGCCCTGAAGATCGAGGCTATCAGCAGTATCGCTCACCCGATGGTAGTCGTTATGTGCACCACTGAACAAATGTATGGCTGGTATGCCAGCGTTCAGGAAGCTGACATGATCGCTGCTGGCAATGGTTTCGGCGGGGAAGCTTGAGCGCAGTCCGATGGTGAAACCAATACCCTGAGCCATAAATGGCCACTCGTACGCGCTGTCTGTTGCGAAGACTTCAAGATTACGTCCTTCGAGTCTGCCCACCGCGTCCAGATTGACCATCGCATAGATTCCGGAAGTGTCGAACCCGCCTGGGGGATTGTTCACAAAATGCTGTGACCCCAATAGTCCAGACTCCTCACCAGTAAACGCTACGAACATCACTGGACGCTCCGGCGTATAACTGCGGCTCAGATTGCTGGCCACCTCCAATAACACGGCAATGCCGGAGGCGTTGTCATCAGCGCCCGGGAACGTGCGACCTGTTGTCAGGTCGAAACCGAGATGATCGTAGTGCGCACCGATTACCACAGGCTGATCGCTCAGAGCCCTATTCGACCCCGGCAGCAAGCCGACCACATTGGCCATCTCCACATGACCATGCCCCGGCAGTGTTGCCTGCCAACGCTGCAGATAGGTGCCATTCACGGTTTGTAGCCCCGCAGCCCTGAACTGATCAGCGATATAGCTTGCCGCCGAATCAAGACCAGCGCTGCCCAGCCCCCTGCCCTGCATCATCGGCGCGGTCAGCGTCGTGACATGGCGACGCATCGCATCCGGCGTGTATTCCGGTGGCAAGACAGCGAGTGGGTTTTCAGGTGGAATATTGTCCCAGTCGATGTCGGCGTCGAGTAATGGGTTGCGCCATTGCATCGGCGAATTCGGACTTTCCCAGATGCCACTGACATCATTAGTCGGTTCACTACCCGTAAAGCTCAGATAGGAATACCTGCCGTAGTGCGGCAGCTTTTCAATCATACCCGGCAAGGCAATCATGTCATCGATGTGCACCAGACCAAGCGCCAAATCGGGATTGGCCGGATGACGTGCCACTACCACACTGCTACGGTCGGCGTACTCGATCGCCTGACCTGCCATCTCAATGCCAATGGCATTCATGGACACACCGTAGCCAGCTGCAGAGGCAATCACCTGTTCTGCGAATGGGTTGTCGCTACCGAAAACCCAGACTGACCGATCTGCTGGCAGCTCATCTATCTCGTCGGCATAAAGGATTTGTGCATCTACGCCCGCTGAGAATGCCTCCGCCATCTGCGACCATTGCACACGCTCTTCGGCAGGCAAAACGAAACTGATCTCACTCGCGCCAAATAATTCTCCCAGAGTAGGTGGAGTCTCTTCGCGGTCGAGTGTGCGAAACACATCAAAATAGGGATCGATCAACACGGCTTCCAATTGATCGTAGTTCTCTGCCATGACGCCTTCGAGCTTCTGCGTCAAATTGATGTTGTAGACCTGCGCCTGTTCCTCACCAGCATAATAAAGGGCAACTGGCACGGTAAGATGATACGGTTCATCAAGCTGCACCTGGGCGAACATGATGCGGGCACGATTGCCATTTACCTCTTCCACGGTTACTGACAATTCTGGCGCCCCGACCCGATTCACCCACTGGGCGAAAAAGCCACTGAGGTCGTAACCAGCCAGCTCGGAAAAATGCCGTTCGATGTCGGCCCAACTCGCTCTTTGATACAGAAAATCACTATAGAAAGACTGCAAGCCCTGGAGAAACAGTTCATCACCGAGCTCGATGCGCAGCATGTGCCAGAGCATGAGGGTTTTGCCATAGCCGACCGCTTGCGTTGCGGCGGAGTTCCGCGAGGTAAACTGATTGAGCGGGAAGTCAGCGCCCTCTGCCACATAATTCTTGTAACGCGCCAACATTTCTTTGCGATATTCACCTCCGCGCTGATCCATCTCGCGGAACAAATGATCCGCCAGATACGCAGTCAGGCCTTCGCTCCAGTTGCCGGTTTCGTAATCCGGATAGACGCCATTGCCCCACCAGTTGTGCAGAATCTCATGGGGATAGGAGGTTTCGAGAATGAACGGGAAACGAATCACCTGCGGGCCGAGCAGCGTGAATGAAGGCATGCCGTAGCCGGTTTCCCAGAAATTTTCTAGCAGAGCAAATTTGTTATAGGCGTAGTCACCGAGTAGTGGCTCATAAAGAGCCAGATAGCGTCCAGTTGCATCGAGATAACGAGTGGCGAGATTCTGATCCGGCGTGCGCAGATAGGCGAGTGCGGTTACATCGCCAGCCTGTTGCGAGTAGACCGTAAAATCGGCAGCAATCAGATAGATCTCTTCCTGAGGTGATTGCTCAATAAATTGTGTGCGCTGTTCGCTGCTGCCATTTTCAAACACTTCACTCTCGACCATGGTTCCCTGACTGACCGCAGACCAACTCTCTGCTCCGGCTGCAAAATCCACCATCATGCGAAAGCGTAGCAGTTCGTCACCGAATTCAGGAACCCAGACCGATGCTTTGCTCAAAAAGACACCTTGTTCGGAAATTACGCCAGAGGTTTCAGAAAAACTCTGTGCGTATTCTTCACCGGCGCGAGCGATGGTGTCGTTGATAACGCCCGAGTAGTTCAGAACAAGATTGCCGTTCCAGTTGCGGGGAGGAGTAAATTCGTAGCTAGTCGCGTCGGCTCCCTGATTGGCAGTGCTTGGCACAAAGGCACTGCTGGTCGGCGTCGTATTAACCCGATTGACTGGAATCGAGCTGCTCTCGATTGTCAGATTGCTGTTCAACCGGAAGCGCAGCGTAGCGCTGCGCATGTGCGCTGGAAATTCCAGATTGTCTGTTACTCGCAAGGAAGAGTTGAGAGGATCGAGCTCCACCGTGAGCAAATGCTGCAGGGTCTCAACAGGCGCTGATGTCGGCTCAGCACTGATAAACCCACTGCTCTGCTGCGCGAGTGCCGAGTTGCACAGGATTAACAAGGTAGCAGCGCAGGCGTGTCGCAGGATTATGCCCATGGCACTGGTCTCTTTTTTTCTTCTTCTTTGTGTGACTACTCTGGCCATGTTTCTGGTCATTCCCGCACGCTGTCAGCAGCTCTTACTTACAAGCCGAGCAATTCCAGAGCAAGCTCGTGGTTCCAGTCCGCGATGTGGATCTGGGAAGCGCCGCCGGGCGTTCGAGTTGTACTCCATGCAAGGCGGTTGCCGTCTGGTGAGAACACCGGAAGAATATCGGTGCCTTCGGTATTGCTCACACGAATCGGATCACTCAGACCTTCGGGGTCAATCATGAATAACTCGAAGTTGGCGTGACCCAGCACATTGCTGGAATAGATGATGTAGTCACCGCTCGGATGATAGTACGGCCCCCAGGACACCATGGCTTCTGCCGTGAGTTGCCGCTGACCACTACCATCGATGTTCATTGTCCAGATTTCTGCGCTATTGCCATCAGGATTAAAGCGCCGCCAGACAACCTTTTCATTGTCGGGGCTGAAGAACGGGCCACCGTCGTAACCCGGTGAAAAAGTCAGTTGCTGCACGTTGGAGCCGTCGGCATCCATGATGTACAGGTCCATGAAATAGGACGCATCATCGTCGAACAGCTTTTGTTCGGCCTGACTCAGGGTACGGCTGTAGGCCTCGCGATTGGATGCAAACAGTATTTTGCTGCCATCGGCGGAATAGGACCCTTCTGCATCGTAGCCGTCCGTATTGGTCAGGTTTACGAGGTTGTTGCCTTGTTTGTCCGCAGTATAGATGTCGTAGTGGCGGTCGTAGTCCCAACCGTAGGCGCGTTGCTGACCGCTTTCGCGGAAGGCGATTTCATCAGCCTGCTTTTGCAGGGCGTCCGGGTCCTCGTGAGTCGACGAAAACATGACCCGATCTTCAGTGGGATGGATCCATGAACATGTTGTCAGACCAATACCTGTGGAAACCAGATGCGCCTCTTCTGTTGCCAGATCCATGAGAAAGATCTGATAGAAAGGATTCCCGTCCACTTCGGCCTGATAGATAAATTCAGTGCCATCTGCACTGAAATACCCCTCGCCTGACCGTGCGCCTTCGGTAACCAACTGTCGCGTATTGGTCAGCAGCTGGCTTTCATATTGCGTGTCAAATGGCGAGCTTTCAGCCGCCTCGGGCATTGCGGATGCAGTGGCCGCTGCGGCTCCATCCGCCTGTTCCGCAGAGTAAGCCTGTGCACTGCTGGCAGCAGGAGTTTCTGTGCTTGCTGTGTTTTGTTGCTCAACTGACTGATCACATGCAGTCAGAAGCGTTCCCCCGAGTGCCAGAATAATGGCGGCGGACAATTTATTCATGCTCAAGCAAACCTCGTCGTTGTCTGTCGATCAATGACTGTATTAAACCGATTACACAGTGAAATGCTGATTCTGGGGGAACACACCAAACAGGCCACCCGTATGGATGAAAACTACCTGGCGGGCCCCGGGGAGTTGTCCGGAGGCACCTTGATTCAGCTCGCTAACCATGCCATGAAAGGCTTTGCCTGTATAGACAGGGTCGAGGAACACGCCTTCTGTGCGCGCCAGTTCACTGATTGTCGCGAAAACTTCCGGCCCGGCGTGACCGTAGCCAGGGCCCAGATAGCCTTCGATTGTTTTCGTCGGCAAGGCATCTACATCGAAGTCGATTTTGTAGCGCTGCATCCAAAGGGACACATCCGAATGGATCTTGCGCGCAAAATAGTCCGCATCATCGCTGACATTGAATGCCACTACCTTCCCGGGCAGATCGAGCAACTCACGCCCAACCAATAATCCGGCCTGAGTGCCACCTGACCCGGTTGCACAGACAATATAGTCTGGCCGCAGATTCAGGCGCTTGAAATCGTCTTGCAGCTCTGCGCAGGCCGCGATGTATCCCCACAAGCCGATCTCGTCGCTCGCTCCAGTCGGGATAAAGAATGCATGACGTTTTGCTGCGACATAGTCTTTCTGCAAGCTGCGCGCGAGGGCCTCGTGCTCTCGCCAGCGATTGGCGGGCAAGTAAGTTATCTCCGCGCCTGCGAGCCGATCCAGCAGCAGATTCCCTTGCGCGAATTCCTCAGGCTCACCGCGCAAGATCAAATGCACCTTGAGCCCGAGCCGTGCGCCGAGAATCGCCGTGGCACGACAATGATTGGACTGCAGGCCCCCGCAGGTGATTATCGTGTCACAACCCTGCACCTGGGCTTCAGCCAGTGAGAATTCGAGTTTGCGAATCTTGTTGCCACTCACTTCGAGACCGGTGAGTTCGTCGCGCTTGATCCAGACATCTACGCCATCGGGAAGGCCTGGATAGCGAGTTATCTGGGTCATCGGCGTCGGCAGATTCGCCAGTTGCATACGTTGAGGCCAATGAATCATTTGCTTGAATTTCCTTAAGTTCTGAGTGCAGCCCAAGCCGATTTATCTTGCATCGACTCGATAGCAGCTCCCGGACTTTTTAGAGTTTCTGTAACTGTAACAAAATTGAAAGCACGGCGTAGGAGCATGCCTCCTGACGACCAGAAAGCACAAAGCCGGACGAATCCGGCTTTGCGTTATTTACTTTGCAGCTGAGACTCAGCTACTGGTCTTGGTTGCATCATAAGACATCGTCGACTGGTCAGGCGTGCCTTCTGCTCCCAGAGGTTCCTCTGCTTCGCTGTAGAGAAACAGATCGGTGAGGACAGCGCGCAGATGGATGGACGCATTGAGGTTGTCCACTATCTCCGAACCAATCGCAGGTTGCGCGAGGATGAAGCGCATCGCTGCCCCCGCCTTGCGACAATCTTCGGCAATTACCTGCTCGAAGTCGTTCTCACTTCCCTTGAATTTCTCTACCAGTGTGTCCATGGCGGCCGCCATTCCCTCAATTGTCGGGCGGGCATGTGGGCCAGGACCACTCTCAGCTTGCGCCGGGCGTCCCTGTGCAGCATAAGCCAACAGGAACTCATAACCCGACTCAATCGTTTCTATTGCATCGTTAATCATCGTACTGCCTTAATCTCAATGATCGATCTAGTCTGCTTCTTTCGGAGACCACTTGCTTGGATCGTGGTTTGCAGTCATCTCGTCTTCAGAAATCCAGCCCGATACCATGGAACGGGTATAGAACAGTTTCTCAGGACGCACAGCAAAGTAGATGTGCGTTGCTGCAAGAGCAACGAGCGCCAATGTGGACAGACCATGTAACAGGAAGATCAGACCTAACTGTGATTCAGGCATGGAGTTGGTGCGATCCCAGAACGGAGTATCGATCTGCAAGAAGAGCAGCACGCCCGTTACGATCACAGCCAGCACAACCACTGTCACTGCCCAGTGCATACCTTTCTGTTCGAAAGAGTATTTGCCTGGCTTCTTCGCCGAATCGAAAGGCTCGCCGAAATCTCGCGGCCCGAGAATCATCGACTTGAAGTCCTGCCAGAACAGCGAACGGATGATATGAAAAATCACCACGAATGTCAGAATAAGGCCAGATATCCAGTGAATGTCCAGCCAGGCAATACGCAAGCCGATAATCGGAGCCGTGCCGGTAAAAATCAGCACCAGTATGCTGGCCGCCATGATCCAGTGGAAAGCGCGGTCTATCGTCTCATGGCGCAATACCCTTCTACCTTGAGCAGACGGCTTGTCCATTTTCTTGTTAGCCAGCGCGGCCATAATGATCGCGTGAGCTGCCAGAAGAACCAGAACGGCGACTGCAACAACCCAGAGTAAATCCCAAGAGACGCCCAGGATTACTTCCTCACCCCAGACATCGCGTTTGTAGCGGACTATTTCTCCCACTGTATTTCCCTCTTTGTTTTTTAATTATGGGGACACTAATAGTTTAATAGCTTAAGTAACAAGTCGATTGTGCAGCAATGCAGCGTTCGGGCTTAAGCTATTAAACTATTAGTGTCCCCTCGAGATTATCCCCTAACCGCTCGCTTAACGAGATTGGCCAGCAGTGGGATCTTGAAGTTGTTGTAGTTGAGTGGTCTGGCGCCGTCGATAGCAATCGCCGCTACCTGCTCAGCCA
>JASBUV010000185.1 GCA_030147705.1 Gammaproteobacteria bacterium
GCTAGCCTGTGCCTATAGTGTCTCTCAGTGGAGAAAAGTGGATTAAATTGTCGCTATGTGGAGATAAGTGGAGAATCTCCCGGCGCCATACCACGATCTATGGGGACAACAGTGTGTTTCGCGGCATAAACACTATCAATCTGGATGCAAAAGGCAGAATGGCCTTGCCATCCCGCTATCGTGAGCAATTGCTGGCGCATTGTGACGGCCGTCTTGTGGTCACAATCGATACAAACCATCGTTGCCTTCTCCTTTACCCACTCGCCGAGTGGGAGCAAATTGAGCGTCAAATCGAGTCCCTGTCCAGCTTTGACCCAATGTCCCAACGCGTCAAGCATTTATTGATCGGTCATGCAAATGATCTCGATATGGACGGCAATGGCCGCATCCTCCTGCCGCAGGAGTTGCGACAGTACGCGCAGCTTGAAAAGCACGTGTGTCTCATCGGGCAGGGCAAAAAGCTGGAAATTTGGGATCAGGATGCCTGGAACAAGCAGCGAGACAGCTGGTTGAGTGAAAGCACGGATGAAGGTGAATTACCAGACAAGCTAAGAACACTGGCGCTGTAGGGGCTGATATGAATACTCCCCAACTCCACGAAACCGTTCTCAGAAATGAAGCGGTAGATGCGCTCATGATTCAGTCTGACGGAGTGTATATCGACGCCACTTTTGGTCGCGGTGGCCACAGTGCAGCAATACTCGAAAGGTTAGGTCCAGAAGGGCAGCTGCATGTGATTGATCGAGATCCCGAAGCAGTCGCAGCTGCAGAAAGTCTCAGTCGAGAAGATGGTCGTGTGCATGTGACGCATGGTGCTTTTGGTGAGCTGGAGCTCGTAGTAGAGCGAGCGGGGCTGGCAGGAAAAGTCTTAGGTATCTTGTTTGATCTTGGTGTTTCTTCTCCACAGCTGGACCAGGCGCAACGTGGGTTCAGTTTTCTCCGTGATGGTCCTCTCGATATGAGAATGGATCCCACGCGTGGCGTTAGTGCCGCGGAATGGATTAACACAGCCAAAGAGAAAGAGATTGCTGATGTGCTGTACGAATTTGGAGAGGAGCGGCATTCAAGGAGGATGGCCCGACGAATTGTGGAAGAGCGCCAAGTCTCACCAATATTGAACACAGCTCGATTGGCGGAAATCGTAAAAGAAGCAAATCCGTCCTGGGAAAAAGATAAGCATCCAGCGACCAGAGCGTTTCAGGGAATCCGAATATTCATCAATAAAGAGTTCGATGAGATTTCCAGTGGATTGGAGCAAGCATTGGATGCATTGAGCGTAGGAGGGAGGTTGGTAGTAATAAGTTTTCACTCCCTTGAAGACCGAATAGTCAAGAAATTCATTGCCGTGCAGACAAAGGGTGATAATTTTCCGAGAGGGCTTCCTGTTTCGCAAGATATGTTGAACCCGCGTCTCAAAGCAATTGGCAAGGCGACGAAGCCGGGTAAAGAAGAAGTGGTTGGCAATCCGCGCGCACGTAGCGCTGTAATGCGTGTGGCAGAAAAAATCGCGTAACGAATAATAGATTCATTCTTCTGTCGGCACAGCAGCTGCAGAATACACAGTTGATTGAAAAATGAGAGCAAAGCGAACTCAAGCAATGAAGGCCACAGAGAAGAACAGGATCGTCAGGCGATCGTTGTTTTCTCCCTGGCTTGACGTATTCCGATGGTGCGGGTTGCTGTCGTCCTCTTCGCTCATGCTTGTTGTGCTACTTGGTGGTGTCTTAGTTTCCGGTTTATTGGTTGTAAAAACAACGCATCAGAATCGTTTCACGTTCAATGATCTTCAGGAGTTGAAGGATGAGGCGGTGGCATTGGATGTGGCCTGGGGGCAGCTGCTAATCGAGCAAAGCACTTTTGGTGTAGAGGGAAGAATTGAACAAAAAGCTGTCGAGCAGTTGGCTATGCGCATTCCGGTCACGTCGGATATTGTGATGGTGGGGCATGAGTGACAAGGTCGTAGGGGCATCGAAAGAACCATTATTGCAGAAATGGCGCTTGTATCTGTTGTTTTTCGCCATGTTGCTTTGTGTGGCGGCTATTGTTTGGAAAGTTGGTACGCTGCACACCACCGAGCGTGACTTCTTGCAAGGTCAAGGTGATGCAAGAACCATCAGAACTGTTCCGCTGGTTGCGAACAGAGGTTTGATAACTGATCGTAATGGCGAGCCATTAGCAGTGTCGACGCCGGTAAAATCAATCTGGATAGACCCTAGTGAATTGGTTGAGTCTCCTGAATCGATTGTGGAGCTTGCAACACAACTGGAAATGAATCATGAAGTGTTGGCGGCCAATGTTCGCAACAACGCGACTCGTGAATTCCTGTATGTGAAACGTCGGCTTCCTCCCGCTGAAGCCGACGCAATTCTGGCGCTCGATTTGCCTGGTGTTTACGCGCAACAAGAATACCAGCGCTTTTATCCGCAAGGAGAGGTGACTGCTCATCTGGTCGGCTTCAGCAATGTTGATGATATTGGGCAAGAAGGCCTCGAGCTCACCTATGATGATTGGTTGCGAGGTGTTCCAGGTCGACGGCAGGTTATGAAGGATCAGCGCGGCCACATTCTCGAAGAGCTCAATACCCTGCAGCCGGCTCAGCCAGGCAAAAGCCTTGAGCTGAGTATCGATTTTCGATTGCAAAATCTTGCCTATAAGGAGTTAAAAGCCGAGTTCGTCAAGCGTCGTGCGAAAGCGGCAACTGCTGTAGTGCTCGACGTGCAAACAGGAGAAGTGCTGGCCATGGTTAACCAGCCTTCTTACAACCCTCACAACAGGGCAAGTCTGACCGACTTCAGTGTTCTGCGAAATCGTGCGATGACCGACGTATTCGAGCCTGGATCGACAATCAAGCCATTTACTATCACTGCCGCTCTAGAATCGGGTCTCTATACCCCAGGCACAGTGATAGAAACTTCCCCAGGTTGGATGATGATCAATGGCGCCGAAGTCAAAGATATTCGCAATTACGGTACGCTGGATCTGTCCAGAGTCATTACCAAGTCGAGCAATATTGGGACTAGCAAAATTGCCCTGAATATCGGGCCTGATCCTATTCGGGATGTGCTCGAGAGAGTCGGCATGGGGCAAGTGCTTGGTACCGGCTTTCCGGGGGAGCGCGGCGGTGTTCTGCCAAACCCGCGGCGCTGGAGTCGTATTGAGATCGCGACATTGTCATATGGCTATGGGTTGTCTACGTCAGCATTGCATCTCGCACAAGCCTATTCCGTGCTTGCCGATCACGGTCTGCGCAAACCAGTTTCCTTGCTCAAGCTTGATGAAGAAGAGGTTGCTTCA
>JASBUV010000191.1 GCA_030147705.1 Gammaproteobacteria bacterium
CGCCTGCGTGAATTCAAATTCAAAGTCGGCGATGTGCTATTGCTGTATGGAGAGGAAGAGCAGATACAGGAAGCAATCGGCAAGATGAATTGCTATCCGCTCGCGCAACGTACAATCGGCTTATTGAAAAACAGGAAATCAGCACAGGCGCTGGCGATCTTCGTCGCAGCGATTGTCTCCGTCGCCTCCGGCTTGCTTTCTATTCAACTGGCACTCGGTATCGCTACCGTGGTGATGGCGCTCGCCAAAGTCATCCCGGTGCGGGAATTCTATGACGGCGTGGACTGGCCTGTCGTTGTCTTGTTAGGCGCGATGATTCCGCTAGGCGCAGCACTGGAGACAACCGGCACAACTGACTTGCTGGTGAGTGGCATTCTCGCTGTTGCAGGAAACTTGTCGCCTGTGCTCATCATTATTCTTATTCTTGTTATCACGATGACCGTTTCGGATGTGCTCAATAATGCTGCAACCGCAATTCTCATGGCTCCTATCGCCTATAATCTGGCAGTATCCCTGCAGCTGAATCCGGATGCGTTTCTGATGGCAGTCGCGATCGGAGCGTCCTGTGCATTTCTTACTCCTATCGGGCACCAAAATAATGCATTGATTATGGGGCCCGGTGGTTACAAATTCGGAGACTACTGGCGGGTCGGGCTTCCCCTTGAAATCATTATCGTGGCGGTTGCAACTCCGCTCTTGCTTCTTGCCTGGCCATTGAACGGCTAAGTAGCAAACTGGCGGTTTGTAGCAATCCGCGTCGGGAAGCAATAGACAGTCTTGCAGCCTGTGATAGACTGAGGACAGTCCAGACACATCAAGCTTCAGTCGGAATCTCGATCACGCAAGAGAATTCTTATGCGAGTCAACTGGAAGTCTTACAATCCAGGCAAATTCTACGATGAGCTCATATCCAGCCCAGGATATGCTCGCAAACCTTCCCGCAAGCTGGCGAGCTATTTACGTTCGCTTACGCACGAAGAGCTCCTGAAGAAGAAAACGGCTGCCGAGCTCGCCATCAAGACAATGGGTATTTCATTCACCGTGTATAGCGATGCAGGCAACATCGATCGTGAATGGCCGATGGACATTATTCCTCGTCTCATCGCAGGTTCTGAATGGGATCAGACAAGTCTCGGTCTTGAACAAAGATTGCGTGCCCTGAATTGCTTTATCCATGATCTTTATAACGATCAGAAAATCCTTAAAGACAAAGTCGTTCCATCGGAACTAATTTTTAACTCAGGTAATTTTCGCAAGCAGTGCGTAGGCATCAAACCCAAGTTCAATGTTTGGGCCCACATCTGTGGCACCGATTTAATCAAGGGCGACGATGGGCAGTTTTATGTGCTTGAAGACAACCTGCGCGTGCCCTCCGGCGTATCCTATATGCTGGAAAACAGGCGCGTTACCAAACGTGTGTTCCCTGAGTTGTTCGAAGGGAATATCGATATCAGGCCGGTAACAGAATATCCCAGTCAACTATTGGATATGCTGTCTTCGCTGTCGCCGCGCAACGTAAAGTCTCCTGAAGTGGTAGTCCTCACTCCAGGTATCTACAACTCAGCCTATTTTGAGCATTCCTTTTTGGCGCAGAGAATGGGAGCGCAGTTGGTAGAAGGAGGGGATCTGGTCGTTGAAAACGACAAGGTCTTTATGCGAACCATAGATGGCTTGTCGCAAGTCGATGTGGTGTATCGCAGAATCGACGACCTGTTCCTGGATCCGAAAACCTTCAACAAGGAATCGGTCTTAGGTGTGCCGGGCATATTCAAGGCCTGGGTGAAAGGCAATGTGGCACTCGCGAACGCGCCCGGTGCTGGCGTGGCTGATGATAAAATTATCTATACCTACGTTCCAAAAATCATCAAATACTATCTGGATGAAGATCCGATTATCCCCAACGTGCCCAGTTATCTTTGTATCGACAAGAAGCAGCGAGATCATGTGCTGGCAAACCTCGATAAACTGGTCGTCAAGCCAGCCAATGAGTCGGGCGGCTATGGAATGCTGATCGGGCCACAGGCCAGTCGTAAGCAGCTGCAGGAATTCGCACGGAGAATCAAGGCGAATCCGCGCAACTACATGGCGCAGCCGTTGATTTCCTTATCGACAGTTCCGATTCTGGGTGAGCGCTCGGTTGAACCGCGTCACGTGGATTTGCGTCCGTTTATCTTGCAGTCCGATCGCAGTTATGTGACGGCGGGAGGCCTGACCCGAGTGGCGATGGTCAAGGGCTCCTATGTCGTAAATTCATCACAGGGTGGCGGCAGCAAAGACACCTGGATAGTGGGCGATTGTTGAGGGCTATACAGTGTTACTTTCCCGGGTCGCAGAAAGAGTTTACTGGCAAGCACGTTATCTCGAGCGCGTGGAGAACACGGCGCGCCTGTTAAACGTGTTCTCTACCTTGCTGATGGACCTGCCCAAAGGAACGAAACTGGGTTGGCACTCCCTGGTCGAAATTACCGGAACGGATGCTGCCTTCGCCAGTCGTTACAAGCAATATTCCGAGCGCAATGTGTTCAAGTTCCTCCTGTCGGAACGTAACGGATATTCCATTCTTGATACCCTCGCTCTGGCGCGGGAGAACGCACGTACTACTCGTGAGATCATGCCGACCGAGGCATTCGAGCTTATTAATAATCTCTATTATCTGGGTAAGGATAAGGCGGAGCTCGCTATTGCGCGTGGGCCGAGACATGAGTTTCTGGAAGGCCTGATATCCGATTGTCAGCAAATCACCGGCCTGCTGAGCGGCACAATGAGCCGTGACGAGGCATTCAGCTTCGTCAGGTTGGGTAGAAGCCTCGAGCGTGCGGATATGACAACTCGTATTGTCGATGTGGGTGGCGGAAACCTGCTGCAACCCTTGCAGGAAGCCCAAAGCGAGAAGGAGTCACATCTCCCATTTGAGAACATTCTCTGGATGAATATCTTACGCTCATTGAGCGCCTATCAGATGTACCGTCAACATGTCCGGGAGCGTGTCAAAGGCGAAGATGTGGTTCGTTTTCTGTTGCAGGATGAACAGTTTCCGCGGGCAACAGCGCATAATCTGACAACGCTCACCAAGGTCCTGAAGAAATTGCCAGCCAGTTCGAAAGTCAAATGGCAAGTGGATAGAACCCGTCGCTTGGTCAATGGCGGCGACATCGAGAGCCTGCTAGAGAAAGGCCTGCTCGGGTATATTGACGAGTTACAGAAATCGATCGCCGCCATACATTTCAAGATTGCTGATACCTGGTTTCTGCATTAGTGATCAGCCCGGGCGAGCTTGTCATGCTTGTCGGGTAGAGCAATCCGGTCACACAAAATAATTCTGATTCAAACTCTTCGAGACCCACCTGTGAAAAATTTTAGCTGTAGCTGCGGGCAGACATTGTTCTTCGAGAATACCCGTTGCCTCAATTGTGAAAAGGAAGTTGGTTTCGACCCCTCTGCGATGGCGATGCGCGCTGTGAATGACGAGCAGAATCTGGACCTGCCGAAAGCCAAGCTGTGCAAGAACTCAGCCGACTACAATGTGTGCAACTGGCTGGTTCAGGAAGATGATCAGCAATACTGTCTTTCCTGCAGGCTCAATCACAC
>JASBUV010000204.1 GCA_030147705.1 Gammaproteobacteria bacterium
TTGTGTATGGCATCGGCGGTATCCGGCTACAAGCGTTCGTTTGGGTCAGATGGGCCGCCAGGATGTTACGAGGATTTCGATCATACCGAATGCTTGCTGGCGTTTGGTTCCAATCTGCCTGAGCAGCACCCGATCATTTTCTGGCGACTCAAGGAAGCACTGGAAAAACGTAAATTTCCAGTCATAGTCGTTGACCCCCGGGTCACCATGTTTGCACAGTTTGCCGACATCCATCTGCCCGTGACACCGGGTACTGATGTTGTGCTGCTAAACAGTCTGGCTCACGTGATCATCAAGGAAGGTCTGGCCGACGAAGAATATATTCGCAAGCATACCAGCGGTTACGAAGATTTCATGGCGGTAGTGGATCAGTTTGATCCGGTCTCGGCATCCAAAATCTGCGGTATCGATGAAGATACCATACGCAATGTGGCTCGCTTGTACGCGAAAGCAGGTGCGGCAATGTCGATCTGGACCATGGGCATCAATCAGAGTACCCATGGAACCGATGGTGTTGCCGGTATTAATAACCTCAATCTGATTACTGGAAACATTGGCAAGCCTGGGGGAACCAGCTTGTCGATCACTGGGCAATGTAATGCGATGGGGACCAGGGAGTGGTCCAGCTGCTCAGGCTTACCGGGTTATCGACAACTCGAGAACGCCGAGCATAGGAAGGAAATCGCAGCACATTGGGGAGTTGAAGAAGAGTTCTTCCCTCCCAAACGCGGCATGACCATGACCGATATTTTCCCTGCGATCGAAACGGGGCAGGTCAAGGGCTTGTGGTTGGTGGCGACGAACCCCATGACGTCGATGCCCAACTCTGCGCGCATCAGAAAGTGCCTTGAGAAACTGGATTTTCTCGTGGTGCAGGATAGTTACCGTGATGTTGAAACTACCCAATACGCCCACTTGTACCTGCCAGCAGCAGTGTGGGCGGAAAAGGAAGGCTGTTTCACCAATACAGAACGCCGCGTGAATCTCGTGCGG
Source organism: Gammaproteobacteria bacterium (assembly GCA_030147705.1). Lineage (GTDB taxonomy): Bacteria > Pseudomonadota > Gammaproteobacteria > Pseudomonadales > Pseudohongiellaceae > UBA9145. The sequence continues at coordinate 994 of JASBUV010000204.1, forward strand.
CAGGTTTGTCCTCCTTATTTGAATTCCAGGCCGGATCACTGGATCTTTAGCAATCTCGCCAAGCGCTTTGAACAAGGGCAGAAGATGAAGTTTCCGGAAACTACGGCTGAGGTCTTTGACGAGATGCGGGAATTGTCGCGCGGCCGGCCAATGGACATCAGCGGCATGTCGCATGACAAGATCGAATTGAAAAAAGGGATTCAGTGGCCCTGTCGGGAAGGCGATGAGCAAACGGAACTTACCGGAAGCAAGCGGCTCTATACCGATGGCAAGTTCCATCACCCTGATGGCAAGGCGCATCTCGCGCCGCTACCCTTCGTCGACAACAATGAACGCCCCTGCAAAGACTATCCGTTCTGGCTGAATAGCGGTCGCGTGGTTGAGCATTTTCACACCCGCACCAAGACAGGGAAGATCGGCAACATGAATAAATATAGTCCGACTCCCTACATGGAAATCAATCCTGATGCGGCACACGCGCTGGGGATTAATCAAAGCGAGTATGTGCGGCTGGTATCGCGACGAGGCGATGCTGTTGTCATGGCGCAGTTAACTCACCGTGTACCTCGCGATATGGTCTTTGTTCCATTCCACTTTCATGACTGTGTAAACAGGCTCACGCTTGGCTTGTTGGATCCCTATTCACGGCAGCCGGCATATAAACAAAATGCTGTGCGCATTGAGCACATCGATCAGGAATTGGCAGCAAGTTTAAACGTGGAGATGCGCAAGTATTAGTAAGCCACTATGTTCAGATTAAGAGAAGACGAACCCGATTACGCAAAACTGCGTAATGAATCCGCCAAAGACAGAAATGTACACGGCAATGCCATTGATCTCATCGCATCAAGCACGGTGGGTGAGGGCAGCAGCCTGTTTATTAATGCCGACCCTGGGGTGGGATCCACACCGAATCGTAACAAGCAACATGGATTTCACTTTACGGCTGACAACTGCATCGGTTGTCATGCGTGTGAAGCCGCTTGTAGCGAAAAAAACGACTTGCCTGCGCATTTGAGCTTTCGCTCTGTGGGGTATGTGGAAGGTGGGACTTATCCCAACTTTACGCGCATGAATATCTCCATGGCGTGCAATCACTGCGATGATCCTGTCTGCCTGAAAGGTTGCCCAACCAACGCGTATACCAAACATGCAGAATATGGTGCTGTGCTGCAGGATCCGGACACTTGCTTTGGATGCGGCTACTGCACATGGGTATGTCCCTACAATGCCCCGCAACTTGATCCCGTTGAGGGGCAGGTGCAGAAGTGCAACATGTGTGTAGACCGGCTCGAAGTGGGTTTGAAGCCGGCATGTGTATCTGCTTGCGTGGGCAATGCTCTGGACTTTGGCGTGATCGATAATGTGCCTGAGCGTCGCGAGCAGGCGAAGACCGCAATTCCGGGATTTCCTGATCTATCTATTACCAATCCCAATATTCGATTTCAACAAACGAAGAGCATGCCGCGCGAGTTCACACGCACGGATTCTGAGCCAGTCAAGTACCATCGCAATGACACTACCAACAGTTATGTCCCAGTTGTGAATCTGGACAAGGTTGCTGGTGCAGGGCGCACACGCTACTGGAACTTTGCCAAGTTAAGTTCGCGAGAGAATCCGCTGGTGATCTTTACCTTGATTACACAAGCGGTAGTGGGCGCGTTTTCGCTTGCGTTTCTTGGCGGGTTGATCGGTCTGCCCGCGATGCAAGCCATTACCCAGTCGGCCATTGCGGCTCCCTTCGTAGGGCTTTTGATTGCGTTGCAGGCATTGGTGTTGTTCATCTCCACCCAGCATCTGGGTAAGCCTATCCGTTTCTATCGGGGCTTCAATAATCTTCGCTATTCGCCTTTGAGCAGGGAAGCTCTGGCGATCTCTGTGTTTTTCGCACTGATGCTACCCGTAGCCGGTATGCTCGCCCTGAAGTTTGGTGTAGTAGGAGTAATTGAACCAGGTTTTATCACCCTGTTTTCTGACGCCTTGCTCACTTCGCTGATCACTGTTTTTGCATTGACCGCGATTCTGGCCGGAGCCGTGGGTATTTATTTCATGACGCGTATCTATCGTATCAAGGCGCGTCCATTCTGGGACCACTGGCAAGTGCTCAGTTCCTTTTTCGGAACTTGCCTGAGTCAGGGAGGGTTGTTTATCGCGTTTATCTGTCTGCCACTCGCGTACATGGGTAATATTGATCTCGCCGGAATCTGGATGGAGCTGGTGCCGGTGATACTGGTCGGATTACTGTGGGAAGCGATCGGTCATATTCTGCATGCCTACGATCTCGAGGCTGCAGGCCGGGAAGGCGCTGCATCCATGCAGGTTCTCAAAACGAAATTTGGTAAGACCTATTTGCTGCGCAATACCATGCTTGGCGCATGGATCGTTCTGTCAGGGATGAGTCTTATGGCTGGCCCTGTACTAACAGGTGATAGCTGGATGCTGCATGGTACAGGATTGTTATTTGGTTTGAGCGTGTTGGTGACCGCGCTGGTTAGCAGGGCCTTGTTCTATGTAGTAGTGATGCCGACAACCATGCCAGGGGCGTTTTTCTGGAAGAACAAAGGCTTTGAAGAACATGCTCGTAAAACCGGTCTCGCCAGAATGCCTCAAGTAGGTGTTGTCGAGTTTGACCACTAGTTACTCAATTCGCAGGATTGTGCTTTGCTAAATTATTACATCGTAGATGTCTTCACGGAGAAGGCATTTGACGGCGCACAGATCGCCGTTGTAGTCCTTGATCAGCCACTTGAAACGTGGCAAATGCAAAAACTGAGCGCTGAAATCAACCTTAGCGATTGTGTGTTCGTGTCTTCAGCACAAGACACAGATGGCAAGTATGCTATGCGCGTGTTTACGCCTGACAGCGAAAGAGACTTCGGCGGACAGGCGACTATTGCTGCCGCGTATGTACTGGCTCACAGCGGCGCTATCGATACTACAGGGCAGGACACGCCAGTTGTATTCAGGCAGCAGGCTGCCGAGGTCCATGCTGTATTGAGCAGTTCGGCTTCGGGGTGCTTTGTACAATTCTCAAGAAAAGCCCAGGCGATTGTTGATCGATTTGTTCCGGATAACTCATCCATAGCATCTGCGATTGGCCTGGGAGAGGCAGACATCGTCAGCAAACGGTTTCGCCCGCTTCTGGTGGCCTGTGAGCAGCCTTATCTCGTTATCCCGGTGCGTAGTTTTGACGCGGTGCGTAAAGCCCGCTTCAATTACACTGAGTGGACCAATAAAGTCGCTTCTATCTCGCCCGCGAACGAGCTTCTGCTTTTTTCTACCAAATCGGATATTCCGGCATCTGACTTCCACGCTCGCTTGCTCGGCCCACGCGTGGCTTTCGAGGCAGATCCGCCAATCGCATCCGCTGTCCCGGCCTTTGTCGGTTATCTGTCTGAACTGGAGACTATTCGGGAGGGTACCTATACCTTCACTATCGATCGAGGCACAACAACAACTCGCAAGAGCCTGATCAGCGTTGAGCTGGTGCACAAGAGCGGTAAGGAAAACGAGGTAAGGCTGGGAGGTCCAGCGGTGCTGGTTGCCGAAGGTAAAATCAGCCTTCCGAATTTCGAAACGTAATACTCCAAGACTCAATATCGGCGAGCGCCTCTGCAAAGGGTCCATTGTCTACGCTGAATTGGCCGAGGATCGGATGATCCATTGCGATGATAAGGAAGATCATCAGGCCAAACATGGCGCTCATTGTTCCGACCAGCCCATAGTGCGTGCTGCTGTCACGGGTTTCATAGAACCAGGTCATCCCGATTGTGATGAGTGCGCCGAGCGCCACGATGAGCCATGTCACCGGCCCTACGCCATCTCTCCCCAGATGGAGTCTTTCCCGCCGGAGATCCAGCAAATGATTCAGACCGCTGAAAATCTCGGCATAGATAATATGTTCCTTATCTGATTCAGGTTCGTAGTCAAGAACAGCAATCGAAAGTTGCTGCACAGACTCATGCGAGGGAAATTCAGACTCTGGTTGGTCAGCGATGGAGTTCCACTCGCCGAGTACATCTTCGATGTAGGCGCGTGCCATGCTCTGAATGGTTTCTCTGCCTGACCCACTCAAGCCGCTGGCGTCGATATAGATGTCTTCAATCTGATTGGCTTCCTGCATCACTACGGCTTTGACTTCTGTATATCCCGATTGCACATTAACAACCATAAGACCCAGGGCGACCGCATAGAGCACGCCTGCAAAAGCGTGTGTCAGTGCAACTGCGTCGTTATCATCGCGATTGACCATCCATTGTTTGCGTCGTACTACCCAGGCACCGGCAAGCCCAAGCAGTGCGCAGGGAATGAGCACCAAAAAAAACATGATGTGCAGTGGTATGGCGTAGATGAATGTCACGTTGCGATGTCCTTACTGATTGGGCTCCGGGGGAGATGATTATCAAGTTTTCATCTTGGCGATTCAATCTCGTCTGATGTCAGGACTTCAGGTCTCGCAGGACTCATAGAAGAGAAGGGATTACGCCTGGCACGCGTATAAGTAGCGCAATTTTGCTGCAAACAGATCAGATGCTGAGTTGCCAATTGAAGTGTGTGTCTAAATACCTTGATTCGCTGTGAATTTTGGGTGATTGCTCTTGCGCGACAATACACCAGAGGTTTACAGTTGGACGCAGCAGAAGAACATATAAAAATCACTCGGGGCCAAGCTGAGTTCTCATGGGGCGAATGCGAAAACCACAGTTGCAACGTAAGGCAACGCACTCTGCAGCAGCTGAACGCTCTGCAAATTCACACTCAACTGCCGACGTGTCACTGACACTCGATTCCAATACTGCGCAGCGCAAACAGCAAGACAATATCTCAGCGATGCAGCAAGGCTCATTCAGCGTTGCACAACGTGAAAAAGCCGAAGCTCTCGGTGCAGCTATCGCTCAGCGAGCTGAAGATGAAGAGCTGATGCAGGGAAAAATGGACATCGCTCAGCGTGTCGAGGAAGAGGAGCTGATGCAGGGCAAGATGGATCCTGCGTTGCAGCGCGTTGAGGATGAAGAGCTCATGCAAGGCAAAGCGCAAGATACTTCGCAGCTACAAGAACAAGCCGCTCCGAACCAGACAGGCATGCCAGATAACTTGAAAGCTGGCATTGAATCCATGTCAGGTATGTCTATGGATGCTGTGAAGGTCCATTACAACTCAGACAAACCCGCACAGATGAATGCCCATGCGTATGCCCAGGGAACGGATATCCATGTGGCGTCTGGTCAGGAAAAACATCTTCCGCATGAAGCCTGGCATGTCGTTCAACAAGCGCAGGGCAAAGTTAAACCGACCATGCAGATGGCCAGTGGAGCGCAGATCAACGACGATCCTGCTCTTGAAAAAGAAGCCGATGTGATGGGTGCCAAAGCAACGCAATTCAAACCGAAGCCGAACAATGTGACTTCGGGATCCAATTCTGGCAACACATAGTCTCTGTCGCCAAGCCTGAAGTAGAACAAGAAAACGAATGAAATCCCGCATCACAGATACCAAAACCAATGGTCAGGCAGCAGCGCATTCAGCTGGCGAAGTGTCTGCCAAATCAGCGCCTTCCTATCAGATTGACGACCGGCGCGGTGCGTCGATCATGCAGAGAAAATTCCGAAATCTGGCTAATGGGCTGGCGTCTGCCAATATTATGGACAATCGCGCGCAGAGCTTGCAAAAGAAAGCCGCTGCGCTCCAGGCAAAATCCCCGGCCTCACACAGTGCATTTGGTCAGGAGACCTCTGAGTAGGCATTGCGCTTCCTCAGCCCGGGACGATATTCCGCGCAGGAATGCTTTAGTGATCTAACTCGCCGATGCGTGAATTGTCTGATTATTCAGCAAGTTACGTATTAATTCGGTACTCTCTTCATTGGGTCGAATGCCCAGTTCCATTCCCAGTAGGTGACTGAGGTTGTTATAGGCCTCAATCGCCTTGGTGTTCTTGCCACTGATTGCCAGCAACTCGATTAATCGGTGATAGCCCGATTCATCAAGCGGGTCGAGAGTAATATAGTGGTGTGCGTGATGTAGTGCGGACTCGTAATCTTCTTCAGCCGTATATTTCTCGATCAGCTTGCTGAGCAATATCAACTGAAAGCGATGGTAGCTGTCACGCTTGTTGCAGAGCCAGTCATAGAACAACTCATTCTCAGTGAGCGTGCTCTGTTCCATGAAATCCCCGCGGTAAAGTGCGCAGAGGCGCTCCAGATCGTCAATTGTCAGCGCATTTTTGGGACGATAGGAATGATCAAAAGCGTCAAGTAGCTCATTTACATCCAGAAAGTAACTGCTCTCCTGATTGAACCTGATGCTGGTGCGGTTCACCAGTAAAAACGGCGTTGCACTGGTTTTATCCTGCAATCCTTCACGTAGTTTGAAGAGTGCGTAGCGCAAATTACTGCGTGCGTGATCGTCTGAAAGTTCAGGCCAGAACAGCTCGGCCAGTACTTCGCGCCGGTGCGGCCTGTTTCCCTCGACAACCAGATAGGCGAGAAGGGCTTCAACCTTCTCGTAGAACACATCGTCCAGAGAATCCCCGGAAAGAGTCAGCCTCGGAGTCCCTAAAAGTGCAAGTGACAGCTTTGACATTTCAGGTTTGCTTTTCTTTTTATGAGCTTGAGCAGGGATCATAACTGAGCAGCTTTTTGATGGTCAACGCATTCCCTGCAAATGTTGAACAAACGATGCCCTAATGAACTGGTAACAGCCAGGAATCGATAACTTGACGCTATCACAATGGGCAGACAGCGCAGCGGGAACGAATCGGCAACGATGCAGTGATACGGTGTGGCATCGGATAAAAATGGGTCCGGACTTTGGCGTACGCAATCTTCAGTACCGGAAACTGGCGGCCAAAGCCGGAAAAAATCCTACAAACCATAGCAAGCTCAGGCGCTTAGCTGATACAGCTCCCGACGACGATGATCAACGCTGCGATTACGACATTGGCCAATGACCTCAACGAGTCACTGAAGAAAACTTTCAGGCTTGAAGAAAGCATCGTGGCAGTTGCCAATACCGTCGAGCAGGACGGTTCGCTTCCCCTGCAGGCGAACAACAAGGTAGCGGTTAGCCTGATTAACATCGAAAGAGAGACGTTCTCGCACAACAAGGGTATGGCGGGGGGAGCGGGGTTTTCGCGCTCTGCCAAAGGCAATGAGCCGGTCTACCTCAATCTGTATGTGATGTTCTCGATTTGTTTCGGAGGGAATAACTACCTCGAATCAATGAAGTTTCTCTCGGCGACTATCGCATTCTTTCAACGTCGCCCTGTGTTCGATCACTCTAACTGTCCTGATATGGACGACAGCATCGACAAACTGGTGCTGGATATCGAAAACCTGTCGATTCAGGACCTGAGCAATCTGTGGGGTGTGCTGGGTGGGAAATACTACCCGTCAGTTCTGTATCGCGTTCGTATGGTCGCCATAGATCCAGGTGACATCAGGGATCAGGCTGTCAGCATCAGTTCAACGCCAGAATCTGCGGTAGGAGGTTAGGCGCATGGGTCAGTATCGTCCTATGTTTAACATCGCCCTGGAGCATGACTATTTCAGTGCTGGCAAGTTTCCCGGTGTTTCACTCAAACCGACGCCAGAATCCGAGAAGTTGATGAACAATGCGAATCTGGTTTCACGCGTGCGCCAGGATGGACTCACAGTATTTTATGACGCCGACTATCTCGACACACTGAAGGTGTATGCAGCCGACAACGATGAGCCACTTAAACTGAATTTCGAGTGTGATGCGGAGACCGAGAGTTTTCATAACTTCACCAACGCATCAAGTTTCGCCAGCAATAAAACCCTGTTCTTTGATTCCAATAACACTGACAAAAGTTTTATTGGCAAAAAGTACCTGCACAGCAACGAATTTGTCAGTAGTGACGATCTTGCGGAGAACTTCAACTCGGCGGCGGCACTCAACGAACAATTCAATAGTGTGCTGCACTTTTCACCTGATCGAGCGCTGCTATTTACCGCAGCTCAGACTGAAAAAAACCCAACTGGCAAAACACTGCTTGCAGCCAATGACGTGGAGCAACGCCGAGCTATCGCTCAGGCGATGGCCAGACATTCCACTCTGAAATCACGTAAGCAACCCAGTGTAGGGCTGATCAGTATTCAGATAACACCCGGCGAGCTTGAGCAGCTCACTGCGGCTCCAGTAACTACGTACAACGACTACTACATCAGATTTCAGGCCAGAGAGACACATTGGAAATACTTTTTGGTCGGGGAAGCCAATCGCGAAGGGGCTTTTATCAAGGACGTCAGAGGCGAAATAGACTTTGATGATCTGGGTGAAGAGCAACTGGCGGATGGCAGATTTGCACGAGTTTTTTTGTCGCGGCAGGCAATGCCTCTGGTCGACAGAGCGAAACCCAAGTTTCAACTGCAGATCATGAAGAACAATCGTCCCAAGGTTCTAGTGAGCCGATTGCAGGTGGCTTCGTCGAAGCGCATCAACAGAGTAACAGTAGACAATCAAGAATTATTTGTTTCAGAAATATACGTAAATTTCTAATCGGAGGAGTGAGAAATCATGGCCGCACCTATGAAAACCCCCGGCGTGTATATCGTCGAGAAAAGTGCATTTCCAAACTCAGTGGTCGAAGTTGCAACTGCTGTCCCGGCCTTTATTGGCTACACACAGCGCGCTGACAACAAAGGCAAATCGCTGATTAACAAGCCCTGGAAGATCTCCTCCATGGCTGAGTATCACAATTACTTTGGTCAGGGCTCGAAGCCTGTTTTTGCTATCAAAGAAGCAGGCGACGACGATGAAGCTGATTTCACTCAGCTTGTGGGCGACGGCGACGACGCTGAGATGAAGGAGTATGTGATCGAGCAAACAGCGGGTAAATACCTGCTCTACAACAGCATGAAGCTGTTCTTCTCCAATGGTGGTGGCCCATGCTACATCGTGTCTGTTGGCACCTATGGCAAAGAAGATCAGAGTATTGACGCCGCGAAACTGACTGCTGGCATCGAGACACTGATCAAGGAACAAGAGCCAACCATGGTTGTAGTTCCTGATATCTGCCGACTCGCAGAGCGCGCGGACGCGATTGCAGTCCAACAGGCAAGCCTGCTGCACTGTGGCGACAAAATGAAAAACCGCGTCTCGATTCTGGATGTCTACGACGGCTATCGCGACCGCAAGGACCCAGCGGGCGACCCGATTGACAATTTCCGCAATGAACTGGGAACCAACAATCTCGATTTCGGTATGGCCTATTACCCCTGGGTGAACACGTCCATTGTGCAGGACAACGAAATCGACTATCGCAACTTCGATCCGGAATGCCTGCCAGTGCTGAAGAGTATTATCGCTACCGATATGCGCCTTTCTCCGGCGGACAAGCAGTCTGACAAAGAAAAGGTTATGCAGGCCCAAATCGACTCGCTCGATAAAATGAAGTCGGATGACTGGGTTACCGGAGACGGCGACGCTGATACCGAAAAAGCAGAGGCGCCTGTGAAGATGCGTTTGCTGCAGTCGAGCCTCAAGCAAAATTCGGCGGCCTTCAAGATCATCATGGATGAAGCCAAAAACAAGCTGAACCTGCTGCCTCCCGGCGCAGCGATGGCTGGTATTTTTACACGCGTGGATAATTCCAGCGGTGTCTGGAAAGCACCAGCCAATGTCAGTCTGAATGCCGTGGTCTCTCCGGCTGTATCCATCTCGCATGATGATCAGCAGGATCTGAACGTTACGCCACAAGGTAAATCGATTAACGCGATCCGTAGCTTTATCGGCGAAGGCACATTGGTTTGGGGTGCAAGAACTCTGGACGGAAACAGTCTGGATTGGCGCTACATTCAGGTACGTCGCACCATGATCATGCTGGAGGAATCCATCCGGCTTGCGGCGAAAGCCTATGTCTTTGACAACAATGAAGCGAACACCTGGATCACAATCAAGAGCATGATTCGTAACTTCCTGACTGGTATCTGGAAGCGTGGCGGCCTGGCAGGAACGAGCCCTGATGACGCGTTCTCAGTGATGGTTGGCCTCGGCGAAACCATGACAGCGGAAGATATTCTGGAAGGCATCCTGCGGGTAACAGTGCACGTTGCGCTGATCAGACCTGCTGAATTTATCGAAATAACATTCCAGCAGCAGATGCAGAAGTCTTGATAGGCAAGCTGCTTTAACTAACTGAATTAACGAGTGTAAAAACGGAGAAAGATTATGGCAGATGATGGTGCAGCACAATCAACCAGCGTATGGCCCTTACCGAAGTTTTATTTTCAGGTTAAATGGGATACTGAAGTCATGTCATTCCAGGAAGTTTCTGGTCTGGATGTTGAATCTCAACCGATCGAGTATCGACTGGGCGATAGCCCCGAATTCTCGACGATCAAAATGCCAGGCATCAAGAAGTCCGGCAACGTGACTATGAAGAAGGGTGTCTATACAGGCGACAACAAGTTCTGGGATTGGTTCAGTGAAATCAAGATGAACACAATCAAACGTGTGCCTGTGACTATCAGTCTTCTGGATGAAAATGGCGACGGTACCATGGTATGGACTCTGGCAAATGCCTGGCCAACCAAGATCACAGGTACTGACCTTAAGTCTGATGGCAACGAAGTGGCAATCGAGACAATCGAGATTGCACACGAAGGGCTGACGATCGAGAACGGCTAGAGTCAAAGGTAAACGCTGATGTCCGATCCCGCCGGTGCTTTAGGTAGTCTTCTGGGCCAGAACTATCTGGCGCCGGCGTTCTATTTTCGTGTGTCATTCGAAAATAAGTCGGGTGTTTTCGGTGCTCTGTTCCCCTCGGATACATCGTTTCTGGAAGTGTCTGGAATCAATACGGAGATGCAGGTTGATCCCTATACCGAAGGAGGCGAGAACCGCTTCGTTTACCAGCTACCGAAAGGAGCCAAGTCGAGTAAGTTGGTGCTGAAGCGCGGCATAGCCAGTATGAGTTCACCGTTGGTGAAATGGTGCATCAGCGTACTTGAAGGCGGATTCGTAGAGCGGATTCAGCCTCAACAACTCAACGTTTCACTGCTGGATGCTCACGGACTCCCGTTGCGCTCCTGGTCGTTTGTCAATGCTTATCCTGTCAATTGGCAGGTTGAGGAATTCAAGTCTGACAAGAACGAATTGGCGATAGAGAAAATCGAATTGAACTACAACTACGTTAACAGGACAGCTTGAGCTATGGCTATCGAGGTAAAACAGCTGGTCATCAATTCAACTGTGAACGACGGTGGTGAAAGCGCGCAGCATTTTGCCCAACCACAGATTGATCTGGATGCGTTCAAGAAAGAACTTCTTGCTGAATGCAAGCAGCTCGTTCATGAGTCACTCAGTACGACGCGAGAAAGATAATGGCGCTTACTGCTTCCGGAACCAAGAAGAAACTCACTATTACCGCTTGCAATGTAGACGCAAGCGGTAACGTAACGCTTGAAGACGCGAGTTTTCAGGTGATGTTGAACCCTGGTTCCTATAAGCATGAATATGCGATTTCCTACAATAAAGACAAAGCTCTGGGGCAGCAGTCGGCGGAATCCAAGTTCAGCGTTATTGGGCCAGAGAAGATCAACTTCAAAATCATGCTGGATGGTACTGGTGTGGTCAATGAGCCAGGGCCGGCAGGAGCTGCACTGCCCGATGTCAAAGACCAGATAGCTTCGCTTCGGGATGTTGTCTACAAATACGATGGCGAAGATCACGAACCAAACCACGTGCGACTGCTCTGGGGCAGCTTCCTGTTTTATGGCCGACTGACGTCGATGAAGGTTGATTACAAGATGTTCAAGCCTAGTGGTGAGCCGCTACGGGCCGAGATCGATCTTGCTTTTACGGGATTTGTTAGCAAGGAAGAGGAGGCGTTACGGGCCAACAGATCTTCGCCAGATCTGACCCATGTAGTAGAAGTGAAATCTGGTGACACTTTGCCACTGCTCTGTAGCCGGGTTTACAACGATTCTTCTTACTATCTCGCAGTTGCAGAGGTAAACGGTATTGCACATTTTCGCGATATCAAACCTGGGCAAAAGTTGTATTTTCCGCCGCTTTCCTGATCTATGGCTGACTCTCCCGAAAAAGACAGCGAAGGGGTCATCAAGCTAACGGTTTATAGCAATGGCACCAAACTGGAAGACACAGTACAGATTGTCAACGTACAGGTTGAGAAAGCAGTCAATGTCATTCCGGTAGCGAGACTGGTAGTTCTTGATGGGGATATGCCCAGTCAGGATTTTCCGCTCAGTAACGCAGACAGTTTCAAACCTGGAACAGAGATAAAGATTGCAGCTGGATACAGGGATCAGGAAGAAACCCTGTTCGAAGGCATTGTCGTCAAGCACAGCATGAAAATTACGGGAGAAAACTACTCCCGTTTATTGATCGAATGTCGAGACAAGGCTGTGGCCATGACGATTGGCCGCAAGAATGCCAATTACGTAGATTCGAAAGATAGCGATGTGTTCAGCACGCTGATCGGAAACTGCTCTGGGCTGAGTGCAGATGTCACGGCGACAGATACACAGCACGCAGAACTTGTTCAGTACTACTGCACCGACTGGGATTTTTTACTTTCCAGAGCAGAGGTCAATGGTTCTCTTGTGATCGTAGATGATGCGAAAGTCACGGTGGCTCCGCCAGATACAAGCTCCTCAGCTGTGCTCGCAGTTGGCTATGGCATAGATCTCATGGAATTTCATGCAGAGATCGATGCGCGGAGTCAGTTCTCACAAGTCACCGGAGCATGTTGGGACCCGAGTACTCATGAAGTCGTCGAGCAAGTTGCCGGCGTGGAAACGCTCAATAGTCAGGGAAACCTGTCTGGTTCGGATCTGGCCGAAGTGCTGGGGGTCAGTTCATTTCAATTGCAAACGCCAGTGACCATGGAAAGTTCTGCATTGAAAGAGTGGGCGCACAGTCAACAAGTGAAGGCGGGCTTGTCCCGAATAAGAGGGCGAATGCGGTTTCAGGGTTCAGCGAAAGCCAAGCCTGGAACATTGATTGAGCTGTCCGGCGTTGGCGAGCGATTTAATGGGGATGTATTTGTCAGCGCAGTCGCGCATGAAATAGTTGATGGTAACTGGACGACCGATGTTGAGTTCGGCATGTCCCCGCAATGGTTTGCCGAGCGGCGTGATCTGACGGCGCCGCCCGCAGCTGGCCTGGTTCCGGGAGTTGAAGGGCTGCACATCGGGATCGTGATGAAGCTCGATGGTGACCCGGAAGAACAGAACCGTATCCAGGTCAAGGTGCCTGTCTTGCAAACTGAGACTCAGGGTGTCTGGGCAAGACTCGCGACCTTCTATGCTTCCAGTGGATTTGGCGAATTTTTTATTCCGGAGATTGGGGACGAAGTAATACTTGGCTATCTCAACAACGACCCTGCACACCCAGTCATTCTTGGGAGTGTGTACAGCGCCAAACATGCTCCGCCATACGAGTTGGCTGCAGAGAACAACATTAAAGCAGTTGTTACGCGCAGCAATCTCAAGTTGGAGTTTGATGACGAGAACAAGGTCATCACGGTGACTACGCCAGCCGGAAATAAAATCGTGGTATCCGATCAGGATGAGTCAATTCTCATTCAGGATCAGACCGACAACAAAGTGGAGTTGAGCACTTCGGGAATCAATATAGAGAGCCCGAAAGATATCAAGATCACAGCTACAGGCAAGATGGCGCTGACTTCTACCGGTGAAATGTCCCTCTCTTCATCGGCAGACCTGAAGGCTTCCGGTCTGAACATCGAAGCCTCTGCGGATATTGGCATGACCGCGAAGGGTGGTGCATCCGCTGAAGTGTCTGCAGGTGGGAATACTACGATCAAGGGCACCATGGTAATGATTAACTAAATTAGCATAGTTCGACTGTTCAAAAGCGCCGTAACTCGCAAGCAAAATTCAGGAAGACAAGGGAATCACAATGCCGCCCGCAGCCAGATTAACAGACATGCACACCTGCCCAATGCAGACCCCTGGTGTACCTCCAATTCCGCATGTGGGTGGACCAGTTGTGGGGCCAGGTGTTCCGACGGTATTGATTGGCAAGATGCCGGCAGCAGTGGTAACCGACAATTGTGTTTGTGTTGGTCCGCCAGACACGATCGCCAAAGGTTCATCAACAGTCACCATTGGTGGTAAACCAGCGGCGCGAATGGGAGATACCACAGCGCATGGCGGTTCGATTGTTGCGGGCTGTCCAACAGTGATGATTGGAGGCTAGGCCAGGTCCGCTAAAGAACATGTCCGAAGATCAGAACAATTCATTCCTGGGAAAAGGTTGGGGTTTTCCGCCGAGATTCGAGCGTAACAATGGTGTGCTCGAATTGCAGATGGTGTCTCTTGAGGCGGATATTCAGGAGAGCATTGCGATCTTGCTCGCGACGTCCCCGGGCGAGCGAGTCATGCAGCCCAGTTTCGGCTGTGGACTCAAAGGGATGGTTTTCGAAAATATTGACGAGAGCACCATAACAGAGATCAAGGATCTTGTTGAGCGTGCGCTCCTGTTCTTCGAGTCGAGGATTACCCTGGACAATATTCGCATTGATGTTGATCAGCTCTACGATGGACTGATCAATATTCATCTGGACTACACGATTCGTTCGATCAATACGCGCAGTAACATCGTTTATCCGTTCTATATTCAGGAAGGTACCGATGTCAGCATCTGATGTCACAAATCGACAGTTGAGATACCGGATATTTAAATGAATACCAGTAGAAACATAGCCAATCGACGAGGAGTAGAACAACGGGATCGCCTGTTGCCTGCGTTGGTCGATGGTTATTTCAATGTCGACGAGATGAGCTTCGAAGATCTGCTATCAGCGAGTGTGGAGTTCGCGGCGCAGATCAAATATATCGGTCCTAATCTGAATGCCAGTGGAGACTGGAGGTCTTTTCTTGCCGCCAATGAAATCGCCATTATGGCGATTATCATTAACAAGGACACGAGACAGCTTCATTTTCAGGCGGAGCGCGCAAAAAACGAAGGATTGGCAGCGCAAGTCGAACTGGTTAGGCAGCTAATCCAGGAGTGGAATAACTGGCTTACAGATCTCAAACGATCGAGCTCAACACCCGCGAGAGATCTCAGTGCGCATCTGGAAAATATTGTTCGTAGCACATTGCGCTATGAAGTGCTTAAGATCCAGCAGCTGATCACCTCAGACCCAGACGAACAGGGAGCGCTTGCGCAGATTGATACAAAACTGCTGGCGGATGTGTGGAATGAATCGGTAGCCGTCAGTGCTCAGTCATCTGGTCAAGGACTCAGAAACGCTGCGGAAATCTCACCAGTTCAGGTTCTGCACCGGGCGACTTTTGAATTCATCACTGCTATTGAGCATCTAAAACGCTTATGCCGGGACTTGCTGCCGCTCTCGATGAAAACTCAAAGCCATGATCCTGCGGTCAGTCTGTTTATCACGTTTCTCAAGCTTTACCGTTACGCACAAGATAATCTCAATTCGTTTACCTCACGCCACCTTGATTATTACTACAATGATATTCTTAAAGCGCGTTTCCGCAAGAAGAGTCAGGAATCTGTGGTTGTCAATTTCGGAGTAGCGGAAGGCGGCAAAGGACTGGAAATCGAGAAGGGTCGACAATTCAGTTGTGCCAAGGATGAGAGGCTACGCGATGTGGTTTTCGAAGCAACTGAATCTTTACGGGTTACAGATACCAGGGTAAGTGCGTTACATACTCTCCGATTTGAACGAGAGTTAATGATTACCCCTGAATGCGACATGAACTTCATCACTCGTATTCATCGGCAGGATATTCCGCTTGATCGAACTGAAACAAGTAATGGTCAGGCGAGAAGCTGGCCGCTGTTCGGTGACGGGATGAGCAGAGGCGGGGATAT
>JASBUV010000211.1 GCA_030147705.1 Gammaproteobacteria bacterium
TTGATGTCTTTTAGTGCTCGCTTGTCTTTGGCGTAATACAGATTGAGGGAATTTACCTCAAGACAGGTTTGCTCGTTGTCCAATTGGTCGTCACCTGACTCCATAGTCAAAGATTCCCCGATATCTGAAAGTGTCGATTGATCGCTGTTCAAGTCATTCATTATCAGACTCTGCTCTATTAATGTGAATCCAGCGCTTTGAATTTTTCGCGCAGATGGTTGCGTAGTGCAACTGCAGCCAGATTAAGTGCGGCAATCACAATCACCAGGAGCAAAGCCGTCGCGAAAACCAATGGCCTGGCAGCTTCAACATTGGGGCTTTGAAAGCCAACATCGTAAATGTGAAATCCCAAATGCATGAACTTCTGATCGAGATGCAAATAGGGATAATTGCCATCCAATGGTAGCGACGGGGCCAATTTTACCACGCCTACCAGCATCAGTGGGGCAACCTCTCCTGCCGCTCTGGCAACGGCCAGAATGAGGCCGGTCATCATCGCGGGGCTGGCCATCGGCAACACCACGCGCCACAGTGTTTCAAATTTCGTTGCGCCGAGCGCCAGACTGCCCTCTCGTACGCTGCGAGGGATACGGGCCAAGCCTTCTTCAGTCGCCACGATAACTACCGGTACAGTCAGTAGCGCCAGGGTCAGCGACGCCCACAACATCCCGCCTGTTCCGAATGTCGGGGCTGGCAATGCTTCCGGATAAAACAGCTGATCGATTTCTCCACCGATGATGTAAATGAAGAAGCCGAGACCGAATACTCCGTAGACGATGGATGGCACACCCGCGAGATTGTTCACTGCGATGCGGATAGTTCGGGTGATGAGACCCTGCTTTGCATACTCGCGCAAATACACCGCGGCTACGACTCCGAACGGTGTCACAAACACGCTCATCAGCAACACCATCAAGACAGTGCCAAAGATGGCCGGGAAGATGCCGCCTTCTGTATTCGCCTCGCGCGGTGCTTCAGTCAGGAACTCACCGAGCTTGTCAAAATACACGGCGATTTTGCCGAAGATGCTGAGTACATTGGGGCGATAAGCCCTGACTATCTCGGCAAACTCGATCTCGGTTTGTTGACCATTGGCAGCAAGAAACACCGCCGAGTCACGCTGGATTTCCGTATACAGATCATTTAGCTGGCTCTGCAATGCTTCATAGGCCTGATCGAGCTCAGCTCGCTCAGCGGCAATCTCGGCTTCGGTTTCGGGCGTAGTCTGCCCGCTCAGTTCGTAGCGCCTCTCCAGAAGTCGCAGGCGTTCCACGTTGTAGTTGATTGCGCCGATCTCATCGTTCTCGATGGCATAGATTTCGTCATAGATCGACAGAGCCCGATCGAGGCGTTGCGTAAACTGCTCCCAGAGTTGATCGTCAGCAGTTTTCGGGTTGTCGCTCTCAACCAACAGCTCTTCGCCTTCGTGCAAGGCAAGCAGATAACCATAGAAGTTACCCCACTCACGGCGCTCCAGCGCGATAATGCCAGTGGGGTAGGAACGATCAGTCAGATAATCATCGAGCACCCAACTGAAATCGCCACCTGTGAGATCGCGATTTCCCAGCTTCATCAGGTTGCGCTGGTAAAGTGGTTTCTCTTCATCAACAGGAATGCCGGAGCTGGTGATTTGCACCACCGGAATCATTTCGCTCTCGACAAACTCTGCGATGATTTCTGTCGCGGTGTCATCAGTGTAATCGCTGGGTGGTGAGTAGGTTGCGCGCATGACATCGCTAGGCCAGAAATGCCCCATGCCGCGCACGGTCAGCAGCAGAAGCAAGCCGATCACCATGATGATACTGATCGCAACCGCGCCAGCATTGAACCAGATCCAGGGCGTGCCGGATCGAAACCAGTATGTAAGCTTATCCATCATATCGTGCTGTATTTGGAACGAAGTCTTTGTCGCACAACTTCTGCAACGGTATTCACCACAAAGGTAAACATGAACAACACCAGCGCAGCCAGGAACAGGATGCGGTAATGCGTGCTGTCTACCTCGGACTCAGGAATTTCAACGGCGATATTCGCGGCGAGCGTGCGCATGCCTTCGAATATATTGACATCCATGATGGGCGTATTTCCTGTGGCCATGAGTACAATCATGGTCTCTCCCACCGCTCGCCCCATTCCGATCATCAGGGCACTGAAGATGCCCGGGCTCGCAGTAGGCAGTACGACACGGTACAGGCTTTGCCAGGGTGTTGCGCCAAGCGCCAGAGAACCATAGGTTAATTGTTTGGGAACTGTGAAAATTGCGTCTTCCGCAATGGAAAAAATCGTTGGAATTACTGCAAAACCCATTGCAAAGCCAACCACCAGCGCATTGCGTTGATCGTAGGTGACGCCGAGATCATTGGTGATCCAGAAGCGTAAATCGCCCTCGAAGAACATGATCTCCAGCGGTCCAGCCATTGCAAAAGACAGCCAGGTGAACAGCAGGATGACCGGAATCAAGAGGCCCGCTTCCCAGCCTTCCGGAATGGCGTGCCGGACCGATTTCGGTAGCTGTAACCAGACAAAGCTGGCCAGCAGAATGCTGAGTGGTAGTAGTACCAGTATGCTGAAGATACCGAGCAGATTGTTCTCCACGAACGGCGCCAGCCACAATCCTGCGAGGAAACCCAGAACAACAGTTGGCAGCGCCTCCATGAGTTCGATGAGCGGCTTCACTTTTCTTCGCATGGCAGGAGCCATGAAATAGCCGGTGAAGATTGCTCCGCAGATCGCCAGCGGTGCGGCGAGCAACATGGCATAGAACGCTGCCTTCAAGGTGCCAAAGGACAATGGCACCAAACTGTACTTGGGCTCGAAATCATTGGCCGACGAGGATGATTGCCAGATGTAGTCCGGTTCCGAATAACCCTCATACCAGACTTCGCGCCATAATGCAGAGACGGAAACTTCCGGATGCTCGTTATGCACATCCCAGACAGAAATGGAGCCATCGGCTGTTTCCGCCAGCAGCGCATCACCACGCGGAGAAACTGCAATCTGTCGAACCGCTGTGGCGAGCAGGTTTTCGCGGAATACTTCACGCTGCGCCGTTGCATTGAATATGGAGATATTGCCTTCGGCATCTGCAGTGAGGAAATTCTTGCGCCGTTGCTCGGGTGTGATATCAATCAGCGCAGCAGGCAATTCCGCGAACTCACGGACTCTCTCGAAGCGCAGCCCATCCTGATTGCGAACCGGGAAAAACTGAGACACCTGCCCGCGATCATCGGCGACCAGCAGTGAGATACCACCGAGCAACAAGTTGGCCTCGACAATACGCGCTCCACCTTCGGTCAGTGCCACCGTCAATTCGAATTCTTCTGCCTCGCCACGGAAGGCGCGTTGGATGTCGAGCAGACTGGTGATACCGCGATTGTTGATCGCATACAACCAGAGCTGGTCACCATCGATGAGCAATCGGGTGACACCCGGTGCGACGAGATCGAAATCCGCCCGCTGCGTATCGATATTGGCGCTGGCGCCGCCGAGATCAAAAGCCGCGAACAGGCCAGTCTGTTTGCTTACCCGAAGCATGGCCAGCGCATTACCCGGCCCGCTGCCGGCCAGTAACAGCCGATCATTGTCGATGCTGACTGCCAGGGTGTTTACCGGACCGTTGGCGACCAGGTCCAGCGCATCTTCGCCATAGGGGTATTCAATATTGGGGGTGATTGTCCGGTCATTGTTGGGACCGCTGTAGCGGGTCGAATAGGCATATTGGGCGACCACTACCTGCCCTGAGTCCAGACCCAGCGCAAAGATGCCGCTTTCTTCAGCCGCATGAGCAAAACTGGTGATGCTTGCGCCTGCCGGGATTTCAACTGCAACGCGGGCCACCTCTTCTCCGTTCTCTATCCGGAAGAAGTAAGCTTCTCCTTGAGAGGAAAGCCGCATCCCTATTTCAGACTGCTCTTCGATAGCCAGGTGCAGGGGCGCAGACTGGTCGTCATGCCCTAGCGTATAGCTCGCCGACTCATCAACAGTTGCAGACTGGAACAGAGGCGCAACCTCATAGAACAGATAGAAAAAGATCAGCATGATGGCCACGATGACGCTGATGCCGCCCGCGGCAATCAAGATCTTGGCGCCATCATCAATGAAGTGCCTGAGCTTTCTGCGAAATTGAAGTTGCGAGGACGCCAGATCGAATTCCTGATTCACAGCGGCTCTGGCGTTGGCCCCGTTCTGTGATTCCTGCTGCTGTTGCGTAGTAGGCATTGTTTTATAACTGGCGGCACTCTGGCGGCGCTAACAGTGCCAGCCAGTGCCAGCACGGATATTCAGAAAGCTTCGCGCCTTCGGACAAAAAAGAAAGGTTTGACTCTGGTGAGTCAAACCTCTCGCTTATTCATTGTTTGCAGATTCTGTGGCTTATAGGCCCAGACTGCGCATCGTGGCATCTACAACTCGACCTGGCAACGGAATATAACCGTCTTTGAGAACAATTTCCTGCCCCTGTGCAGAGAGGACGAGTTTGAGGAATTCACGCTCAATTGGCGACAGCGGTGTATTCGGCGCCTTGTTCACGTATACGTACAGGAATCGCGCCAGTGGGTAGTTACCGGCTACTGAGTTTTCTGCAGTAGCATCGAAGTACTCGCTATTTTCGTTACGCGCAATTGGCACAGACCGAACGCTGGAGGTGCGGTAACCGATACCCGAGTAGCCAATACCGTTTATCGAAGTACTGACCGATTGCACGACTGAAGCGGAACCTGGCTGTTCGTTCACACTGTTCTTGAAATCACCGCCACACAGCGCGGAATCCTTGAAGTAGCCATACGTGCCGGACACCGAGTTACGACCGAAGAGCTGGATATCTCTTCTCTCCCATGGGCCGCGCATCGCCAGCTGGCCCCAATTGTCGATGCTGCCCGAATAGCCGCAGCGCTGGTTGGAAGAGAAAATGGCATCGACCTGAGCGAGGGTCATGCCGGAAATTGGATTGTCTTTGTGGACATAGACCGCCAATGCATCGATGGCAACGGGAACAGCCGTTGGCTTGTAGCCGAAACGTGATTCGAAAGCCTGGATCTCGTTGTCCTTCATCTCGCGGCTCATGGGCCCGAAATTCGACGTTTGCTCAGTCAATGCAGGCGGAGCTGTAGAGGAACCCGCCGCCTGAATCTGA
>JASBUV010000214.1 GCA_030147705.1 Gammaproteobacteria bacterium
CCAGACATGCGCTGACCGTTGATCAACACTTCACCCGCGCCAGAGCCGAGTCCACGACCATTGCCACCGCCACGCAGAGCGAGGCCAATGCCAGGAATCCGGTTCAGCATGTCGTTAGCAGAAACAGGGTAGAATTCGGAAAAGTAGTTTGCCTCGTAAACAACTGTAGAGGCGCTGTCTTCTCCGGTGGTAATCTCGTCCTCACTCTGTGCGATGGCCGTAAGCGGAGCGAGTGAGCTGAGAGTCAATCCAAGACTCAATCCAAGAGATGTCCCGAGATTGGAACTCGAGCGAAAATATTTAGTCATGATTAGCTAGCAATGTGTGCCTGTCCAAATGGGACGGGACTTATGAAAAAATTAAAACAATTCAGAAAAAAAACAAATAGCAACCAATAGCTATAATGCGATGCTAATTATAACGGCAGCAGCACCGTCATTCTGTGACAAATTGTTGGAAATTCCTGTGGTTACGGTCACATTTCGTCAGATTTGCTGATATTTGGGACCAAATCATGACAATTTGTCAGTCAATGCCCTTGATGAGGGCATATGAGCTGCAGTGACGGAGAGAATCGATACTCGTCGCTGTGTCATCAAACTTGTTTAATAACTGACTTCGAATAGACTCTTCTGCTGTGAATAATCCTCCGCCGATTCTGCTTTTCCCCACACACTATCTCGGTAATTTCATTCTCGGATTACCCTGGGTGTGCACAGTGCTGCAGGCACATCCCAAGGCATTGCTCGTGATCGATAGTCGCTTTGCAGCGATTACCCGAGCAGTTGTACCAGCCGACACTCAAATGCTCCTCTATCCACGTCAGCAATTGGCCAGCACTCAACCATTTTTCTCGCGCTTGCGGCACTACTGGGGATTTCTGCGCCGCTTACGGCAAGACAAGCGAGCCACACTGATCGATCTCGAAGGCGAACGATTCACCGGAGTACTATCCCGCTTGAGTGGCTGTCGTCGTCGCATTGGGCCCGCGGGGAAGCGAGCAGAGCAGTTCTATACCGACGTATTGACGCTGGATTACTACCAACACCGCTATAACGCTTTTGGCAAAGTGCTCGCAGACTTTATCGATACTTCCGCTGTGCCACCGAGCCATCTCCATTTTAAGATTGATCCTGACCTCAATAATAAAATTGTGAGCGAGTTGGCCGCGGCTGGACAGAAGCGCATCATTGCGATTCACGCCGGAGCGAGCGTGGCCTACAAGCTTTGGCCGACTGATTACTTCGTGAATCTGGTGGCGGGGCTGGAGCAAGCGGGCTGGCAGGTCGTTTGGGTCGGAGCTGGCGAAAGTGACAGTAGAATTATTGCCGAGGTGATGGCGGCACTGCCTGAATCAACAGCGATCAGCTTCTGCGATCGGCTGGATTTTCTCGAACTGGCCGTTTTGCTAAGCCATTGTGATTGCTTCGTGGGCAGCGATAGCGGCCCGATGCATCTGGCTGCCAGTACTGGTATCCCCGTGCTGGCATTATTCGGACCCAGTATTGAAGCAATCTGGGCTCCATTGGGAGACAATAGCAGGGTGCTGAGAGGCACGCAGGGCTGCGGTGAGCAGTGCGATGCCTGGCATTGCGATTTTGCATACCGCTGCCTGACTTCGCTGGGGGCCGAACATGTGTTGACGACCATTGCCGATATTACCTCAGCGAAGCTATCTGAAGATCTGAACAAAGAGGCGTCATCTGACAATGAGTAGCTCCATTCCCGTGAGCGCGTACATCATTACGCTAAATGAGCAGGACAATATAGGAGCCTGTCTGGACCGGCTTGTTGAGTTCGACGAGGTCGTTGTTGTAGACAGCGGAAGTAGCGATGCCACAGTGGCAATCGCAGAAAGTTATCCCAACACCAAAGTATCCTTCAATGAGTGGCCAGGCTTTAGTGAGCAGAAGGCCCATGCACTAAATCTCTGTAGCAACGATTGGGTGTTGAATGTCGATGCTGATGAAATATTGAGCGATGCTTATCTGGATGTTGTGCGGGAAACTGTCACTGCGGATGAGGCAGACGCGCTGGAGTCAAATCGCACACTTTACCGTTGGGGACGTAAACCGCGACACTTTGGCGGTGACGACAGATTGATCAGATTGTTCAGAAAGTCCTGCGGTCACTATGAGCCACGTCGGGTGCACGAGAGCATCAGTATCACCGGCAAGATAGCGCGAACAGACGCGACCATTATCCACAATGAAAATCTGACCTTCACACAGCGCGTGCACAAGGCGAACAAATACAGTCAGGCAAAAGCCGAAGACAAGTTTGAGAAGGGGCACAAGGCTTCTGTGATAACGGTAAGCCTCATTTTTCCACTCACGTTTGTTCAGGTGTATTTACTGAAGGGACATTTCCTCGACGGTGTCGGAGGTTTGATGACGGCAATGAACGCCGCCTATTACAATTTCATGAAATACGCCAAATTGAGGGAAATGCACAAGTTGGCAGCATTGAACAAGAACGCAGCCGGGCACCAGATCCGCTAAACAGTCAGCGTAAACATTCAAGCCGCGCCAATGCGGCTTGAATGTAGAAACAGCGTCACTCAGGGCGCATCGTAGGTTGAAAACTTGCTGCGATAGTTGTCCGCCGGATTGCTGACGAAGTCACTGAGATTGGCCTTGCCATCCAGATGAACTTTCAGAAAGGCCAGAGCAAATTTGCCGATGGTAGGCAGGTCAGGTCCGCCATTGGCAACAATCATGTGGTCGCCTTCCGCGAATTCCATATAGACTTTGTTAGGGCCACCAATCGCATCGTACAGCAGGCGGGCATGCTCAGCTGGTGGTGCAATATCGTCAGTTGCGCTGGCGATGATCAGGGTAGGTGTGTTCAGAGAGCTGTAGTCGGCACTGAATTGGCCACCCGGCTCGCAGCAATAGGGAGACAGTGGAATTACTGCCTGTACTGCCTCTCCAATCTCGGCGGCTGCCGCGAGTGCTGCGCCTCCTCCCATGCTGTGCCCCATGATCGCCATGCGGCTGGTATCAATTTTTCCGCTGAGTGGGCTTGCATCATTGCTGTTCTGGGCTTTCAGGAAATTTACACCGGCGATCAATGCGTTCTTGCGCGCATCGAGGCCATCTGTCGGCGTGTTGGTGTCGAGAATCATGACTGCATAACCCAAAGACGCCAGCGCCGGGCCCCACCACTCGTAATTCTGCTGGCTGGCGCGAAAACCAGGCACCATAACCACACCACCCATCGGTGCATCAAAGCTGAGCGTCAGCGGATAAAAGATCGTGGCGCCTGCAAAGGCAGTTTCGTTGGTGTCTGGCTCGTAGGTGCGGACTTCGAAGAGCCTCTCGCCCAATTCCTGAGACGCTGCGCGGCCGATTTCCCGGCCTTCAGGTCGGTATCTGCCGGCGCTGTTGTCTTGCGCGATGAGCGCGGCGGGCAGTGCACAGAGCAGGGCGATTATCATGCATCGCAGCGCTTGGCTGGTCATCATTCGGGTCATTTTGGCGAACCTCTTGTTTTGGATGGCAGTTTACAACGTGATGTTATTTATGGAGATTTTCTTTCTGCGTTATGCTGTTTCTGGAGCCGATCATGAGTCAACGAGCCAGACGGGTCGCGGCTCCTGTCGAGACTATAGCAAAGGAATTGATTGGCTGACAAAGCACTTAGGGGGCGAAACAAGGGGCGGCTCAGGAGAAGGAATTCGGAGTTGTCTGCACGCGATCCTGCTAGGAATTAGCGCCAAAAACTGGATAATCCAAGAGTTGGGCACTGTTGTACCTGTGAATCGCATGAGCCCGCCAGGGCGGCTGGTCTGAAACCCTCCCCCTGCAACCAAGTAAAAGGAGAAGTAAATGCAAGTTCTTGAATTAAGGAAGGTTTATATCGCTTTCCTTAGTCTGCTGACCACCATGCTGGCAGGCAGCGTAACCGCTCAGGACGATATCGAGTGGTACACATTGGGCAGCGACTATGCGCATACGCGCTATTCACCTGCGGCAGAGATCTCTGCTGACAATTTCGAAGAATTGGAAGTGGCCTGGGAATGGGATGGAGCCAGTTTTGGCGCCGTCAGCGGTCGCTCAACCCCTTCGTACATTGATGGTTTGCTTTATACCGTCGCAGGCTATAACCGACATGTGATCGCGATCGATCCCAAGACCGGAGAAACCGTTTGGTCTTATCGCGAACCCAGCACACCTCGCAGTGAATACTCCATGCGCGCAGACTATGGCAAGGGCGTGGCGTTCGACTATATCGACGGACGGGGTGTTGTTTACATTGTCTCGCCTGGGTTTTTCCTAACCGCGCTGGACGCCAAAACCGGTGTTCCCATTGAAAATTGGGGCACACCAGTCGGTATCGACAGCTTTCCGAAATCCGGAGTTGTCGATTTGCTGAAAGACCTCGGGCATCCTTATGACCCGTATGAGGGGCTGCCGCTGGAAGTCGGATACATCACTTCTTCCTCGCCACCCATCGTTGTCAACGACACGATCGTGGTCGGAAACTCCGCGGAGCAGGGCTATCATCAGGCTCGGATTGAAAACGTGCCTGGCGACATTCTTGCCTATAACAAGAATACCGGCGAATTCATGTGGAAATTCAATGTCATTCCTCAGCCGGGCGAATACGGTCATGAAACCTGGGAGAACGATGCCTGGGAATGGACTGGCGATGTGTCATCCTGGGCACCTCTGTCAGCGGACCCCGCAAACAATCTGGTATTCGTACCCACTAATCCGCCAACTATCGATTACTACGGCGGCTTCCGGCCAGGTGACAATCTGTTCGGCACCAGCCTGATCGCTCTGGACACGCGCACCGGTGAGAGAGCATGGCACTATCAGTTCGTACACCACGATGTGTGGAATTTTGATACGCCGACTGCCCCGATACTTCTTGATGTCAATGTCGACGGCCGTGATATTCCAGTAGTTGCACAGGCGACCAAGCAAGCCTGGTTGTATGTCTTGAATCGTCTGACGGGTGAGCCCGTGTGGCCGATCGAGGAGCTTCCAGTGCCAGCCTCTATTGTTCCTGGCGAAAAGCTTTCTCCGACCCAGCCCCATGTTACTCGACCTGCTGCATTTGATATGCAGGGTGTGACTGAGGATGATCTGGTGGATTTCACACCGGAACTGCGTGCGCAGGCGCTAGAAGCACTCGAGAACTACACCATGGGTGGTCTCTTCAATCCGCCTATTCACGCCGAAAACGAGATGGGCAAGTACGCTGCGATGAACTGTCCTGGAGGTGCCGGTGGTGCCAATATCAACGGACCGGCAGCTGCTGATCCAACAACTGGCGTCGTGTTTGTGACTTCGCATACTTCCTGCTTTGCCCTGCGTGTTATCCCGGGTGAGGAAGCCGACTTGCTGTTCCCGAACTCGACTGGATCCACCACAGCTCAGTATGCCAACGGTGTACCAGGCGCTACGGCGCGTCCGCCGATTCACCCAGCGGGCATTCCTTTGTTCAAGCCGCCTTATAGCCGCATTACCGCTATCGACATCAATACCGGAGAGCACTTGTGGATGATCCCGACTGGCGAAACGCCACAGCGCTACAAGGCAGCCTTTGAGCGCGCCGGTGTTCCTGAGAGTGAATACGGCAATACCGGTACTGGAGCTCTGGTGCCCATGGTAGTTACCAAGAATCTTCTGGTTTACTCCGATGTGGCTTCAGATGGCACTCCCATGCTCTGGGCTGTAGACAAGTCCAACGGCAATACGGTCGGTTCGCTCGAGCTGGAGAAGCGCAATGGCTATGGCATGAGCTCCTGGGTCCATGATGGACACCAGTACATCATGCTTCAGTCAGGCAGTTCTTTGACTGCGGTGGCATTACCCGCAGCGCAGGATACTGGTGGCGGCGCCCACTAAGTAGTCTGTAGATACGACAAACCCGATCGCTGTTGCAGCGATCGGGTTTTTTTATGTCTTAAGATTTGCGTTAAAGGCAGATCAGTTTCTGCGTCTGCGGCTCTCGTTGATAACGACGGTGCAAGGGGAGCTGCCTTCATTTCTTACCAGGTAACCCGAGCCTGCCGAGCGCCAGGCCCAGGCGCCAGGTTTCGCGAGTTCATCGGTGATGCCATCCTCTCGAGTGACATGCAAGCGATCGCCGCTGCCGAGGATGATGGCAGCAGGGTTCTGATGGGTGATCAGGCGAGTTGACTCTCCAGGCTGTAGTTCCAGTTGGTAGGATCGGAACCAGAGGTTTTCAATCTGGGGCTCTTGCAGCAAGCCAGTTGGGGAGTCCTCGAAATTGCTCGGAACAGCCGGGTTGTCATTCACCATCGCCATGATGTGCAGCAAGTTCGGGCCCGGGTTATTCACCACATGAGTAAGTGGCTTGCTGGCGTATTCTGTACGTGCCAGAACTTCCCCGTGACGGGGGCCTTCAGCATCGGAAATATACGTGAGCAGAATAGCCTGGTTGTGTGTATGTGCGAATGACGTATCGCCGGGATTGATCTGCACATCGAGCAGGAACACACCGCCGTCCTGTTTCACGGTGCGATGGCGAGGCTCTTGCAGCAAATGAACTACACGCTCGTCCTGTATGCCCGACTGGGCGCTGGCAGATGTAATGGCAAATATGCCGAGCAAGCAAGCAACAGTGAGCGTCACCATTCTTGCAAGCGGATTTTGTTGACCGACGCTATCGTTGCTTCGGCTGGTTGATAATGTGTTCATCACGAGTTTCATCTATACCCTTGTGTCCACCTGCTGCAGTGATGCATTCAACTGTGTCATGGGCAGTGTCGCAGCAAGCAGACTGCCGGTTCGGGGAATAGAGGTTATAGGGAGACTGGTTGGCTGCAAGAGCTTGAACGTCGACATTTTTACACTCACTTATAATTTTTGGTCTGGGTAGCGTATGTGACTTTTTATTGTTGTTTAATCTGCTATTGAACGTCGTATACCTTTTATACCTACCGATTTTCGAGTACTACGAGAGCATAGCATGGTTGGCCGTCTGTCCAAATCACTGCTGCTTTGCCCCTGAAATCGCCATATTCCCTGCAACCTAGCGGCTATGCGGGAGAGAGTCGTTCCAATTCAGAACCCGGTATTCTCGTAGTATGGCGAGCAGCTCATCAAGCGGTACTGCATTGAGCTCTCCTCTGCTGCTACTTATGGAGGTGGCTTTGAAGATGGCATTGTAGACTGCCTCTTCCGTCGCTTCCGCGACTGCCGCAAAGAGAGCTGACATGGAGCCGTTGCTGAGCTCCGGAGTGAGTAAGGGCTCAGCGCTGAAGCGCGGTTTGCGCACGTCAGGATGGGTTGAGAATGAGATGACATAATCGCCCGAGCCATTGCTGGCATAGGAACCGGTGCGCCCGAGTCCCATTATGGCGCGCATGCCGAGACGATCCAGATTGCGTGGAGTCAGTGGTGCATCGGTTGCGATGACGATCATGATTGATCCATCATCCTGATCGCCATCGTCCGCTGGGGCGAGCAAGAAGCGATACGGATAGTTGTTCAGCTCACGGCCGACCGGTGCGCCATTGATGGACATGATGCCGCCATAATTGGTTTGTACGAGCACGCCTACTGTGTAGCTGCCGATCGCTTCCGGAAGTTGTCGTGATGCTGTGCCGATGCCGCCTTTCCAGCCGAATGCCTGGGTTCCAGTCCCGGCACCAACCGAGCCTTCCTGAACCGGGCCAGAGTTTGCATTGTTCAGCGCCGCATAGACTTCCGCTCGCTGGACAGGATCTGCCCACATATTGTTCACCCGGCCATCGTTAGTCTCACCGACCACCGGGTTTATTGTATTTTCTCCAACGTCCATCGTTTCATAAACCCATTCCTTCAGCGCGTTCGCTGCGCTCCACACACACAAGGTGCAGGTCAGGAGTATCGGAGTTTCTATTTCTCCGAGCTCACGAATCTGGGTCGCGCCGATCAGTTTTCCGTAGCCATTTCCAACCTGCAGAGAAGCAGGTATTGGTGACTCATAGAGATTGC
>JASBUV010000215.1 GCA_030147705.1 Gammaproteobacteria bacterium
CACTCCGTGAAGAGATCGTATGGAACTTTCCAATTCATCATTATGTGGACGTGGGGGTTATCTTCTCCTTGCTCGTTTTTAGGCACTTCTACGACCCAGCAGTAAGCTAAGCTGTCATCGTGCCCGTCGATCCGCTCACCATCCTCGCGCGTCCAGCCCCTTTGGTACATCTTTTGAAGGCCATCCATGGTCCGTGACACTTCACGCTGTATTGTGGTCTCACCTTCTGCTATACGTGATCGAACTTCATTTGAGAAAGTTCCAGTAACGAAGGTTTTGTAGCCGCCCTTGTGCTTCGCCATGTAGTAGCAAGATTCAGTAATTTTTCGAACTGCCCGGTCTGACAGCACTTCACTGAACCGGGGACCATCGTTTAAAGGCGGCTGTTGCGCCAACGTTTCTACCCGAGTAAACAACCGATATTCTTCTGACCACTCCCGGTACTGAATCACCGTGTATCGACCCGGGCCTTTGGTCTCTGCTTCGAATACTGGCACCAGCCCATCCAATTCGAGGATGGGCTCGAACAGAGGATCAGTTTCGGCCTCATTCGGCGGTTTTTGGGCTGTCGGACTTTTGGACGTCTTGACTAGCCTATAGCGCTCAGCTTCGCTAAGCGCTTTTCCAGTCTCAGATTTCAGGCGTTCGAATTGGTCCAAGGTTAAACCGTCGGCATAACGGAATGGCTTTTGGGAAAAAGTGGAATTTTGCATGGATTGGGCCCGCGCTCAGGATGGAATGAGAGTCAGATATTAGGAGTGAACAATAGAAAGGACCGGGGGGCCCCGGTTCCTTAGTGGCTGAACGCCAGTGCATGCATTGAAGATGGATTTGGGTCCGGGTCCCCGGGGTTCCGGTTCCGAACCGAGTAAGTACGCGGTTCTCTCGAAATTTTGGTACCGGTTCACTCTCCGGGATTCCCGGGCTCTGTACTGGTACCGAACCGGGGGTAGGTCACGGTACCGGTCTAAGGAACCGAGGGACAGAATCGGCTTAGACCGAGAAAGTACGCGGTTTACACGGTATCCGGTCACTTCAATTGCAGAAGCGTGGAAAAGCCAATCTAGTAGACCTATAGGTTTACACAGACCGAAATCGAGCAGTATCGCAGGAAACATTACGCTGCCTCCGAAGTCGATGCTCGCACCTTACTTTCTATATAGGTTTCAAGATCACTGATACGGTACCGGACCGACCGGGTACCAATTTTGACAAACGGAACTTGGGCTCCTGCCCATCGGTCCCTTTCGAGAAATGCAGAACTTACACCTAGATATTCAGCTGCTTGCTTTGTATTAATCAGTTTCACGATATTCTCCGCCGTAGTGTTGACGGATTGAAATATCGTTTAAGTGAGCCTTGTTAAAAACTGATCAAATATCAGATCACAGGACCAAACAGCTCATTGTAGGATGAGATAAGTGATCCTACTCTTTCCACAAAGTAGGAAGGTTTTCTTGGCCGGAGAGCTGGTTGTTTTCTAGCTGGCGAAGCCATGTATTTATCGTTGAATACGGAGGTTCAGCAGTCAATTTAAGACGTAATTTCTCGGGGAGAGTTTTGTATATAGCTTTAGCGGCGGTTAGTTTAGGCATTTCACGAGGCAGCTTTCGACGTTCTACGATCACGGCTTCCTTGACATCATGATAGTTATCTAACTTGGTCTTACTGATTTTTTCCCTTCGCTCCAATTCTGCCGGGCTTGGGTTCTCGCGCTCCAAGAAAAGTCTGGCATATCCGAGATATTCAGTGCCTTGCAGTAACAAATCTTCTATATCGATCCATTCCAATCCCGTTAATTCAAGAGGTTTAGCTTCTTCTCCAATTATTGTGGGTTTATCTGCGTTGCTCCTGAACATCCAGACATAATCGCTAATGCAAGCCAAAGCACCTACAGCAAAAAGCCACGACCACTTGTAGGGAGTACCATCACTCAGCACGGGCTGCTCGACAAAGCTCGTTCTTACAAAGTGTTCATACGGTGGCGTAGATGACACCCCTCCTTCCGCTTCTCGTGTTCCTTCCAGCTTTTTGAGGGCTTCTATCTGAACATGCCAAATAGGATTGGTCGATTTGAGCTGATAGAGGATTTCAAGGCCAGCATTTAGATTCGTTACCGTGAATTCATCGGGAATGAATCCCATCGACTGTTGATGGATATAGTGGATTTTCCAGAACAACTTGTCGTCAGGTGGAATCCTCTCTTCCAGAGGATTGAAGTCTGCAAAAGCATCCAGATACCTAATCATTCGTTATTTTTCCTTTGATGAAATCCGCTATCAGCTGCATAGGGGCTCGGAGCCGTTCCGTGTTGGGCACAATGTACCCCGCTGTCACGTCATTGGAAAACTTGTGATTGAGCAGGCGCTTGAGTGCATAGGCTGGAATATCGAGGCTTTCGGCAATAGTGATGAAGGTCCGGCGCAGATCGTGGAGTTGGAATGCAATGCCGCAATGCTCAGTCACCTTGGCGACCGCCGTTCTAGGCTCTTTCAACGGCCCATCCCGCAAGGGTGAGGGAAATACCCACTCACTCTCAGATTGCGCCTCGCGCCGATTCAGGAGCTCCCAGATGAAGTCAGACATAGGCAAGTGATGGGGCTCTTTGTTCTTGGTGTCCGGTATGACAAAGGTTCTCTCGGTCATGTCTACGTCATGCCAGGTCAACTTCGTCGCCTCAGAGCGCCTCAGACCCGTGAACAGGAGGAAATGCAGATAGTCCCGGGTTGTCTCCTGATTGAGCTTCAGAGTCGCCTCATACCATGGCTTGAGCTCATGGGGTTTAAGTAGCGTTCTGCGGCGCTCGACCTTGTACCAGCCCCGGTTCTTGCTGAGCCGATCTATGGGATTGAAGGCAATGAGCGGTGCGCCTTGATTGTCCTCGTACTTGTCCATCGCGTAATTGAAGATCGCCCGGAGCACTCGCATGGTGTTATTGGCCCGGGCTGGGCTCCGCTTGCCGAGTTGGCTGTGTCGCCTCTCGATCATGTCTTTGTCAATAGCGGTCAACGGCACGTCAAGCCAATCGGCCAAAGATTTCTCTATCGACACCTTGTAGTCATGCACAGTATTGGATTTGAGGTCTTTTCGGGCGCTGAGATAGTCGGCAAAGGCTTTGCTCAGAGTCGTGCCCTTGAGCGCAGCTTTGCGTTTCTCAAGGAGTGGGTCTTTGCCCATGGTCATCTCGCCCAATAACCGCTGAGCTTCCTTGCGTGCCTGAACTGGGGTGATCTGGCCGTGCTTGCCGATGGTGATGCGCTTGTTCTTGCCGAGTACCCGCTTCTCAACGAAATAGGACTTCGCGCCCTGACTGGTCACGCGCAGCCCAAAGCCCTGTAACTGATCGTCACGATAAAAGACCTGAGTGGCTTTTCCGTTTTCGGGCTTTGGCGATACAATTGCGCCTACTTTCAAGTTGGTTAGCCTTAATGTAGGCATGTAGGCAGGGCTCCATGGATGTGGTTATTTTGCGTCCTGCCCGAATTATTGGTGTCCACGGTAGGCGCGGTGTAGGTCGATTATTTCAAAAACCTTGCCTACACTGCAAATATCTTCAAAGAGTGAAGGGCCAAAAAGTACGATAACTTATTGTTATTAAAGCTTATTAAAACTTCTTCAAAAAGAGACTCAAATAATTCAAAATCCATTGCCTTCACGGGCGTGGCGGTTCGAGTCCGCCCGCTGGTACCACTCAAACAGGGGGTTGACGGAGTTCACGCAACTCCGGACAGTTGAATCTGCATTATCAGTGCTCAAAATCATTGAGCTATATAAGAAATTGCCGATAGAGTGTCCGAAGGGTGCCATTATCGGCGCCCCGGGCAACTATTATTCTGTGCAGGAGCTTGTAATGGGATTTGAGGACAATTCACCGCAGAAATCTTCTCCAACCGAGAAGGAAAACGCCAAGACGTTTTTCGGTCTGGAATTGGGCGATGGTGTTGTTTATACGATTGTCATTATCCTCACCGTCATTTTCATCCGCCAGGTCTCCATTGTGATTCAGGCATTGGGTTAGCCAAACCCAATCCGAGCGGAAATTCCTCAAGCTACGAACCCTTCTATCCGGCAGCACGGCACTGTTTGTGACAGGCTGGGCCTGTTAACGGTTGCGATCGCGTGCTAAATTACGCGCCTTTCTAAATACCCGAACTTAATACCCGAAACAAAACTCACGCACTGTTTGCACCCTGTCAGCCCTGTCTTTCCGCGGCGACAACACACCTGCAAGCAACCAGGCATTAGAGGAACCCATGTCGACATACAAAATTGCGATTCTGGACGGTGATGGCATCGGCCCGGAAATCATGACCGAAGCAGTCAAAATTCTGGAATTGGCTGGTGAGCGCAACAACACCAAATTCGAACTGCTGCGCGCACCTTTCGGGGCCAGCGCCTATTTCAGCCACGGCCAGTCCTTTCCGGAGGAGACCAAGGCTATCTGCGATGAAGCGGACGCGATCCTCAAGGGCCCGATTGGCCTTAGCCACGAAGAATCGAAAAAAATTCCGGTCGATGAGCAACCCGAGCGTGGCGCACTACTGCCACTGCGTCGTCGCTACGACACATTCGCGAATTTCCGCCCGGTGTATCTGCCCAAAGGCATTGCTCACTTCTCACCACTAAAACCCGAGATCATCGGCGACGGCATTGATTTCATTATTATTCGTGAGTTGGTCGGCGGCCTCTACTTCGGCAACAAGGAAACTGGCGTCAATGCAGAAGGCAAACGCTACGTAAATGAAAGCCTGGAATACGATGAAGATCAGATAGCCCGCATCGCCAAAGTGGCGTTTGAAACGGCGAGCAAGCGCAAGAAAGTTTTGCACAACATCCACAAGAGCAATGTATTGAAATCCAGTGTGTTGTGGAACGAAGTGATGGAAGAAGTCGGCAAGGATTTCCCTGAAGTAGAGGTGAAACACATCCTCGTCGATGCAGCCGCCACCTATTTGTGCCTCAATCCTGGCCAGTTCGATGTAATGGTCATGGAAAACATGTTCGGCGATATCCTGAGTGATCAGGGCGGTGGCATTCTGGGTTCACTGGGTTTGATGCCTTCAGCCTGCATGGGGCCAGAGAAGGCTTACTATGAACCCTCCCACGGTTCGGCACCTGACATCGCTGGACAGGGCATCGCCAATCCCTATTCCATGATTGGTTCTGTCGCGATGATGCTGGAGATGAGCTTCAACATGAACGACGAAGCCCGCAAAGTCTGGCACGCCATGCAGAGTGTGTTCGCTGATGGTTACAGCACACCTGATCTGTCCCGCCCCGGTTCCGACGTCAATTTGATCAGCACCTCGGACTTTGGCGACAGGGTTGTCAATGCATTGAGCAACAGCTGATTCTGAATTTTCTGCAACAAAAAGGGCGTCCAATTGGACGCCCTTTTTGTTGGTTTTTTCGCTTCCTCAGCGTGCGCTTGGCAGATCTCACACCTGAGTAAGCAACTAGCTCTGCTCAGCCTGCAAGCGAATATTGATCATGCGCATCGTTGCCTTGACCGCCGCTAACACCTGATTGGCGTCGACGCCACGGGTTTTGAACTCACGCTCTTCGCCTGCCCAGGTGATGATACATTCAGTCAGCGCGCTGGTTTGACCGCCGCGCGGGATATGTACCTCGTAGTCCAGAAGATCAGGCATCAGCACATGTTTCTTCTTCAGGATCCGCGCAATCGCGTCCATGAAGGCATCGAAGCCACCGTTACCGGAGCCCGAGCCCTGATACTCCTTGCCTCGCAAATTTACGCGCACACTGGCGGTACTCTCAACATTCAATCCGGTATTGATGTAGCAATTGAGCAAGGTGATGTGGTGATACTCACGACTCTCCATCACATCAGCGATAATGAACGGCAGGTCTTCCGAGGTAATCACATGTTTGGAATCGCCCAGCTTGACGATGCGCTCCAACACCTTTGCCTGATCCTCTGCCGACAAGCTGATACCCATCTCATCGAGATTGTTTTTCAACGAGGCCTTGCCGCTCATCTTGCCCAGCGCATAGGTATGTTTACGCGCGAAGCGCTCCGGACTCAGGCGTGTCTTGTAGAGGTCTCCTTTGAGATCACCATCGGCATGGATACCGGCCGTCTGTGTGAACACATCGGCACCGACGATTGGTGCATTCGCCGCGATCCATTTACCAGAGAAGTTCTCAACCATGCGACTCAACATGCCGATTCGCGACTCATCGATTGATAATTCGGCTCCCAGCATGTCTCGCAAGGCCACAGCAACCTCAGCCAGCGACGCATTACCCGCCCGCTCACCGAGACAATTCATCGTACAGTGAATATTGTTAATTCCCGCCTCTACCGCGGCCAATACATTGGCAGTCGCCAGGCCATAGTCATTGTGCGGATGAAAATCGAATTCGATATCAGGAAATTTTGCCTGCATGTCAGTCAATGAGTCACGCACCTGTGCTGGCGACATCATGCCTAGCGTGTCCGGCAACAGATAGTGACTGATTCCAAGGTGCCGGGTACCTTCTATTAAGCCATAGACATAATCGCGACTATCGCGATATCCGTTTGACCAATCCTCCAGATACATGTTCACACGCAGGCCCTGCTCATGAGCATATTCAACGGTGCGACCGATATCTTCGATGTGTGACTCAAGCGTCTTGCCCAACTGTTCGCGGCAATGCTTCTCGCTGCCTTTGGCCAGCAAGTTGATCACACGACAGCCTGCACTGCGAATCCAGTCCACACTGCGCTTGTAATCGACAAAGCCGAGTACTTCAATGCGCTCCACCAGACCGTTCTCGGCTGCCCACTCGGTAATTCGTGCAACCGCTTCCTTTTCTCCATCAGAGACACAAGCCGAGGCAATCTCAATGCGATCTACTTTGAGAGATTGCAGCAAGGCGCGGGCGATATTCATCTTCTCGTTGGCCGAAAAAGACACGCCCTGTGTTTGTTCACCATCTCGCAAGGTGGTGTCCAGCAACTGGATACGGCGTGGTTGCGCTGTGGCGCTCATGATCATTCCTGGTCTTTCAGACTGGTTGGTGCAAGGCAGGCGTTGCCCGGCGGAAGGCGAGGATTCTATCAAAAACCTGAGCCGAGGCGAAACCACAGAAAGCCCCGATTTGCGAGACTTTTAGGCAAATCCCTGCACTCGCATTCGTTTAATCTGCCGGGCTGTCAGTATATACTCCCCGCTCCATGCCATCGGACAAGGAACCTAGGTAAGCATGACAATTACAATCGCAATTCCGAAGGAGATTCGAGCCGACGAGCAACGTGTCGCACTCGTCCCGGATGCCGCCGGAAAACTACTCAAATCAGGCATTGATGTCGCTGTCCAAAGCGATGCTGGCCTGGCCATCGGCTTCAGAAACGAGGACTACAAGGAGGTGCGCATCATCGGCGATAGCGCCGAGCTGTTAGGCAGCGCCGATATTGTACTCACCGTCAATCCGCTTGCGGGAGATCAAATTGCAGCGCTCAAGGAAGGCGCCATTGTTATCGGTTTCATGAACCCGCACGCTGATCTCGAGCGATTTACCGCTATGGCGAAGCGCAACATAAGCGCATTCTCAGTCGAATTGATTCCCCGCATTTCGCGTGCCCAGGCTATGGATGCACTGTCTTCCCAGGCCTCTATCGCTGGGTATAAAGCCGTGTTACTCGCCGCCAACTTGCTTGGCAAGTTCTTTCCAATGCTGACCACCGCGGCAGGAACAGTGCGCCCATCCAAAGTGTTGATCATTGGTGCGGGTGTCGCTGGCTTGCAAGCCATTGCCACGGCTCGCCGCCTGGGCGCCATGGTCGAGGGCTACGACGTGCGCGCCGCTGTGAAGGAACAGGTCGAGTCGCTGGGTGCCAAGTTCGTCGATATTGAGATCAAGGCTGAAGGCTCTGGCGGTTACGCCCGTGAACTGACTGACGAAGAGAAAGCCCAGCAACAGGCCATTCTCGCCAAGCACGTGGCTGCAGCAGACGTTATTGTCACGACGGCGGCGATTCCAGGCCGTCCGGCGCCTCGCATACTCTCAGCGGAAATGATCGCTGCCATGCGCGGCGGCTCCGTTGTCGTGGATCTGGCTGCCGAAACAGGGGGCAATTGCGAACTCACCAAAGCGGGAGAAACAGTTATGCATGAAGGGGTCAAGATTCACGGCCCGATCAATGTGCCCAGCATGCTCGGCAATCATGCCAGTGAACTGTACGCGAAGAATCTGCTGAATTTTCTCGATCTGCTCATCAAGGATGGCGAGATCACAATCAATCTGGAAGACGAAATCATCAACGATGCACTGATTACCCATGGCGGAGAAATCCACCACGCCGGAATCCGTGAACAACTGACAGGAGCCGGGTCATGATCGAAGGTCTCGCAGCACTCTATATATTTATGCTGGCCGGCTTTACCGGCTACGAAATCATCAGTCGTGTCCCCGTCATTCTGCACACGCCACTGATGTCGGGTTCAAATTTCGTACACGGCATCGTTCTGGTAGGCGCGATGTTTGCACTCGGAATCGCTGAGACACCTGCTCAACAGGCAATCGGATTTATCGCTGTTCTGCTCGGCGCCGGCAATGCGGTCGGCGGATATGTTGTCACGGAACGCATGCTGGAGATGTTCAAACCCAGCAACAAAGACAGCGGCAAGGAGAGCAGCTAAATGGATACTGTTGAATTGATTGTACAAGCGTCCTATTTTCTGGCCGCGATGTTGTTCATTCTGGGGCTCAAGCAAATGAGCTCTCCCGTCACTGCGCGCCGCGGTATTGTGTGGGCGGGCGCAGGCATGGTACTTGCCACTGTCGTGACATTTGCGGTTCCAGAAGTGATTGGCGGCGAACACGCCGCAACCAATGTCATTCTGATCATCATCGCCATCGCCATTGGTGGCGGCTATGCCTGGGTCACCGGCAAGAAAGTGGCGATGACCGACATGCCACAGATGATTGCCATGTATAACGGCATGGGCGGCGGTGCGGCGGCGACTATCGCTGCAGTGGAATTGCTGAAAGCGAATGCCGAGGCACGTCTCGATCCTTCGCAAACCATGACGGTAGTCGATATCCTCGGTGCGGATGTGGCGATATTGGGGATACTTGGCGCCATTATCGGAACCATCTCATTCAGCGGCAGCATAATCGCCTGGGCCAAACTCGATGGTCGCCTGAATCGCAGCAGCCTGTTGCCGGGTCAGCACATTATCAACGCGATAATGGCGGTTGTATTGCTTGGTTTTGCAGTTGCCATCTATATGGGTGGCGACCTGAACACCATCATCATCTTCTATGCGCTAGCACTGGTACTTGGCATCTTCATCACCATTCCCGTTGGTGGCGCAGACATGCCGGTCATCATTTCCCTGTTCAACGCGCTTACTGGTCTGGCAGTCGGCTTTGAGGGCTATGTATTGGGCAATGCTGCGATGATTATCGCCGGTATCGTTGTAGGTTCCGCAGGCAGTCTCCTCACCCACCTGATGGCGGTGGCAATGAACCGCTCAGTCAGCAACGTCTTCTTCGCAGGCGTTGGCTCAGGCCCGGCTGTCGAGTCCGGTGAGCAAGGGGAGATGAAAGAAATTCAGGCACAGGATGCTGGCATCCTGATGGCCTTTGCCAGTCAGGTCATCATCATTCCCGGTTACGGCATGGCGGTCGCCCAGGCGCAGCACAAAATCTGGGAACTGACGCAGTTGCTGACGGAGCGCGGCGTGTCGGTCAAATTCGCAATCCATCCGGTTGCAGGGCGCATGCCCGGGCACATGAATGTACTGCTGGCTGAGGCTGGCGTGCCCTACGACATGATTTATGATATGGAAGACATCAATGCCGATTTCAAGAATACCACTGTTGCGCTGGTGATCGGCGCCAATGATGTTGTGAACC
Source organism: Gammaproteobacteria bacterium (assembly GCA_030147705.1). Lineage (GTDB taxonomy): Bacteria > Pseudomonadota > Gammaproteobacteria > Pseudomonadales > Pseudohongiellaceae > UBA9145. The sequence goes on from JASBUV010000215.1 coordinate 9,871, forward strand.
CTTCGGCGAAGTCGGATAGCAGCAGCCCGCTGTATGGCATGCCAATTCTCGACGCCAATCTGTCGCAGAATGTCATTGTTATCAAGCGAGGCCGTGGTGCAGGCTTTTCTGGCGTTGAGAACCCATTGTTCTTCGCCGACAACACCAAGATGTTGTTTGGCGATGGTCAGAAGGCGGCTAATGAGCTGATTCACTCGATCAAGGAATTGGGGTAAGCATCTCCTGAGTTTCTTATGAGCGATCCCATCGATTCCGCAGACTCTTCTGGCTCTCCACACACCTCTGACACACAGGCCAGCAGCGAGTACCCTCGCGCTGGCTTGTGGCGCAGATTGGCAGCCCTGCTCTACGATGGCTTTCTCGTTACCGCGATCTGGTTTCTGCTGGGCTATCTCATGCAGCTGGTCTTCGGCACCGGCAACGAACTCGTCGATGGCCAGGTGCAAACCAATGCCTTGCAAAGCAATCTACTCTTCGCACTCATGCTGGCGAGCGCCTCGGGTTTCTATATCTGGTTCTGGACGCGCAGCGGTCAAACGCTCGGTATGATCGCCTGGCGTCTACGCGCACAATCCGTCGACAATCATTTACTCTCGCCCCAACAGGGGCTCGTGAGATGGCTTCTGGCATGGCCATCTTTTGCCTGTTTCGGCCTGGGCTTTCTGTGGTTGTATCTGGACCCTAACGGAGATGCCCTGCACGATCGTTGGTCGGGTAGCAAGGTGGTTGTGCTGCCCAAATCTCACAGCCCTTTTAATTAATCCAATTAATCCAAAGCATCCAATCGAGAAGCGTCTGGTGGTACGGCGCGATACAGCGCTGCGCCAGAGTAACCCGACCTTTCGCTTTACACTCAGCGCCGCGACGAGCGCTGAACTCAATTCCAGTCAGCGTGACTCACTCTCGCAGGTGGCGGTTAGCTAGTGTTCCGCAATCGGATCGGAATGAGGTTTCAGAGAGAGGTTTTGCAGATTGGCCTGAACAGATAAAGCTAGCGAATCAGGCAGCCTGCACCGGAATCGCATTCGCGACACGATCGATCGTGTTGTCGTCGTTGAGATAGACAAGAGAGGGTTTGAAATTCTGCGCTTCTGCTTCGCTGAATTGTCCGTAAGCAGCGATGATGATGCGATCACCTACCTGCGCTTTGCGGGCAGCAGCACCATTGAGGGAGATAGTACGCGATCCGGCATCCGCCTTGATCACATAAGTCGTGAAGCGTTCACCATTCGACACGTTATAAATGTCA
>JASBUV010000218.1 GCA_030147705.1 Gammaproteobacteria bacterium
CTCAGGGGGATCATGACTTCGATTGCTGCACTGAAAGGACCTTCAGCTCGCCAGTCCGCAAAGGCCTGCTTGAGATTTTCTGCAAGAGGGGCAGCCTGAATATAATCCAGACCAGCGGCAGTCTGTCCAGTGGCCTCGCCACTGATAGTCAGCCAGTTTTCATTCCTCTCATTACGCCGGATGCGGCCCGAGGTACTGGTCAACGATAATTGCAGGCTGTCAGCGCCCTGGGCCTCAATGTCTATATCGTTATCATTGATGACAACACTTGCTGAGAGGTTCTCGAGCCGCGGCCATTGTGAATTGAATTCCAATTCACCGTTCTCAACATTGAAGAATCCCTGAAAGGACTTGGTGGCAGGATCAGAACCGGGCACAGTGTTACCGCGAAACACGATCGCACTATCGACTATATCGCCGTCGATGATGGCAGAGTTCAGATACTCCATACTGTTGCGCAAATTACTTGCGATGCCGGGTCCGTCGGGTAAATACAGCGCCTTTTGCGCCGCGTCGATACGGCTGGCACCGACGATCAAATCGAGCAAGGCTTCTCGCTCCCCTTGTTCAGGTTGATTGATTACTGAGCGGAATTGCACATGCCCGTCGACTGCATCTGATTCGGCGATAATGACGCTGCTCTGCAAAGTAACTCGCTGGCCATTGTTGAGATCGACCGCAAATTCCAGTCCGCCGTTAACATAGTCATAGTCCCAGACCTGGGTAAATACATTGGGAATATTGATCGAGAAGTTATCAGACTCCAGCGCTGCACTACCGGAAACCAGGCCAGCAGCACGATCAAATCGCGCTTCAAAATACCCATCAAGGCCCCACATGTTTGGAGAGCCACGAACCGATCCCAATTCCACATTGTCCAGATTGCCGCGAACAGTGAGCGGCGCAGTGCCAGCTTCTGAAAGCGGGACGTTCAGATTCAGATTTCGTAAGTTCCCCCCTGGAGAGTATCCGAGCAATTGACTGCGAGCGCCATCTTCAAGAGCCCCCGATGCCAATGCCGTGTTGGCCAATAGCGCAAGATTTATCGTATCCGCTCGCAGGCTGAATAATTGCCCCGGCTCGAAACTCGCATGCAGGTTGAAGGGGCGCCAATAGTTATCACCCGAAGTCAAAGTCATCTGATTCAGGGAAAGCGACCAGGCGCTTTGCGCATCAGGACTATTACTCGTTTGCGCTGCATTCTGTCGACGCAGTCTCGCATTACCACGCACCGCTTCGAACGTGAGGTCCCCGCCCTGCGCTGTACGCAGTTGCACTGCATCAATATCCAGACTGGCTACCGATTGCAAAATTTGTCCGTTGCGCCACTGCAGCCAGAAATTTCCTCCGCCTGTAAATTCTTCGATCGTGACATCGGCAATCCGTACACTGCGCAACACACTGGAGTAATTGGCTGCTGGCAAGTCAAGGTGTAGTGTGCCGTCCAGTGTCGCCAATTCACTGCCCGATGCCTCGAAGGAAAACCTGAGCTCCTGTCCACTCTCATCATGGGTGGTATCGATATGAAGAAAATGGTTATTGCCGCTGTTCTGAATAGTGGCCAAGCCATTTACGAAGCGAAAACTGTCACCCAGTCGATTCTCGATATTAATCACAACCTCACGCAGGTCCAGACGGGATACACGTTGCAAGGCCCGGTAGAGCTCAGCCGCATCGATGGTGTTGTTACCGCTGGCAGCCATGCTACCCAGTCGCCAGCTTCCGGATGCTTCCTGCACTACAAACAGTTCCAATCGCTGAACCTGAAACTCTTCAAGCACCCATGCGCGTCGCCAGATGCTTTGCAGCACATCCACCATGATTGTTGCACGATCAAACTGGAGAGGCGTTGTAGTTTGTTCGTCGCCGACATTGTCCCCGACAAGCAGGTCAAGGCCATTGATATTGATGATCGGGTTGAAACCCTGAAAGTCACCGCTCAAGGAGTCGATACTGAAAGACAAGCCCGTGCTGTTAAATAGTTGCTGCTCGAGAAATTCGTTGTAGCCAGCTATCGCGGGCATAAACTGACGCCCGATGCTCACATAGGCTGCAGCCAGCACAAGCGCAACTACTACCAACAGAACCAACTGCTGATAGATTTTCTTGAGTAGGCGAAGCAACATGGAATGGACTATTAAATGGCTGGCTCTGGGAAAATGGATTTGCGTGAGCAATTCAGGCAATGGGTGCCCTTGGATGCAGCCGGGGTTGACCCACTCGCCGAAATTTCGTTGATGACAGGCTTCATACTAGGCCACAAGGCTGAACACATGCTGAAACCTAATACAAAACAACATCAAACTGCTCTTGAGTATACATAGGTTCAACCTCGAATTTGACTGTCTTGCCGATCAATTCCTCCAGATTGGCGAGCGTATCAGACTCTTCATCGAGTAATCGGTCTACCACCACTTGCGAGGCCATGACAAGGAGGACGTCGTTCTCGTAGCTTCGTGCCACATTCAGAATTTCCCGAAAAATTTCGTAACAGACGGTTTCCGGCGATTTCATATTGCCGCGCCCGCTGCATACCGGACAGTGGCTGTTCAGAGTTTGCCCAAGCGATTCACGCGTTCGTTTGCGCGTCATCTCGATCAAGCCAAGCTGCGAGATGCCTGTGATCGTAGTACGCGCATGATCTTTCTCCAGGGCCTTGGCGAACGTGCGATGCACCTGACGCTGATGTTCCGGGTCGAGCATGTCGATAAAATCAATAATGATAATACCGCCCAGATTACGCACGCGAAGCTGACGCGCGATGGCAGTTGCTGCTTCAAGATTGGTTTTAAGAATTGTCTCCGCGTGATTACGACTCCCCAGATAACCACCAGTATTGACGTCAATCGTGGTCATCGCTTCAGTCTGATCAATGATCAGATCACCGCCTGATTTGAGCTTGACCTGTCTGCCCAGCGCCTTGTTGATATCGTCCTCTATTCCGTACAGATCGAATAACGGACGATCACCCTGATAGTACTCGACGCTGGTCTCCAGCTCCGGCACGAAATCTTCGAGAAACTGCCCGATAGCCATAAAGGTGTCGTGATTGTCGATGCGAATTTTTTCCACTTCCGGCTTGATCAAATCGCGCACCGTTCGCATGTATAGTGGCACTTCGCTATAGACAGCTCGAATTCCATCATTACGCTTTATGCGCTCTTCGACTTTATGCCACAGGCGCCGCAGAAAGCGAACGTCTTCAGCCATCTCTTCAGCGCTCGCGCCTTCCGCGGCTGTCCTGATGATGAACCCACCGCGCTCATCCCATCGCTCTTCTTCGAGCGCCTTGGTCAGCTCCGCCATGAGGCGCTCTCGCTCTTCTTCGCCTTCGAGCCGCTGGGAAATGCCAATGTGCTTACTCCGCGGCATATAGACGAGATTGCGCGATGGCAAGGTGATATGGGTTGTCAGCCTGGCGCCTTTGGTGCTGATCGCATCCTTCGCAACCTGCACCACTATCGATTGCCCCTCGCGCAATAGCTCTTGTATGGTCTTCGGTTCTGCGTCACGCACCTCGAAACCGTCGGCATCGACAGCGGCAATGTCAGAGGAATGTATGAATGCGGCGCGGTCCAGGCCGATATCCACGAAAGCTGCTTCCATCCCTGGCATGACTCGAACAACTTTGCCGCGAAAGACATCGCCGACGTGGCCGCGATTGTTGTGCCGCTCGATAAAAATTTCCTGTAGCAGCCCATTCTCGATGAGCGCCACACGAGTTTCCATCAGCGTTACATTAATGAGTATTTCTTCGCTCAACTGATTTCTCCTGCCACACTACACCAAACCGGCACGTTAAATTCCGCGAGCAGCCTCGCAGTTTCAAAAAGCGGAAGTCCCATCACTGCACTGTAGCTTCCACGCAGCCCCGCAACAAATACCGCTCCAAGCCCCTGAATCGCATACCCTCCAGCTTTACCCTGTGGCTCCCCGGTCTGCCAGTATGCGCGCGCTTCGTCCTCGCCGATGTCGCGAAAAACTACCTGACTGATCGTGAGATCACGCAATTGCTTACTGCCGTCGCTAATTGTGACCGCCGTCATGACTTCGTGTTCTCGACCGGCAAGCAACTGCAGCATAGTGCTTCCGTCTTTTTCATCAACCGGTTTACCCAGAACCTGACCAGCACAGACAACTGTCGTGTCAGAGGCAATGACAACTCGCCCACCAGAATCGCTCAGCGACGCCCATGCAGCGGCAGCTTTCTCGTCTGCCATGCGTTGCACATAGCTGGCAGGCGACTCGCCGGAATGTTGTGACTCATCGATATCCTGAGCGCACACCTCAAACTCAGCTCCGATCTGAGCCAATAACTGCGCACGCCGCGGCGACGCAGAAGCCAGTATCAATCGAGGGTGAGTCATGTGCATGCCCTGTGAACTTCCAGGTAACTATTGCAGTAGTTCAGTGGACGTCGAAACTGCGACGTATGTGACGAAGTAGTTGAAACATCGATGGCCAGATGACAGCGCTCGTCAACGCACCGAGCAGAAACATCAAATTGGAAGCGATTGTTTGACCAGTCACAATTTGTAGCCAGTGCGTCAGCAAGAGATTCAGGCCCACCAGAGTGAAAACCAGACCAGACTGCTGCACCTGGGAGAACATTCTCAAGCGTTGATGAAGACTTAATGTGACATAGGCAATGATGACGAGCCCCATCGCATTCAGACCCAGCGCCGACCCCTCAAGTATGTCCAACACCAAACCAGCGAACCAGGCACAGCCAATACCAACGCGATACGGGAGCGCCATGACCCAGTACATCAATACCAATGGCACCCATTCGGGCCGATAATTCATGGCCCAATCCGGGAACGGCACGATGGCCAGCAAATAGGCGATAAAAAAAGTAAGAACAATCACCCAGAGCGCATGTGCACGTTGTTGAATAGCAGTACTCATAGGTCTGCAGCACTCGCTCCATTGTCGACTTCAGGCTCCGCCTGTTCTGGCTCAGGCTCTTGCGGCATGGCCGGAGTACGCTCAATAACGCCCCCGGTCACCGGAGCTCGAACGGGCTCCTCATCCAGTGCGGGCATAACGGTTTGTTCGCTCGCAAACACCAGCATAACGTGTCGGGTGCTGGCGATGTCAGCCAATGGCCGCGCACGCACCGTGGAGAAGTCCTGACCCGGATCGGAAAACACACTGATAATTTCTGCTACGGGGTAGTTCTTGGGATACACCTGGCCCATTCCTGAACTCACCAGCAAATCGCCAGCCTTCATGTCCTGGGTCTGGGTAACGAATTCGAGATCGAGTTCCATGCTGTTCACGCGACTGCCTCGCGCCAACGCGCGCTCGCCATTGCGATTCACTTCCACCGGTGTGACATGCTGGGCGTCAGTGATCAACAACACCCAACTCGTGAAGGGCAGCACCTCATCCACCTGCCCCATCAAGCCATTGGCATCCAGTAATGCCTGCCCAACGAAGACGCCATCCTGTGCACCCCGATTGATGAGAACGCGGCGCGAGAAAGGGTCAGGAGAAACGTTGATAATTTCCGCCGGCATCACCTCGCCAGGAATCACTTCTGTCGCTTCCCGGAGCTCGAGCAGGCGGCTGTTTTCGCTGGCCAAAGATTCCAATAACTGCAATTCGCGTTGCGCCACGAGCAGACGCTCTCGCAGAGTCTCATTCTCTTCGAGCAGGTCCGTTCGAGATACGAATACATCGTCGAACCAAAAGGAGACACGCGTGGGAATATCGGCTACCCAGTACACCGGCGTTGTCGCATAGCCGAGGCCATAGCGGACCATCTCGAGATAACCGAAACGGTGATCAGCGAACATGATGCAAACTGAGAGCAACAGAAAGGCCAGAGCCCTGTACTCCAGGGCGACTCCTTTTATGAACAGGGTCTTGTCGATGTCTGACCACCTCAACAATGCTTGGGCTGAAAAAGGCTAACTTTAGCGTGTCTGGCACGCTATTGCCAGATGGCATATCGGCTGAATTTTGCCTTTATTTCAATCTCTTACACCTTGAAAGGCAGGCATTTTGACAGGCAGGCTGACCATTATTGCCGGCCACTCTGGCGGCATTTTCCCTACTCGATGAAACCACCCCGGCTACTTGCGAACTTTCTATGTAATATTTGGGGCGCTGAATCGTTAACACTCTATAAACACTGGCCATGAATCATCGTGAAAACTGACGGGACACAGATCATACAAGGCGCATTGCAGCTGGCAATGCAGATTACAGGATCACGAGATGAAGCCTGGGATGTGCTGCAGGCGGCGACTGTCAAATCGCTGGAGCATCGCAATGCGCCTGCCCGGGACGACCAGGGTTATCGCGCGTGGTTCTTCAGGGTAGTTCACAATCAGGCGATTGATTGGCTGCGCAGCCAGAAAAAATTCGATCGCAGTGCCGATGCGGAACTCGCAGGCGAATCCGATGACGATCCCGAGCAACATTTCTCGCTGGAGCAGCGCAAGATGCTCCTGCACAAGGCTCTGAATGCCCTCTCGCCGGAACAGAGAGAAATTGTATGCCTGAAGGACTTCCACGATTTCAGCTATCAGGAGATTGCCGAGATCATGGATCTGGACAGAGCAGTAGTCGCAACACGCTTACACAGAGCAAGGCTAGCCTTGCGCGACAGACTCATTCAACAACGATTTTTTACAGGAGAGAACGATGGAGTGTCATGATGCCTCAACACTGATTTCCGCGTATCTCGACGGTGAGCTGACCCAAGCAGATGCTCAGCGTCTGCGCTTGCATCTGGAGGATTGCCGGGATTGCGCGCGCACGCATCAGGAACTCAGACTGCTCAAGGAGCAAATGGGGCAACTCTCCTACCCCAATGCCGATGCAGAGATGCTCAAGCTGCTTGAACAAGATTCAGTGTCCTTGCTCGGCAAGTGGAGTGGCTGGCTGTTACTGCTTATTCCCGGACTGGTGTTGGCAGCATACGGCTTGTATGAATTCTATAGCGAGACCGGCGAACCGATATTGATCAAAGTGTTATTCGGCGCCTTTCAACTCGGCATGCTGGTTCTCTTTATCACCGTGTTGCGCCAGCGCTTGCTGACCTACAAAAAAGACAAATACAGGAATGTGAAGCTATGATTATTGTCACTTCAGAGGCTATTCCCGGGAAGGAAGTTCAGCGAGTTCTCGGTCTGGTACGCGGCAACACCATTCGTGCACGTCACGTTGGCAGGGACATCATGGCCGGCCTGCGCACGATTGTGGGCGGAGAGATCAACGAATACACCAAGTTAATGGCAGAAAGTCGCGAGCAGGCACTCGACCGGATGATCAGCGAGGCGGAATCCCTGGGAGCCAACGCGGTTGTCAATGTGCGCTTCACGACATCGATGCTGTCACGGGGCTGCGCCGAACTACTTGCCTACGGGACTGCAGTCATTGTTACTGAAGCGGAAGCAAAAAGCGGAGCCTGAGCTCCGCTTTTTACCTTTATGACATGCAAGCCTGCCTACTCAAGGCTGAGCAGATCAATGTCGTGCAAATCCATTAACTCCATCGCCTTGCCACCACCGCGAGCCACACAGGAAAGCGGATCTTCGGCGACAATAACCGGCAATCCGGTTTCTTCCGACAGCAATTTGTCCAGATCTCTCAACAACGCACCACCACCGGTTAATACCAGACCGCTCTCGGCGATATCTGATGCCAGTTCTGGAGGAGATTGTTCCAATGCACTCTTCACTGCTTGCACAATCGCAGTCAGAGGCTCCTGCAAAGCTTCCAGGATCTCATCGCTGTTCAAAGTAAAGCTGCGCGGCACACCCTCTGCCAGATTGCGGCCCCGGACGTCGATTTCACGAATTTCTGTCGACGAACCCCGATAAGCACAGCCGATTTCCTTTTTGATGCGCTCGGCAGTGGCATCACCGATGAGACTACCGTAGTTGCGACGCACGTGGGTCGTAATGGCTTCGTCGAAGCGATCGCCTCCGACGCGGACAGATTCTGAATACACAACGCCATTCAGCGAGATAATGGCAATCTCGGTGGTGCCACCGCCGATATCAACCACCATCGAACCGCTGGCCTGCTCCACAGGCAAACCGGCACCAATGGCTGCGGCCATGGGTTCTTCAATGAGGCGAACATCACGTGCACCTGCACTGGCTACCGATTCACGGATTGCACGACGTTCCACCTGGGTTGATTTGCAGGGCACACAAACCAGTACACGTGGACTCGGAGGAAAAAAGCTGTTCTCGTGCACTTTATTGATAAAGTGCTGCAGCATTTTTTCAGTGACCTGAAAATCAGCGATTACCCCGTCTTTAAGGGGGCGGATAGCGGTGATGTTTCCAGGAGTACGACCGAGCATGCGTTTGGCATCAGCACCAACGGCAGTCACTGTCTTCTGACCATTGTGCGTCCTGATTGCAACCACCGAGGGCTCATTCAGCACAATTCCCTCATCGCGCACATAGATGAGGGTGTTGGCGGTGCCCAGATCGATGGACAGGTCGTTGGAGAACATTCCCCGAATTTTCTTAAACATGGATGCGTGTTTACCTCGATTAAAGATTCCGTTCCCGGCAGGCCTTGTTATAAAGACGGCACGATGGCTCTATGATTTAGCGAATGCTGAGGCTTTTTTTAGAAGCAGGCTGGGAATTGAATGGGCCGATGGAATCTCCTGGAGCTTTTGTCCCTTAAAAATACTGTGCAGAACTCTGCATTGTCGAACCAATGCAGGCGACTTCTCAGCCCGGGAATTATCGCAAATGATAGTTTCAGCAACTCTGACGAAACAGACAAATTCAGAAAATCGGTCGTTACGAATGAATCGCGAACCCTGATCAGGAAATGGCCTGTACAGTTCGTTGAGGGGTTAAGGGCTCAATCGGGCACTCTGTGGTCTTCACCAAGCCAGCATCCTGATTCGAATCCAGAACGCACCACATTAACCCTGGCGATTTCCCTTCAACCACCCCACATTGACGTAAGTAGGCAAAATTCAAGTATAATTCCGCCTTCTTGCGATAGGACGCACTCTAGCAACGGTCAGGGTTTTGAGCAAGTGGCAGCCTTCAAATAGTTGTCTTCACACGACTTTTTCCCGCCAGTCCAGTTCGCCGTCATCGTTTTCGAGGCACTCCTCGAAACCCAGACAGATCAGATTTGAATACCCGGAGTAATAGCATGGCACTGGACAAGTCCGAAGTGGAAAAGATCGCCCACCTCGCCCGACTACAACTTTCCGAAGATGATGTTGGCGAAGTCACCAAGCGGATCACCGATATTCTGGCGCTAATTGACCAGATGCAATCGGTAGATACCGAGAATGTCGATCCTCTGGCCCATCCGCTGGATGTTGTTCAACGCCTGCGCGAAGACGAGGTGACTGAACACAACCAGCGCGATGAACTGCAGAAGCTCGCCCCTTTGAGTGAAGATGGACTGTTCCTGGTGCCAAAAGTGATCGAGTGACAGCCAGATCTGTGACAGCTCGATCTCCTCTAGATTTCTAAATGGATTGCCAATGATTGAAAAAACGGTTGCCGAACTCTCAGCTGCTCTCGCAGCAGGAGAAATTTCCAGTGTCGAACTGACCCAAGCCTATCTGGATCGCATCGCACACTATAACAAGACCCTTAATGCCTACATTACGGTCTGCAATGACAGCGCGCTGGCACAGGCGAAAGCTGCAGATGCCGCACGCGCCAAAGGTGACACTTCGCCCTTGCTGGGGATTCCGCTGGCACACAAGGACATTTTTTGCACAACTGGTGTTCGCACAACCTGCGGCTCCCGCATGCTGAATAATTTTATCGCACCTTATGATGCGACGGTTGTCGAGCGTTTCAACGCCGCCGGAGCAGTCATGCTGGGTAAGACGAACATGGACGAATTCGCCATGGGCTCGTCGAACGAAACCAGTTATTTCGGCCCGGTGCGCAATCCCTGGGACACTGAAAAAGTGCCAGGTGGCTCTTCCGGTGGATCGGCCGCAGCCGTCGCCGCCGATTTGTGTGCGATGGCTACCGGCACAGATACTGGTGGGTCTATTAGACAGCCAGCTGCTTTCTGTGGAATCACTGGGTTCAAACCCAGCTACGGTCGCGTATCACGCTGGGGCATGATTGCATTTGCATCGAGCCTTGATCAGGCAGGACCGATTTGCAAGAGCGCCGAAGATGCCGCTCTGATGATGAATGTCATGGCAGGGCTGGACGAAAAAGATTCAACCAGCATCGATCTGCCAGTCGAAGACTACACGGCAACTCTGAACGATTCTCTGGAAGGCTTGCGCATCGGCATTCCTCGTCAGCATTTTGCCGAAGGCTTGTCTCCAGAAGTTGAGCAGAGTATTCGGGACGGGCTCGCTGTATTCGAAAAACTCGGGGCAACGATCAAGGAAATCGATCTTCCGAATAATCACCTCTCTGTCTCGGCATACTATGTCGTGGCGCCAGCAGAAGCTTCAGCAAACCTGTCCCGCTACGACGGAGTTCGCTACGGTTATCGCTGCGAGGATCCTGTCGATCTGGAAGATATGTACAAGCGAACCCGCAGCGAAGGTTTTGGTGCCGAGGTGAAGCGACGCATCATGGTTGGGACTTATGCGCTCTCTGCGGGCTTCTATGATGCCTATTACCGCAAGGCGCAGCGCATTCGCCGCTTGATCAAGAACGATTTCAGCTCAGCCTTCAAGGAAGTGGATGTCATAATCGGGCCCACTTCGCCACACACAGCCTTCGGTCTGGGAGCGAAATCCGATCCTGTTGCCATGTACCTGGAAGACATCTACACGATTGCAGTAAACCTTGCTGGCTTGCCTGGCATGTCGATCCCGGCAGGACTACCTGGCGGCATGCCGACTGGAATGCATATCGTGGGCAATGATTTTGCCGAAGCGAAGCTGCTCAATGTAGCCCATCAGTTTCAGCTCAATACGGATTGGCACACCCGCCGTCCGGCAGCTCTGGGCAAGGAGGCATAATCATGGAATGGGAAACAGTCATCGGCCTCGAAGTTCACGTGCAACTCTCGACCAAGTCCAAATTGTTCTCTGGTAGCTCCACCAAATTCGGTGCAGAGCCCAACACGCAGGCAAATATCTATGACCTGGCACTGCCGGGAACCTTGCCTGTTCTGAACAAGGAAGTAGTAAAGAAAGCAGTGATGTTCGGCCTCGCCATCGGCGCAGAGATCGGCAAGCGCTCTATCTTCGATCGCAAAAACTATTTCTATCCCGATCTCCCCAAGGGCTATCAAACCAGTCAGCTGGACTTTCCTACGGTTGGCAAAGGGACACTGACGATCATGCTCGAAGATGGTAGCGAGAAAGTGGTCGGAGTGACGCGCGCCCATATCGAGGAAGACGCGGGCAAGTCGCTGCACGAAGATTTTCATGGCATGTCTGGTATCGATTTGAACCGTGCCGGCACACCCCTGTTGGAAATCGTGTCCGAACCCGATCTGCGCAACGCGAAAGAAGCAGTAGCGTATCTGAAAAAACTGCACTCGATTATTCGCTATCTGGATATCTCTGACGCGATCATGGCGCAAGGTTCCATGCGCTGCGATGCCAACGTGTCGATTCGCCCCAAAGGTGAGAGCAAGTTCGGCACACGGACTGAAATCAAGAACATCAACTCTTTCCGTTTCGTTGAGAAAGCCATCAACTACGAAGTACAGCGTCAGCAGGATGTCATCGAAGACGGCGGCAGCGTGGTACAGGAAACTCGCCTGTATGATGCCGATCGCGATGAAACCCGTTCCATGCGCAGCAAGGAAGTCGAAAATGATTATCGCTACTTCCCTGAACCGGACCTGCTCCCTATAGAAATCGACGACAGCTACATCGAAGCACTGCGCGAACAGCTGCCTGAGTTACCGGAAGCCAAGAAAGAGCGCTTCATGAGCCAATACGGGCTGAGTGACTATGATGCTGGCGTCCTCGTTGTCGAGCGCGAAATGGCAGACTATTTCGAAGCCGTTGCCAAAACCGGTGGTGATGCCAAAATGGCCGCCAACTGGGTTAGCGTGGAATTGCAGGGCTTGCTCAACAAGGAAGACTGGGAAATCGGCGAGTGCCCGATCCAGGCCGACCGACTGGGTACGCTTATCGCCCGAATCAAGGACAATACCATTTCCGGCAAGATCGCCAAGACCGTATTCGAAACCATGGTTGAGGATCCAGCCGGAGTTGACGAAATTATTGAGAGTAAGGGGCTCAAGCAAGTGACTGATACTGGCGCCATTGAAGCGCTGGTCGACGAAGTCATCGCCAACAACCCCGATCAGGTGCAACAACTACGCGACGGCAAGGAACAGGTCATCGGCTATCTGGTCGGACAGGCCATGAAGCTGTCGCAGGGCAAAGCCAACCCTGGTCAGGTGAATCAATTACTCAGGGACAAAATAAAATGAAGGAAGGGAAAAAACGCGGCGCAGAACGTACACAAATAGCAACGCGCAATGAAGAATGGTCGGACGACAGATTAAAAGCATTTCTGGCACTCGAACCACCAGAAGATCTGCCCACCGATTACAACATCCTGCTCAAAGCCTATCGCGGGATGACTATCGATTTGTTCGAGCGCTTTGTGCCACTTTTTGTCGAAGCAGGGCACGATCTGAACACCACACTTGAAGATGGCAGCACGTTTCTCGATCAGGTGAAGCGGCATCGCAAATCAGTTGAGTATGCCGAAGTGCTGGAAGAAGCCGGTGCTGTCACTGGCAAGAGCTAGATTAGTTTTGTACAGGACGCAGACTGGCGGAAAGCAGTGCACCCAGCGCTGCCAGCATTGAGAAAAAGAGTAGCCCGGCATAGTCATGCAGCTGACTAACCAGAGCGCCAAACACCGCCAGCACCAGTAGCATCAGACCAATGAGAGTATTGGAAACCGCGACCAGAGTGCTGCGGTTTTCATGATCGGTCATGTCAACGAGGTGCGTCTTGCGACCGACCCGCACACCCGCATGGGCGAGATAAAGAGCAAACAGGCACAGGGCGTATAAAACACCGCTGTCGCCAGCTATCGCAGAAACCATCACCGCAGCAACTCCGGCAATCGCGGCGAGCAGCCCTGCGATAGTCATGCAGCGCGCGCTGGACCGGTCCGCCAGCACTCCCCACGTCGACCCACTCAGAAAACTCGCCAGACTCGCAGCCAGAAGCAGGCTACCAAGCATCGACAACGAAGCATTTGCAGACGATTGCGCTAACGTTACCAAATACGGCGCTGCCAGCGCCGAACCCAATAGTGCTGACCTGACCAGCACGAATTTCCTGAATTCCCTGTGGGTACGCAACACAGCAAACTGAGCAAGCAACCCGGCGATCGTCTCGTCATCTTCAGCAATGGCATTATCCGGTTCAACAATTCGGGCGAAGCTGATTGCACTCAGCAACCAGCACAGAGCCGCAATCAGGAGCATGGGGATTATCACGCTCAAGCCTGGTCGCTCTGAGAAAAGCAGATACACAGCCAGAACCAAAGTGGAAACACCGGCAATTGACTCTGTGTAACCACTGACTCGACCCCGCCGTGTTTTCACAACGGTCTTGCCCAGCACATCTTTCTGCGCCACCGAACAGACACCTCTACACAGGCTAAACATCAACAAGCTGACGACTATGCCAACTCCCGCAACGACTCCCGTGCAGAGCATCGCCACAACACTCATGCTGAGCAGCGCGAGGCACTGCCCCAGTGAGCCTGCAACCCAATACCATTTGCGAATCGCTGACTTGCGCAGGTAATGCGCAACGAGCATTTGCGGCAACAAAGAAAAAGTATTGTGAATAGGTACCAGCAGAGAAAGGAAGGCGCCTGGCACGGAGAGCAAAGGCAGCAACCACGCAAGGGTGATCTTCGGATCCATGAACTGATCGCCGGTTTTGGTCAGTGACAGCGCGAACACCTGGCTGAAAAAATTCCTGCCCTGATGATTACGCGCGCCCTCGGACAGGTCATCACCGCTTCTGTCAGCTTCGTTGGCGAATAGCTTGTTGAATAACTTTTCCGATTGCATTTGCAACTCTGGCACTGAACTACATCAAATCTGCGCACAAACGGCAGTAGATGAGCGAGATTACGCTACAAAGAGAATATCGGATCAAGCTTTCTGCACGATGACAGAGATGTGGAGTTGAGAGTGCAATTTTGAAGAGGCAGCATTGCTGTTGCGGAATTGCGAGTACAAATCTGCAATCTGCCTAGCGACGTCTGCCCCGACCACCGCCGGGTTTGTTATCACGGCCCCGGCGTCCTTCACTGGCTTTGAATTTTGATGGGCGCGAGAATGGCGGTGCTTGTTCCAGCAATCGCTCTTCCGGGTGAATACAATTCAATTTGCCGCCCAGCTTTTCTTCAATATCTGGCAACAAAAACGAATCTTCTTCACACGCGAAACTGATAGAAGTGCCAACAGCGCCGGCGCGACCGGTGCGCCCGATACGATGGACATAGTCTTCCGCTTCTTCCGGAAGCGTGTAGTTCACAACATGGGTGACATCATCGATATGCAAGCCGCGGCCTGCCACATCGGTGGCGACCAGTACCCGGGTCTTGCCACTCTTGAAATCATCAAGAGTACGAATCCGTTTGTTCTGGGCAATCTCTCCAGAAAGCATGCCACAGTCTATGCCATTGCGGTGCAGGCTGTCCGCCAAACGCCGCACCTGATCACGGCGATTGCTGAACACCATAACCTTGTCGGTCCCGGGCTCTGAGATAACGTTGTAGAGGAGATTGTATTTATCCGCCGTGGTTACGAGATAAACAATCTGGTTTACCGCATCCGCTGCCACTTTTTCGGGCTCGATCTCCACCATGATGGGATCCATTGCCCAGCGCTCTCCGAGCTCCATAATCTCCGGTGTAAATGTTGCACTGAACAGAAGGGTCTGACGGCATTCTTTTTTGGGCGTGCGAGACACCACTTGACGAACCTGTGGTATGAACCCCATATCCAGCATGCGGTCGGCTTCATCGAGCACCAGATGTTCGATCAGGCCAAGATGAAGATTGTCATTGGAAACGAAATCCAGCAAACGCCCTGGCGTAGCCACGAGGATGTCTACAGGCTTTTTATCAAGTGCCCGATTCTGCTTCTGATAATCTTCGCCACCGACCAACGTCACAGTGTGCAGGTCCGAATATTTGGTGAGATTGGCCGCATCACTGGCTATTTGAATGGCCAGTTCCCTGGTCGGCGCAATGATCAGTGCACGGGGCTCGGCAAGGAATCGCTCCTCCTCAACAGGATTGCTGAGCAGATCATTAATGATGGTAATCAGAAATGCAGCCGTCTTGCCGGTTCCGGTTTGTGCACGACCAGTAACATCATGGCCCTGCAAGGAATGGACGAGACTTTGCGCCTGGATCGGCGTGCAGTACTTGAAACCGAGGTCACGAATGGCTTCCCGCAGTGTGGGCTGCAGGTTGAGGCTGTCAAACGATAAGGGGTCGTTATTTACTTCTTGATTCATCAAAACAGAGGGTCTACCCATAATTAAAGCGCTGGCATAATAGCTGTATGGCCGTGCCACTGCAATCGAACAGCAGCGGAGAATGCAATCAGACTAGCCACAAACCGGGCAATTCGGGTCTCTGGGCAAGCGCATTTCCCGCCATTGCATGTTCGCCGCATCCAGTAACAACAGCCGTCCTGTCAGCGTTTCACCGACTTTGGCGAGCACTTTGATCGCCTCCATCGCCTGGACAGAACCGATAATTCCTACAACAGGAGCCATGACTCCGTTCGTTGAGCAAGTGCCGTCTTCTTCGTCTCCGCCGCCGTACAAACACTGATAACAGGGGCTATCAGCATTGCGGGCATCAAAAACAGCAACTTGACCCTCCATGCGAATTGCAGCCCCCGAAACCAGGGGTTTACCTCCGGCTACACAGGCACGATTGATCGCGAAGCGGGTTTTGAAGTTATCGCTGGCGTCGATCACCAGATCAACCTGTGCAACCAGATCGGCCAATTCAGCATCCTGCACCCGCGCTGCGATCGCGGTGACTTTCACTTCGGGGTTGAGGCGCTTCAAATTCTGCTCTGCCGAAGCAACCTTCAACTGGCCAATGGACTCCTGACCATGGGCAATCTGGCGCTGCAGATTTGTGAGCTCAACCCGATCATCGTCGGCGATAATCAAATGACCGACTCCGGCAGCAGCGAGATACATCGCAACCGGGCAACCAAGCCCTCCCATGCCGATAATCAAGACAGTCGCATCCACGAGCGCTTGCTGGCCGGCCACGTCCATCTCTGGCAGCATAATCTGCCGCGAATAGCGTAACAGTTCTTCGTCTTTCACTTTGCCACCTGCTCCATCAATCCAGCGTACAGCAGGATCATTCCTGCCCTTGCCATCGCGCCTCGGTCATTCGATTGTTGCCAGCATAATCCTGATGACAATGAATATCCATGAAGCCTCGCTTACGCAATATCTCTGCGACTTCTGCTGCCTGGTCGAAGCCATGCTCAAGAAGTAGCCACGAATCCCTTTTTAAGTGATCCGGCGCTGCAGCGATTATTTCCTCAATATCTGCGAGCCCTCCGTTCTTCGCAACAAGCGCCGATTGGGGTTCAAAAGGCAGACCGTCACGTGCGAGATGCGGATCAAGCTCATCAATGTAAGGAGGATTGGCAACGATCAGGTCGAATCCATCGGCACCCAAATCACGGCACCAGTGCCCAGTCAGAAATTGGATATGCGCCACGCCCAGTTGTCTGGCATTTGCCTGTGCTATTGCCAATGCCTCGCTACTGCTGTCGACGGCGCTGACTCGCCAGCCTGGATTGCAACGAGCCATCGCGATAGCCAGTGCCCCGCTACCTGTACCCAGATCCACAGCGCTCAGCGGCTCTTGCTCACGGCCTTTGAAGAGTTCAAGCGTGCGCTCAACAATGAGTTCGGTTTCCGGTCTCGGAATTAAAACTGCCGGTGAAACGGTGAGCTCGAAATCCCAGAATCCCTTGCTCCCCAGAATATAGGCGACAGGCTCGCCTTCGATACGACGCGCCAAGAGTGCATTGAACTCGCGCAGAGCGTTTTCGGTCAGGATTTCTTCCGCATGGCTCAGCAAGTATTCGCGCCGTTTCTGTAGCACTTTGGCCAGCAACAGCTCGGCATCCAGACGCGGGGAATCAGAATTGAGCGTGTTCGCTTCAGCAAGCGCGACTGCGATGCTGACGGACATTGAATCAGTCCTCTCCGGCAAGACCGGCGAGCTGGTCGGCCTGATATTCGTTGATCAACGGCTGAATTACATCACCGAGATCGCCAGCCATGATCTCATGGAGATTATAGAGTGTGAGTTTGATGCGATGATCGGTCACCCGTCCCTGCGGATAATTGTAGGTCCGGATTTTCTCTGAGCGATCACCACTGCCTACCAGTTTCCGCCGCGTGTCCGATTCTTCCTTCTGTTGTTCCTGCTGCGCCTGATCCAATAACTTGGCTTGCAACAGCGACATCGCACGCGCCTTGTTTTTATGTTGGGAACGCTCGTCCTGGCATTCAACCACCATGCCAGTTGGCAAGTGAGTGATACGAATCGCTGAATCCGTCTTGTTGACGTGCTGTCCGCCAGCACCACTGGCGCGAAAGGTATCAATACGCAGATCGGCCTTGTTGATATCGATCTCATCAACCTCTTCGATCTCCGGCATGATAGCCACTGTACAGGCAGAAGTGTGGATACGCCCCTGAGTCTCTGTTTCCGGAACCCGTTGCACACGATGCGCTCCAGATTCAAATTTCAGCTTCTCGTAGACATTGCTGCCCTCAATTCGTGCAACGATTTCCTTGTAACCTCCATGCTCGCCCGGGCGCTCATTGATTACTTCCACCTTCCAGCCTTGTAACTCGCCGTATCGAGAATACATGCGGTACAGATCGCCAGAAAAAATGGCAGCTTCATCGCCGCCGGTTCCGGCACGAATTTCGAGAAATACGTTACAGCGGTCTTTCTCATCCTTGGGCAGGAGCAGCATCTGCAGCTCTTTCTCCAGCATCTCGAGCTGCTCGCTGGCCGATTCTATTTCCTCTTCTGCCATGGCGCGCATTTCGGGATCGCTGTCCTTTTGCATGTCACGCGCTTGCTGCAAATCGGCGTTTACCTGCAGAAACCTGTTAAACGGCTTAACAACAGCTTCCAGCTCGGCATATTCCTTGGACAGCGCACGAAACTTGTCCTGATTGCTGATAATCTCAGCATCGCTCAGTAGCGCTTCTACTTCACCAAAGCGATCTTTGAGATTTTCCAGTTTGCCTAATATCGATTCTTTCATGGGGGGTGTGATTCAGCCTGATACTTTCAATGATGTTTGCGCTGCTTTGACTTTTCTTGAGCTCTGACTAACAAAGCGAACCGTCACAAATCCTCGTCGCCCAACTCAAAAAGTCGCCGCGTCAATGCTACCAGCTCGTCCTTGCCTTCCGCGCTTGCCTTCTTCATCTGTACGCTGGGTGAGTGGATCAATTTATTGGTGAGAGAACGTGCCAGACTCTGCAGCACTGCATCCGGCGCATCGCCTTTTTCCAGGGCTCTCAGTGCCCGCTCCAGTTCTGTCTCGCGAATCTCATCGGCTTTGCTCCGAAACGCTTTCAGCGTTGCCACGGCATTCAGTGAGCGAACGTGTTCACGATATTCCTGAATCCCCCGCTCGATAATTGCGCCGGCTTCCTGGGCTGCCAACTCACGGCTTTTCTGGCCATCTTCGATCACTTCACTGATATCGTCGACAGTGTAGAGATACGCGTCACCAATCTGACCAACTTCGGGCTCGATATCACGCGGCACAGCCAGATCGACCAGCAACATGGGGCGGTGCTTGCGTGCTTTCAAGGCGCGCTCCACAGTGCCCTTGCCGATGAGCGGCAACTGGCTATTGGTCGAGGACACGACAATATCGGCGTTTACCAGTTGCTCTGGAATATCGGACAGCAACACCCCATGCCCTCTAATACGATTCGCCAGTTCTATCGCGTTGTCGAGCGTGCGGTTGGCAACGGCGATTTCGTGCACCCCTTTCTCGAGCAGGTGTTGGGCGACCAGTTCGACCGTGCGGCCTGCACCCAC
>JASBUV010000225.1 GCA_030147705.1 Gammaproteobacteria bacterium
GCCAGTGGTTTCTCGTTTGTGCTGGTGCAGCTTATTCCGCAGGCATTGATGTTCGGATTCACCTTGCACGCCATCTATCTCGCTGTGTATGGCTATTCAAGCGATCTGGTAGAGCAGCGCCGAAAATTTCGCGTGATCTTCGTCATCTGCGCGGGCTTGCTGATCGGCACCATCGTCGGGTCAGGGATTATTGGCTACTTCAACGGTTTCACCATGCCTACCGCCATCTATTCCCTCTACATCTTCGTCGCCACACTGGCATTCAATCTGACCAGTCTGCGACTGGATGACGAAGCAGCCAGCCTGGTTCCCGAACAGCGGGTACAGCAACGCAATCAGGAGACACCCGCTACTTCGCAATCGGCTGCCGACGCGGGCATCGTGGCGAAGATCGAAAATCTGATGGTGCAAGAGCGACTGTCTACACAGGCGGGGCTTACCATTTCGGATTTGGCGGACGCCCTATCCATTCAGGAATACCGTTTACGCCGCATCATCAACCAATCGATGAAACACCGTAATTTTAACCAGTTTCTGAATAGTTACCGGATTGAAGACGCGAGGGACAAGCTGGTGGGTTCGCGCTTGGCGATCTCCAGCGTCGCTTTTGAGGCGGGATACTCCTCCTTGTCGGTGTTCAACAAGGCCTTCAAGGATCGCTACGGCATGACCCCCTCGGAGTATCGCTCCCAACATGGACAGGCCAGCGCAAGCGCAGCGAGCTAATAGCGTCGCCGGCCGGCTTCCTGCATCAAATTGAAGGGAAAAAGAATTGAATCAGGACGTGCGCGTGCTCAGTAACGCCGGCACCGCGACTGATTGCCAGTATGCGGTGCTGCGTTAATTCATGAGACCAGTGCAATCTGGTCGCTTACTCGGCGCCTTCAGCGCCTGCTACATCCTCGACTTCCTCTTCGTCTGCGATCGGTGCCACCAATGGCGCACCACAGAGCGGACAACCAATGACATGATCATTTGGTCCGAGGTTGAGCACCTGACGACGTTGCTCCATTTCTTCGAGGAATTGCTCCTCCGTCATCGACACGCGAATACCCAGATCGATAAACATGTTCGTCACGGAGCGATTGCCGGAACCTTGCCAGTTGCGCGGATCAGGCACGTTGGGATTGGTCTCGGTGTTGTTCATGTAGCCAACGATATGCAGGATTGTGCCTTTGGGCAGCAGCGGTGCCGCATGATCTTCGTAGGGATAGCCGCGTACCCAGTTGTGGTCGTAGCCGACACAGGACAAGGTCTCAATGGTATAACCCCAGATCGCTTCCAGACACATGCGCTCACCGGGAGCATGCAGGTGGGGCTCGAAGGTGATGATCTTGGTGTGCTGATCCAGCACGGTGTAGGCGTGCAGCTCCTGATTGTTCTCATTGCCTGCGATGCTGATATCGACACCGTTGCCGAGACCAAGAATCGCACGCTCATATTTTGGCTCGTAGCCTACCGGGTGGAAGCGGAAGCCAATCTCCAGATGGCCTGTTGTGTCGAGCCCGTTGGAATGCAGATGCACCGAGTCGGAATACACATAGGAACCGGCTTTTAGCAGGCGCCCGCCATCAGGATCAAAAATATCAGGATTACGACCGACCTCATGTACGGGCCAGCCTGTCACGGTATCTTCGATGCGATTGCCGTTCTCGTCCAGTTCCGCAGTGCTCCAGATCATGTGATGGAAAATGAAGCGCCCACCGACTGTCTCCCGCCCAGTGCCTGATGAATAATCGACATCGTTCACTTCCACGATTTCCACCGATTTCACATAGCGGTCTTCTTCCAGCGGAATGCGAACGCGAGGAATGTCGCCCCACCAATCCGGTGTTCCGGCAAGCTTGGTCACTGGCTCAGTTTTCACAATCAGATCCGGTTCCCCGGCGGTCCATTTCAGACTGTCATCGAACACGAGCGGCTCGGGTGCATCGGCCGGATCGCCCTTGGGCGTGCCGCTGCGCGCCCAGGTAGAGATAGCAGCGAGTTCTTCATCACTCAATGAAGGGTCATTCTTGTAGTCGCTAATACCTATGTCTTTTTCCATGTACCACGGCGGCATGGCTCCGGCACGATCGCGTAGCTGGGTCTTGTACTCGATAAGCCCGGCAAAGGGAGCGACTTCTTCATAGGTCACCAGTGGCATCGGGCCGACACCGCCGACGCGATGGCAGTTCTGGCAGCTGCGCTGCAGGATAGGTTCAATATCGCGGTGGAATGTCACATCGCCCTCTTGTGCCAGAATACTCGTGGAAAAGAGGCCAGGTAACAAAATCAGGGCAAGCAGGGATAGCAGGGAATTCTTGCGGTCAGGCATGACTACACTCCTCTACAAGGCGTTTTATTCTTATGTACCCTATGCATTCTACGGAGGCTGGGAAAAATTGAAAGGATTGACGCGCTTATTTATTGCTTGCCGTCAAAGTCATGGGGATGCTATTGCAGCAAAATCAACACGAGACTGAGCGTAAAAACCGCTACGAGTGACGATAAGAGCGAGCCAGCCGCGGCAGCGCCATGCCCAGTGTTATAGCGATTGGCAAACACATAGGCACTGATACCCACGGGCATAGCCGCGGCCAGCACACCTGCCCTTGCCCATTGCTCATTGATCTCAAACACTTGAAACATGCTGAACCAAACGAGTAAGGGCAGCAGCAAAATATTAATCGCTGTCATCAATGCCGCAGGCGCTATCTGACTACGCAAGCGATATTGTTTCAGCGACATGCCGAGCACAAACAGGGATGCAGGAATCGCCGCTTCGGACAAGAGCTCCACACTGGCAAAGGCTGGCCCCCAAATCGGAATGCCTGCAATGTTCACAATCAAGCCAGCGATGAGACTGGCAGTGATCGGGCTGCCTAACAGCTGCGTCAAGAGACGCCGCAGCGCAGCGATAACAGATCCGGCACTGAGATGCGTCCGCTCCGCCGCAATCGTGCCAATCGTGAACAGCACCAGATTCTGAATGGAGATGATGAAGAAGAGCGGCACCAGGCCTTCTTCTCCAAGCGCCTGGGCAATCACCGGAATACCGACTATCGTCGTATTCGAATAAGCACAACCCATCGCAAAAACACTTTGCTCTTCCGGTTGGTATTTAAAGAACAGACCAGACAGAACCACACCGAGCACATAGATAAACAGCACAACGACATAGTAGGCGGTCAAAAACTCAAGACTCTCGCCCGCATCAATCTGCGAACGTGAAACGCTGACAAACAACAGACAGGGAATCAGCAAGCGAAATGTCAGACGCGACAGTGTCTCCGAATCGGCCACAGTAAACCACCGCCAACTGATCGAAAGATAACCAAGCAGAGAGACTGCGATTACAGGGAATAGAACTGTAAAAATCAGCACAAAAAGTTCACGAATGCAAAATTTTAGAATGAACGCCCGGGATTAGATCAAACGAGACGAGAAACTGAAGCCGGCTGAGCATAGCCACTTCACTGGGTTAAAGCAAACGCCGAGCTTCAGTCAAAAATAAAAACCCGGACTCAGCACTGCCGAGTCCGGGTTTTCAGGTCTTGCATGTACCGAGTGGGTTTACTCAGTAAACGACGCTTTCTCTTCGTCGGTGATTTCTTTCATGCTGAGCTTGATGCGGCCACGCGCGTCGAGATCAGTACATTTCACCAACACTTCCTCGCCTTCTTTCAGGTACTCGTTCACGTCCTCTACACGCTCCTGGGAGATCTGGGAGATATGAACCAGGCCGTCTTTGCCGGGCAAAATAGTTACGAAGGCACCGAAGTCGACGATGCGAGCCACCTTGCCTTTATAGAGCCTGCCTACTTCGGCTTCGGCTGTGATCGCGTTGACCATCTCGACTGCTGCATCACGCGAGGCAGCGTCTTCGCCATAGATGCGCACGTTACCGTCATCATCGATGTCGATTGAAGCACCGGTGTCTTCGGTGATGCCGCGAATAACTGCGCCACCTTTACCGATCACGTCGCGGATCTTGTCAGGATCGATCTTCAGCATAGCCATGGAAGGTGCGTTCTCGGATACGCTGTCACGTGCCTGGGATAGAACTTTGTTCATCTCGCCAAGAATATGCATGCGAGCTTCGTTGGCCTGACCCAGAGCAATTTCCATGATCTCTTCGGTGATGCCCTGAATCTTGATGTCCATCTGCAGAGCAGTTACACCATTGGCGGTACCGGCCACTTTGAAGTCCATGTCGCCGAGGTGATCTTCGTCGCCGAGGATGTCAGTCAGGACAGCGAAGCGTTCGCCTTCCTTGATAAGACCCATGGCGATACCGGCAACCGGCGCCTTGAGTGGGATACCTGCATCCATCATGGACAGAGAGGAACCACAGACGCTGGCCATGGAGCTTGAACCATTCGATTCAGTAATCTCTGACACGACGCGAATTGCGTAAGGAAATTCTTCCTCGCTTGGCATAACTGCAGCCACACCGCGCTTGGCAAGACGTCCGTGACCAATTTCACGACGCTTGGGACCACCCATGAAACCCGCTTCTCCAACAGAGAAAGGAGGGAAGTTGTAATGGAACATGAATGCATCTTTGGTCGTACCTTCCAGACCTTCAATCATCTGCGCATCACGCAGTGCGCCCAGTGTAGTCACAACCAGTGCCTGGGTTTCACCACGAGTGAATAATGCCGAGCCGTGGGCTTTGGGCAGAATTCCGGTTTCCACTTCGATCGCGCGCACTGTCTTCGTGTCGCGGCCGTCGATACGTGGCGCACCATCAAGAATGCGATTGCGCACAGTGCTCTTCTCGAGCTTGCCGAATACTTCCGCGACTTCAGCCGCCGAAACACCTGCTTCTTCATTCGCGATCTGTTCGATTGCTTGCGCTTTCAGATTGCCAATGGCTTCGTAGCGCTGCATCTTGTCCGAGATCTGATACGCCTCAGTCACGCCAGCAGCAAAGCCAGCAGCAACTTGCTCTTTCAGTGCAGTATTCTCTTCAGGAGGCTGCCAGTCCCAGGCGGGCTTGCCAGCTTCAGCTTTCAATTCGTTGATCGCATTGATCACAACCTGCATTTCCTGATGTGCAAACAGTACTGCACCCAGCATCTGGTCTTCTGACAGCTGCTTCGCTTCAGACTCAACCATCAATACCGCTGACTGTGTGCCCGCAACAACCATGTCGAGCAACGAGCTTTCCAGCGTTTCGTAGTTCGGGTTCAGCACATAGCCTTTTTCCGCGTCGTAACCAACGCGCGCTGCACCGATTGGTTCAGCAAAAGGGATGCCGGAGATCGCGAGTGAGGCGGAAGCGCCAATCATGGCAGCGATATCGGGATCGCTGTTCTTGCCGCCAGAGATAACAGTACAGATAACCTGTACTTCATTCATGAAGCCCTTAGGAAACAGTGGACGAATCGGACGGTCAATCAGTCGAGAAGTCAGTGTTTCTTTTTCAGTGGGCCGACCTTCGCGCTTGAAAAATCCACCCGGGATTTTGCCAGCCGCGTAAGTCTTTTCCTGGTAGTTCACAGTCAGGGGGAAGAAATCCTGACCCGGGTTTGCTTGTTTCTTACCTACAACAGTTGCCAACACCTGCACATCACCGTGGGTGACAACAACAGCTCCAGTGGCTTGTCGTGCAATCTTGCCCGTTTCAATCTTTACTGTTTCATTACCAAATTGAAACGTCTTGCTTACTGGATTAAACATATATATTTCCTAGTTCCTTGCGGGTGCCTAATTCCTGCATCGGGCACCCGCCATCCATTATTTAAATACTGATTAGCGACGCAGACCGAGTCGTTTGATCAGTGAAGCGTATCTCTCGACACTCTTTCGTTTCAGATAATCAAGCAGCTTGCGACGGCTATTCACCATGCGGATCAGACCGCGACGTGAATGGTGATCGTGAATGTGCTCCTTGAAGTGGGCCTGCAGGTCATTAATATTGGCAGTTAGCAGCGCAACTTGAACTTCCGGTGAACCGGTGTCGCCTTCGCCTTGTGCGTATTCTTTAATGATCTCTTCTTTTCTTTCAGCGGATAAAGCCATTTCATTTCTCCAAATATGCAGTTAAATAACTCGCCATGACAGCAATGTGACAACTCTTGCAGAGCGCACAAGCAAAACACTTGCGAATTCAATATCCCTATAAATCAGCATAACCACGCATATTGATAGTTACCTGATGCTTTCCTGGTTTAGTAAATCCGATAGCCTGGAACTATTCGTTCTCGCTGACTATCAGACGTTTTGGAGCAACCTTACCATCATCGTCTATGCAGCCGATGCCAATAAACTGCTCGTCTTCGTACAGCCTGACCAGACCTTCGGCCGGTAGATGCTGCACCAATACTGCCTGCCCGTTCTTGACGAAGCTGGCGGTAATCTCTGGCAAATGCACTGCCGGAAAATCACTGACCGCCTCATCCATCGCGATCAAGTGCTGATCCAGACCTTGCAGCCCGTTGTCTTCTTTCATCTGTGCCAGCGCTTCTGACGTGACGCAGTCCTGCTCGGTAAACGTACCTGCCCTGGTGCGGTGGAGCGCTATGATGTGGGCCCCGCAACCGAGTGCCTGCCCCAGATCATCGGCAATGGTACGAATATACGTGCCTTTGCTGCACTCGACTTCGAGCTCCAGCTCATCGCCTTCAAAGTCGGTCAATTCAATCCGGTAGATTGAAACCCGACGAGGTTCTCGCTCTACGGTCTTGCCCTGCCGCGCCAACTTGTAAAGCGGCACACCGTCTTTCTTCAACGCGGAGTACATGGGCGGGAGTTGTTCGATCTCGCCCCTGAACGGCTCAAGCGCCCTTTCAATCGCTTCGCGCGTTATGCCGGAAGCGTCGCGTTCGTCGATCACTTCCCCTTCGCTATCCGCGCTGTCTGTGCGTACGCCCAGTTTGATGCGAGCGCGATAGCCTTTGTCCGAATCCAACAAGTATTGCGACACTTTGGTCGCCTCGCCGAGACAGAGCGGTAATACTCCTGTTGCCAGAGGGTCGAGGCTCCCGGTATGACCGGCCTTCCTCGCCTCAAACAGGTGTTTTACCTGCTGTAGCGCGGCGTTTGAACTTAGCCCTGTAGCCTTGTCCAGCACTACAATGCCATCAATCGCCCTGCCCTTGTTTCTGCCGCGCCTTCTGCCCAAGCTCACCTCCCACAGCGATCCGATCCTGAAATCAGTCGTCTTTGTGGTGCTCTCTGTCAGCAGCCAATGCGCTGTCTATCAAACTGGACAGCCGCTGCCCGCGCTCGATGCTGCCATCAAAATGAAATTGCAGCTTCGGCACAGAACGCGTATTCAGCCGTTTGGCCAACAAGGTGCGTAAAAACCCGGACGCCTTGTTGAGCGCTTTAATATTCTCTTCCACTTCGAGCCGATCCAGATCGCCCGGCTCGTTCAGTGTTGAATCATTTAGATCGTCGTTGCCGGTGAGTGTGTTCATCACCGTAACGTAGACTTTGGCATGGGCAAGATCACGACTGACGTCCACGCCGGTAACCGACACCATGCCCACGCGGGGGTCATTGATCTCGGTTTGAATCAACGTGGCGAGATCGCGCTGAATCTGATCAGCGACCCGCTGCATCCGGGCTGTAACGTCTGCCATAGTAAATCCCTAACCGAAGCTGTCGGTTACAGACTTCGAGCCACCTCAGTGGTCTCATAGACTTCGATCTTGTCACCAACCCGCACATCTGTGTAGTTGCGCACGCCGATACCGCATTCCATGCCATTTCGCACTTCGTTGGCATCGTCCTTGAAGCGACGCAGTGACTCGAGTTCACCTTCGTAGATCACCACGTTGTCGCGCAGTACACGAATCGGTTTGCTGCGATAAACAGTGCCTTCGATAACCATGCTACCCGCAATCTGGCCAAACTTCGGTGAGTTGAAGACATCGCGCACTTCGGCAACGCCGACGATTTCCTCGCGAATCTCAGGTGCGAGCATGCCACCCATAATCGCTTTGGCATCGTCGATAACATCGTAGATCACATTGTAGTAGCGCAGCTGCAGGCCTTCGTTTTCAACGATTTCCTTGGCGGGCTTGTCAGCACGCACGTTGAATCCGATGACCATGGCTTTCGAGGTCGCAGCCAGATGCGCATCGGTTTCCGAGATTCCACCAACGGCTGAGGCGATCACATTCACCTCAACTTCTTCTGTGTTCAGTTTCTGCAACGAACCGATGATCGCTTCCAGAGAACCACGCACATCCGCCTTGATAATGACGTTGAAGATCTTCTTCTCGTCCTTGCCAATGCCGGCGAACATGTTTTCTACCAGATTCTTCTGCTGCATAGCCTGCAGATGATCCTTGTGACGCGACTTGCGGAACTCGGCAATATCGCGCGCCTTCTTCTCGCTCTCGACGACTACGAAGTCGTCACCTGCTTCAGGCACGCCATTCAGGCCGAGAATCTCAACCGGAATGGATGGTCCTGCGGATTTGACTGATTGTCCGTTCTCATCTACCAGCGCACGTACCCGACCATATTCATGGCCGGCAAGCACTGTATCGCCTGCGCGCAGTGTTCCGTTCTGTACGAGCACTGAAGCAACTGAGCCGCGGCCCTTATCCAGTCGCGATTCAATTACAACGCCCTGGCCGGGCACATCAGTGTAGGCTTTGAGCTCCAACAACTCTGCTTGCAACAGAATCGCTTCGAGAAGCTCTTCGATGCCCTGGCCTGTGTGTGCCGATACTGGGATAAACTGCGTATCACCGCCCCAGTCTTCGGGAATCACTTCCAGTGCAGACAATTCGTTTTTGACGCGATCCGGGTCTACGCCTTCCTTGTCCATCTTGTTGATAGCAACGACCATTGGAACGCCAGCCGCTTTTGCGTGCTGAACTGCTTCTTCGGTTTGCGGCTTCACACCATCATCGGCGGCAACAACGAGCACGATCACGTCTGTTGCTTTCGCTCCACGGGAACGCATCGCAGTAAACGCGGCGTGGCCCGGAGTATCCAGAAAGCTGACCATGCCATGCTCTGTATTCACATGGTACGCACCAATATGCTGGGTAATTCCGCCCGCTTCACCAGCGGCAACCGATGCCTTGCGAATATAGTCAAGCAAGGATGTCTTACCGTGGTCAACGTGGCCCATAACTGTGACAACTGGCGCTCTGGTGATTTCTTCCTGACCCACCTGGGCAGCAAGCGAATCAGCCAACTGCTCCTCGATCGCGTCTTCGGAAACGAAATTGGCCTTGTGACCCATCTCCTCGATAACGAGCGTGGCAGTATCCTGATCGAGCACCTGATTAATAGTGGCCATGACGCCCATGTTGAAGAGCACCTTGATCACTTCGGCGCTTTTCACAGACATCTTCGATGCCAGTTCAGACACAGGGTTGGCTTCGCCAATCTTGATGTCCTTGGTGATGAATTCTGTCGGTTTCTCGAAAGCATGTTGCTGCGAATGGCGACGGCCTTTACGACCACCACGACGGCTACGACCCAACTCATCGAAATCGTCACCTTCAAGGACAAAATCGTCATTGGCATGCAGGGTCTTGGCCTGACGCTTCGGCCCTTGCTGTGCTTTCTGCTTGTTGCGCAGATGCTGGGACTTCTTCTTGCCCTTCTCGTCATCAAGCTCTTTCTGTGTCTTACGCTTCGCCGTGGTCTTGTTGGCGCGCGCAGCTTCCACCTCTTCCGGTGGCACTTCTGGTACAGCAACCTTGGATTCTTCTTTCGCTTCTTCGCCAGATTCGTCGGCTTCTTTCGTTACCTCAGCTTCTTGCTCAGCTGCGGCGGCCTCCGCTGTTGCCTGCTCAGCAGCCACGGCTTCCGCTTCTTTGGCCTCTTCAACCACAGCTTCTGCTGCTACTTCCAATTCTTCCTCTGGAGCCGGTACTTCTTCCTGAGGAACAGGCGTACGCTTCACGTAAGTACGCTTCTTGCGAACTTCAACATTAACAGTCTTGCCTCGGCCTGTGGTCGAAGCTGACTTCAAGGTACCAATAGTTTTCCGCTTGAGAGTGATTTTCTTGGGCGCAGCGGTCGACGCATCACGGTCACCGTGACTGCGACGTAAAAAGACCAGAAGCGCGTTCTTGTCTTCATTGGAAATCAGCTCATCTGGCTTGGTGTGCGGAAGCCCTGCCTCTTTTATCTGAGACAGCAGTTTTTCTACCGAAACTCCGACGACTTTTGCCAGTTCACTGATTGTTGCATCTGCCATTCATTTACTCCCGTTTGCGACTGATTACCTGGTTATGCTTACACGATCATTACTCGAACCAGGGGGCTCGCGCCGTCATAATCAGTTGTCCTGCACGTTCTTCATCCATCTCTTCGATGTCCATCAAATCATCGATGGCTTGCTCTGCGAGATCTTCCATCGAAAGAATGCCTTTCTTGGAGAGTGCAAGAGCCAGTTTGTCATCCATGCCTTCCATATTGAGCAAGTCGTCAGCAATATTGGCTGAAGACAGGTCTTCTTCGGAGGCAATGGCCTGAGTCAACAGGGCATCTTTCGCCCTGTTGCGTAGTTCGTTTGCGATTTCTTCATCAAAGCCGTCAATCGCCAATATTTCATCGAGCGGTACATAGGCGATTTCCTCAAGCGAGGTAAATCCTTCACCTACCAGCACCTCTGCCACTTCTTCATCGACATCCAGCTTCTCTGTAAACATCGTGATGAAGTTGCTTGCTTCCTGTTGCTGTTTCGCAGCCAGATCAGCTTCACTCATTACATTGATCGTCCAGCCAGTCAGCTGACTGGAAAGACGTACATTCTGACCATTACGACCGATCGCCTGGGCCAGATTGTCTTCCTCTACTGCGATGTCCATTGTGTGGCTGTCTTCGTCCACAATAATGGAGGCAACTTCTGCCGGCGCCATGGAATTGATAACCAGCTGAGCCGGATTGTCATCCCACAGGATAATGTCGATGCGCTCGTTTGCCAGTTCGTTGGATACAACCTGTACACGCGATCCACGCATACCGACACAGGCACCGACCGGATCGATACGACCATCGTTGGTGCTGACCACGATCTTGGCACGCGAACCCGGATCACGAGCTGCCGCTTTGATCTCGATCACTTCTTCTGCGATTTCTGGCACTTCAATCTTGAAGAGCTCCATCAGCATTTTTGGTGAAGTACGGCTCAGGAATAGCTGCGGGCCGCGTTGCTCGGAACTGACATCAGTCAGCAAGGCACGCAAGCGATCGCCAATACGAAAAGTTTCGCGCGGAATCATTTGATCACGTGGCAGCAGCGCTTCCGCGTTATTGCCCAGATCTACGATAATATTGTCGCGCGTAACTTTCTTGACCGTTCCCGCAACCAGCTCGCCAACCCGGTCCTTGTATTCAGAAATAACAATTTCACGCTCAGCTTCGCGTACTTTCTGTACGATAACCTGCTTCGCAGTTTGCGCAGCGATGCGGCCGAATTCGACGTTGGGGATCTTCTCTTCCCACACATCGCCAACAGCAAGAGACTTGTCTTTGGCACTGGCTTGTTCAACAGTGAACTGAGAACCTTCTTCAAGATAGTCCTCATCTTCGACAACATGCCAGACTCTGAAGGTTTCGTAATTGCCAGTATCGCGATCTACTGAAACGCGGCAATCGATCTCTTCGTCGTCATACAATTTCTTTGTTGCTGTAGCCAACGCAGATTCGATGGCTTCGAAAATCACACCGCGAGACACGCCCTTCTCATTCGAGACAGCGTCAGCAACCATTAAAATCTCTTTACTCATCATAACTGTGTCACCAAACTCGAAAGCAATTGCCAGAAACAATTGTTGTCCGAGCTATCAGTACCTACTTAAAAACTGTCGGTTTCTAAAAGACCAGCGCTGCCTTCTCGATCTCGGCATGTGGCAATTGATGTTGTTCTCCATCAATTTCCAGCACTACCGTACCATCGGAGACTTCGACTATTGTCCCTTTGAATTTGCGTCGCCCTTTAATGGGACCACGTGTTCGTACACTAACAACCTCGCCCAGGTAGGCCGCGAACTGCTGTTCAGTAAAGAGCGGTCTGTCCATGCCAGGTGAAGAAACTTCAAGGGTGTATTCACCCGAGATCGGATCTTCGACATCGAGAATGGCACTGACTTGTCGACTGACGCGTTCGCAATCGTCGATAGTGATGCCTTCCTCGCTATCAATATAAATTCTGAGCAGCGAATATTTTCCCTGACTGCCGTGCTCGATACCCCACAAGATCAGCCCGAGGGCTTCAACAGTTGGCGTAATCAGTTCTGCAATCAGTGCTTCGCTTTTTCTCACAGCATCTCAACCGGGATAAAATCCCTAGATACAAAAAATGGGCCCAAGGCCCACTCCAAAAATCTCCATCGAAGCCGTCCCGGCTGCGGTGAAGCTTGTCAGATTTGCAATTACCGAGAGGTAAACTACAAATACTCAATCCAACTCTTTAGGAAATGGTAGCGGGGGCAGG
>JASBUV010000228.1 GCA_030147705.1 Gammaproteobacteria bacterium
ATCCGGCTTGGTGTACGGGGTATCACGATTCACCCGCGCCCGGATGAGCGGCATATTACTCGCAACGATGTCTACAAACTGCGTGATCTGCTGCGCCTCAATCCTGACGTTGAGTTCAACATCGAAGGCTATCCTTCTGAAGAGTTCATGGCACTGGTTCGCGAGATCAAACCTACTCAGTGCACACTCGTTCCCGATGCGCCGGACCAGCTCACTTCCGACCATGGCTGGGATGTGCTGGGTAACGAGGAACTGCTGAAAACCGTGCTGGACAGCTTGCGCAAAGCAGGGATTCGCAGCAGCTTGTTTCTTGATCCAGAGCCGACGCGCGTTGCTGAAGCCAAGGCGGTCGGGGCTGACCGGATCGAGCTCTATACCGAAGAGTTTGCCAGCAGCTTTGGCCTGCAGGGCGAAGAGGAGGTCTGGCAGCGCTATGCCGACACCGCGCAGGCTGCGGTGGATGAGGGCATCGGCATCAACGCCGGTCACGACCTGAATCTGGACAATCTTCCCCGTTTTCTGCAGATCCCCGGAGTGCTCGAAGTCTCCATTGGGCACGCGCTGGTGGTGGAGTGTCTGTATCAGGGTGTGGAAGCTGTTATTCAGAAATATCTAGCGATTACAAAGGGATAAGTCTCTATTCCTGAGGTAGGGCGGGGCGTGGCAGGCCAATTTGCGCAGCTACTCTCATTGTATTTCTGGCCACAATTCTCACCCCGGGCTCATCAAGCTGCTACACTGTGAGTCTGGAGGCGCGTATGTCTGAGCTCACATCTTCTCCAACTCTCTGCCCGTTGCAACCCGGCCGCTTTTCGCGTGGCTGGTTCCTCGCATTGTCTGCCTTGTTGTTTGCGGCGTTTGCCTCGCTGAGTCATGCCGCCACCCCTTATGAATTCTCGCGCACGGTGGCCGAGCTGAACTTCGCCAGCGAGCGCCTCGCACGAGAGCTGCGCAGCAGCCCGGGCTATGGCTCCTTGCGAGCCGCAGCGGAACGCCTGAGCGATGATGCTGAGCAATTGCAGGAGTCAATCGATCGCGGCAGGAGCCATGCCTATATCCGGATTCAGATCACCGATGTGCGCCGTGGTTATCAGCAGTTACAGGTCGCAATCGCCAAGAGTAGGGGCGAAGGCGCAGGTGAGTTGATCGCCCAACACATGGAAACGATTTCCGCGCTGTACAACGACATGGAGGCGGAACATTTCTACAGCACGCCTGATTACGGTGTTACCTCCCTGTACTCGCCATTCCAATACAGTGCGCCAATCATTATTTATCCCGGCCCACAGGGTGAGGTCGATCTTACCAATCCCTACCTGCCAACAGAGATGCAGCGCTGGATTGAGACTGGTCGCAGCTTGCGGCCGCAGACTGCGACAGAGCAACGCGAAGCGCAAAGAGCCGTGACTGAGCGTGTCGATATTGAGCAGAGCTTTGATCATCGCAGTAACGTGCTGGATCGCGAGACAGTGCGCCGCTGGCAGACTCCCGATAACGATTGACGCTGCCTGATTAAAAAGCAGGCATTCTCAACCCCTCATGTATTCCACCTGTCCCAAGTGCCAACATCACCTGCAGGCAGAGGATGTCAGTGCGTTGGCGTCCTGTCCTGCCTGTGGGCTGGTATTCGAAAAATGGCTGCAACGGGTGGTGATGGAAGAACCAGCTGCCGCGTCACCTAATGCGATGGGCAATCGCGGGAGTGCGCAGCGCAATGTTGGGCTACGGTCTGTGCTTGCCAGATTTTTCTTGCCGGAGCGAACCCCGCGCAGGCGTCCCGAGTTACTCGCCTACGCCGCGATCTGGATGGGTCTTATCTATTTCGGTATCCAGTTCATCGCGATGGACTTTCACAGCAACGAGATTGGCCAGAGCTTCATGCATCACGTGAATCTCGTGTTTCACGAAGCGGGGCATGTCTTGTTCATGCCCTTCGGCCGTACCTTGATGATCTTTGGTGGCAGCTTGTTTCAGGTGTTATTGCCGCTACTCTTGTTGCTGGCCTTCCTGATCAAGAACCGGGATGCCTTCGCCGCATCTGTTTGCCTGTGGTGGGCCGGACAAAGCACCATGGATCTCGCGCCTTATATTGCCGATGCGAGTGTGTTGCGCTTGCCTTTGTTGGGCGGAGGTACCGGGGCGGATTCGCCGGGCATGCACGATTGGCAGAATCTGCTCAGGCCGCGTGGTTTGTTGCCCTATGACGAGCAGATTGCATCGGCTGTCGACAGCGTGGGAGCTTTAGTAGTCGTCGTGGCACTTTTCTGGGGTGGTTATGCCTTGTTGCGGGAATGGTGGGCATCGAGATCAGGGGTGTCGGGCGACTCGGGTGCGAATTAAGGGGCTTACTGGCGCTGGATAGTTTTCCTCGAATACTCCATTAGGGGTTTCGTTCAAGGTTGCATTCAGGGTTGCAGCAAAGGTTCCAGTACCGGCCAGACGTTATCGACAATCATCGGCTGCGCCTCTGCTTTGGGATGAATGCCATCGTTCTGCATGAGCTCGGAACGCTGCGCGATCCCGTCGATCAGAAACGGCACGAGCGGCAGTGATTCCCGCTCGGCGAGTGTCGGGAACACTTCCGCAAATGGCACTGTATAGCGTGGGCCATAGTTGGGTGGGATCTGGATGCCAACCAACAATACTTTTGCGCCACTTGCCTGAATCAGATCCACCATCTTCTGCAAATTGTCTTCCAGCGCTTGTATGGGAAGCCCGCGCAGGCCATCGTTGCCGCCGAGTTCCAGTATGACCAGATCCGGCTGGTTGGCACTCAGCGAGGCAGGTAAACGGGTAAGTCCGCCTGTCGTAGTTTCGCCGCTGACGCTCGCGTTGATCACCTGGTGCGGATAGCCCTCAGCAGTTAACTTCTCCTGCAGCAGTGTCACCCAGCCCTGTTCCTCACGGATACCGTAGGCAGCGCTCAGGCTGTCGCCAAACACCATGATGACAGGATCATCATTGGCCAGCGCCAAGGTGGCGGTCAGGGGAGTGACCAGAGGAGTGAGAAGGAGCGAGACGAGCAGGGCTGCGGCGAATCGCGCGGTGTTTCTCGTGAGGCTGTTTAAGAAAGTTTTGCTAGCTATCATGTCCTGACCAGGTTTTGACATGTCCTGGCATGCCCTGAGAACGACGCCGCCGCGCTCATAAATCCAATAGTGAACGGCAAAGCGTATTGTATCTGCGATTGCCGGTGCAAGCCGAGAGCCGGTATTTCCGACAGAATGAAGCCGATTGTCTATAATGCGGCCTGTCCTTGAGATTTTTGTGGGTGTTGGATACGACATGATTGAAGTAAAGCAGTTGGTTAAGAAGGTAGACACCAGTGAAGGTGTGCTCACGATTCTCAAGGGGATCGATCTTGAAATCGCAGACGGGGAAGCAGTTGCTATCGTCGGCGCATCCGGCTCCGGCAAATCGACCTTGCTCGGTCTGATGGCAGGCCTCGATGCCGCGACATCGGGCGATGTCTTGCTCAACAACACCAGTCTCGCCTCACTCGATGAGGAGCAGCGTGCGCTACTGCGCGGCCAGTTGGTTGGCTTTGTGTTTCAATCCTTCCAGTTATTGCCAAGCCTGACCGCGCTGGAAAACGTCATGCTGCCGATCGAGCTCAAAGGCGATGAGCAGGCCAAGCAAAAAGCCAAGGCGCTGCTCGATCGTGTTGGCCTCAGTGAACGTGGCCACCACTATCCCAATCAACTCTCTGGCGGCGAACAACAGCGTGTCGCTATCGCACGGGCGTTTGCCAGTAACGCGCCGATTCTGTTCGCTGATGAGCCTACGGGCAATCTCGACACGGCAACCGGGGCGCATATCGTGGAGTTGCTGTTCGAGCTGAACAAGGAATTCGCTACAACGCTGGTGCTGGTGACCCATGACGAGCGCCTCGCGCAGAAGTGCGGTCGAGCAGTGCGGCTGGTAGCTGGCGAGATTGTCAGCGATACGCACTTCGAGGCAACAGTCGATGCCTGAGGTGCAAGTGGTAGAGAGAACTAAACCCAATTTGCTGCGCCTCGCCCTGCGCCTGTTGTGGCGCGATTGGCAGGGCGGCGAACTCAAACTGTTGTTCTTTGCGCTGGTGATGGCGGTGACGTCTGTCACCGGAATCGCCCTGTTTACCGATCGGCTGGAGAAGGCCTTGTTGCTCGAGTCAGCCAATATGCTGGCTGCGGATCGCGTATTGGGTAGCCGCTTGCCGCCACCCGAAGAGATCATCGAAGAGGCAGAGGCGCGCGGTATGCGCACGGCACGAACCCTGTCGTTCACCTCGATGGCATTCTCGGATTCCGGCAACATGCTGGTCGCCGCCAAGGCAGTGAGCGATACCTATCCGCTGCGCGGCGATGTGATTATTACGGACGCGCCGTTTACCCGCGGCGAGCCAGTACAACGCGGGCCGCAGCCCGGCGAGGTGTGGCTTGAGTCGCGTGCGCTTCCTGCACTCAGCATCAATGTGGGCGACAGTGTCTATGTTGGTGAGGCAGAGCTCACCGTTGGACGAATCATTATCACTGAGCCCGATCGCTCGGGCGGCGGCATGATCGATAATGCCGGGCCGCGTCTGATGCTGCACATGGATGATGTGCCAGCCACCAATGTGGTGCAGGTTGGCAGCCGGGTCAGTTATCGCTTTTTATTCGCTGACGACAATCTCGGCACACTCGATGATTTTGAGACGTGGGTGAGAGAAGAATACGAGGGCGAGTATCGGTTGCGCGATGTGCGCGAAGAAAGCGAAGAGATCGCCGAGGCACTGGATCGCGCCGAATCCTTTCTCCTGCTCGGCTCCCTGTTCGCCGTGCTGTTGGCAGGCGTCGCGATTGCGCTCACGGCGAAACGCTACAGCGAGCGCCACTATGACTATGTCGCGATTCTCAAGACCCTGGGTTGCACCTCAACACAGATCACCACCATCTATCTCACTATCCAGCTTGTCCTCGGAGCGATTGCCGTAGTGATCGGCTGTGCGCTCGGTTGGCTGGTGCATCAC
>JASBUV010000234.1 GCA_030147705.1 Gammaproteobacteria bacterium
GGTAGAACGTGGCGACATGAGTATTCACAAATGTCACTACAATATAAAAGACAAGGGAATAGAGTTAGGGGAAGTTACCCTGACGCGGGAAACGCCGTTTAAAGAAGAAGAAATGATCATAATTGAACGTGCACTGGGTGCGCTGTCAGTTCATCTGGTCAATGCGGTAGAGTCACAGAGCAAGCTCCACAACCAACGCAATTAACTCTTCTTTTCGTCGCCCGCGGTAACTCGTGGCGCCTGACATACCGAAAAAGCACCTCGGCCAAGAGTCTCCGAGAATGCCTTTCCGTGTCCTGAATCACTCGGTTTGCATGTAGATGCAGATCGCGCTTTTTGCTGTCTGCGATTTATATTTCCCGATACTACGGTTCGGTTGGCGCAGTTTGTTGATTCGGTACAACTGCATCGGGGTCGGGACTGAAACGTATTCTGAATTCTCTGTTCACCAGCCAGATACTGAAAAACGCCTGCACCACTACTGAGGCCACCGATACATACCAGATGTGCTCGATACGATAATCTTCTCGTGAGCTGACATAGAGAGCCATCGGGATAAAAAGGCTTATGCGCAGCAGCGAACTGACCAGTGCCGGGCGCGTATTCCCCAGCCCCTGGAACACCCCGGATGCACTGAATACGATGCCTTGTGTCACGAAATTCCACGATACGATTTGCAGAAAGACCGATGCAACGAGTTGCACCTCGACTTCGTTGGTGAAAATACCGACAACAATTCCCGGATTCCATTGCATAATCACCGTAACCGTCAACATAACGACCGCGCTAAGCATTACCCCTTTGAAAAAGGTCTCCTTCACTCGCTCGGGATTATTGGCCCCAAAACTTTGTCCGACTATCGGGCCGATGGCGAATGCGATGGCCATGGTAGGCATGAATATGGACTGCATGACCCGGCCGCCAATGCTGAAGCCCGCCTGGGCCGTTGCACCAAAATCCTGAATCAGGAAATAGACCGCGGAGAAATAGACAAAGAGCAGCAGCATTTCGCCACCCGCAGGAAGACCTATATCAAACATTTTCCACCACATATCCAGGCGCGGCCGCCATTGATCTGGCCGAAAAGCGACGTACTTTTCCAGTTTGATGAAATAGAAAACCAGCATTAGCAAGCCAATCACTGAGGAAATAGTTGTTGCCAGAGCAGCCCCCATAACGCCGAGAGCTGGACCAGGGCCCCAACCCGCAATCAGGATTGGCGCGAGGATGATGTTAAGAATTACCGTTGTCACTTGCACCAGCATCGCGGGTTTCACGATACCTGTAGCACGAAGTGACGATGCCATGACGATGATTGGAAACTGTACTGCCATGGCTGGCAGAAACCAGCGCAAGAAAATCAAGCCTTCGTTGTACGCACCTTGATCTGCTGAAATACCACGCAGAAATGACCCACCCAAAGCGAAGCCGAATATCAGGGTAATGGCAGCACAAATAAGTGACAGCACAAGCGATTGGTTAAAGATAAGTATGGCAGTGTCTTGCTCTTTTCGCCCGACCGCCTGTGAAATCATGGCGACCGCGCTGACTCCCAACACCTGGGTCAGTGCCATGATCATAAACATCAGTGAACTCGCAGTACCGACACCAGCCACTGAATCTTCGCCTAGCGCAGCGACAAAGTAGAGATCGATAAGCAAATAGAGCGTTTGGAACAGCATGCTTGCGGCAACGGGAATAGCCATTGCCAGGATAGTCTTGACGACTGATCCCTGGGTGAGGTCTTTCATGAAGTGCATCCTTGTCCGGGCGCGACCGAACACGGGGAGTTTGAGAAGTAGTACTGTCCGGAGGAGACGCGCGGGAGTATAGCCCAATAAAAAGGGTCTGTGCGCACTTTTAATCAATATTATTTAATATTTTCGGATCGCTAGAAATATCTGGGAAATTAATTGATGATCGGTTACACTGAACTCAGCTTTTGCAGTTATTGCCCGCTGATTCCAGCAATTTAGCGCTATTTGTAAGAAGCGACTTTCAGCCCCTCCCAGCCAAGCATTCCTTCCATCACACAGCTCCGTCTAGCATGTGAGTTTATACCGTTCGATCAATTGCTCGATATCAGGATTACTCTCAGAATTACATAGGATGTTTGTCAATCACGAGCATCGAGCGCGGTAAGATGCAATGTTGATTCGCAGCCTCGGCCTCAGAATAAGAGATCACCGACCTTGCAGGAAATGATTTTCAGGGAGTACGGTTGGAGGGATAGAGCAGGCTGCCAATCAAGCGCTGATTGGTCTCAAAGTTACCACCAGCCGCGTGTCTCTTCAGCAAAAGTGTGACGCTGGCGCATGTTCTGCAGAGTTTCCCGTTGCAGATGCGGATCCGTCGGATCGTCTGACTGCAGATCTGTCATTACTACGACCACAACCCGCCGGTTCTGGGCACGCCCTTCTGGCGTATCATTGCTGACTTTGGGCCGGTGCTCTCCGAACCCGACAGACGACATGCGCACTGGCTCAACACCGGCTTCCTCAAACAGACGAACTACCGATGCTGCACGGGCCGAAGATAATTCCCAATTGGATGGGAAAACACTACCACTCATTGGGGAGTTGTCGGTAAACCCTTCCACCATGAGCGGATTGGGATAGCGACTGAGAATCCCACCCATTGTTTGCAGGATCAGCTCAGCCTCTGGCGGGGGTGATACGCTGCCGACAGGAAAGAGAACATTACTGTTAATTTCGATCTCGAGCCAAAGTGGGTTCTGACGGACTTCAATCTCTCCATCTTTGAGCATCTCTTCAAAGTAACCTTCGATCTCGCTACCGAGAAAAGCGAGAGTCTGATCGCCTTCGTCCATTCCCAGCCCTTCGATCTGGCTCGGCCCTGCTTCAAGGCCCTCACCGCGATTGATTTCATCACCTTCCGTCGGATTCTCCAGCGCTTCATCAGCATTGCCATCGTTACCACTCACGACAGAGACAGCGGTGCTCGCCTTGCCTGGAATTTCCGGAATGATGTTGATTGGTACCGGTACATCCTGAATGACGGCGAACTCGGGCTGACGAATACTCCTGACAGGCTCACCAATCTGGATAGGCATGAGTGAACGGGTGAGCGGCCTGAATGCGGCCGTCATCGACTCAGAGAGCACACGATACTTGCCCTCGTTGACTGATGACATGGAATACATAACCACAAAAAATGCGAACAAGAGCGTAATGAAGTCGGCATAGGAAACCAGCCAACGTTCATGATTTTCGTGTTCTTCGTGTTTTTTCTTGCGGGCCATGAATCAACCTTGATGCGTTAGCCTGATAGTCCGACCTAGAGATAACCGCGTAGCTTGGCGTCGATGTTTCGCGGATTCTCGCCCTCGGCGATACACACGAGGCCATCAATAATCATCTCGCGATATTTCGCCTGGGCATCCGTAATCGTTTTAAGCTTGTTCGCCATAGGTAAGAAGACGAGGTTAGCCAACCCCACACCATAGATGGTCGCGACGAATGCAACCGCAATACCAGGGCCAAGCGCCTCCGGATTGGACAGATTCTCCATCACGTGAATCAAACCCATTACCGCACCGATAATTCCGATGGTAGGTGAATAACCGCCAAATCCCTCGAACACTTTGGCGGCCTGCAGATCTTTGTGTTCCGCGGATGAGAGCTCGACTTCCAGAATCCCGCGCACAGACTCTGGTTCGCTACCATCCGCAAGCATTTGCAAACCATTCTTCGAGAATGTGTCAGCCTCGCTTTCGGCTATTTCCTGCAAACTCAACAAGCCTTCTTTCCTGGCGGTTTGGCTCCAGTCGACTATTTTCTCAATCATACCGAGCATATCGACCTGCGGAGGCTTCACCATCCACATCGCGCGTTTGAGGCTCAGCATAAAAATCCGCAGTGGCGTCTGAACCATTACTGCACCCAGCGTACCGCCAAATACGATAAAGAATGCGGTAAAAATCATAAGCGATTCAGTGTGCCCGCCCTCAAGCAGGTTGCCACCAACAATCGCTGTCAGGCCTATTATCAGGCCCAGAATGGTCATGATATCCATGATTCTCTACCTGTGCTTACTGTTCGCTCATTGTGAACAGCCGCACGTCGCTTTTCTCCGTTGTATTAGTTATCTGATCCTGAGTAACTTGCTATCCAGTTACCCAATCAAGTCAGAGGTCTTCCTCAGCCACTTTTGAATTGCGCATTTTAGTACGCAGCCGACTCGTGGCCTGACTATGAATCTGACAAACACGTGACTCACTCACGTTGAGAACCTCACCGATCTCACGCAGATTCATGCCATAGTCGTAGTACAGAACAACAACCATCTTTTCCTGTTCTGGCAGTTTCCCGATCGCTTCCGCCAGCGTTTTCTTGACTGACTCATCATGCAAACCAAGAAGTGTTTCGTCTTCTCCGGTCGAAGGTTCCGAGAATGTGTTGTCATCATCGAGGCTGAATACGGTGCAGCTGGCCACCGTTTCCAGCAGCTCTCCGTATTCTTCCATGCTGATTTCCAGTTCCGCAGCAATTTCCTTGTCGGTCGCCGTTCGCCCTAAACGGTTCTCAACATCCTGAATAGCCTGCGACAGGCGTCGTGATTTTTGCTGCACGGATCGAGGCACCCAGGTTTCCCGCCGTAACTCATCGAGAATTGCGCCGCGGATGCGTATGCTGGCGTATGACTTGAACTCCGCGCCTTGATTAGGCTCGTAAGTCCGCGCGGCCTCCAACAGGCCGATCATCCCGACCTGAATCAGATCTTCAACGCACTTGTCCGGCGGAAGCCTGACACTGATGTGATGCGCAATGATCTTGACCAGTGGTAAATGGTCTTCGAATAACTTGTCTCGCGACAGATATTCATGCATTTCGTATTGTGCTGCTGGATTACTCATCGGACTCATCTCGCCGTAGCGTTTTCGTTACCCGCGACTCTACCGACAAAGAATTCAAGATTGCCGGTGGTGGGCGGAAGTACAGGTAATTC
>JASBUV010000236.1 GCA_030147705.1 Gammaproteobacteria bacterium
GCTTCAGCATGGTGCAGGCCGGGCCCCTTATGCCAACCCTCCGCCAGCACTTGCTGATCTCTTACAATCACGCAGCCCACGCGTGGATTAGGATGCGCACTCATGACATTGGACGCTATGTCCAAAGCGCGCTGCATGTGAACCGGCCAGTCAAACTGACCGCTCTGCAAATCCTGAGTAGTA
Organism: Gammaproteobacteria bacterium; assembly: GCA_030147705.1. Lineage (GTDB taxonomy): Bacteria > Pseudomonadota > Gammaproteobacteria > Pseudomonadales > Pseudohongiellaceae > UBA9145. The sequence goes on from JASBUV010000236.1 coordinate 184, forward strand.
AGAGATTTCATGGAAGACTCATTATCGCGGTTTGTGACCTTGACGTCACCCGCCAGCAATTGTGAGGGGTAAAGAGAAAACGCTGTAGATAGCGGTGAATCCGTGGGCTAACTTTCGCCGCTAACTTTCGCCGCTATCCTGTGACAATCGATCTATTTCCTGGCGGAACTCGTTGAGATCTTTGAAGCTGCGATAAACGGAAGCAAAGCGAACGAAAGCCACTTCGTCCAGTTGACGCAGCTCCTTCATTACCAGCTCGCCGACATCGCGTGATGGAATCTCGCGCTCACCGGTCGAACGGAGCTGAGCCTTGATTCGACTGACTGCTTCCTCGACCTTTTCGATTGCGACTGGCCGCTTCTCCAGCGCTTTGTGAAAACCCGCCAGCAGCTTGTCTTCATTGAATGGCTCGCGAACGCCGTCGGTTTTAATGATGCGCGGCATGACGAGTTCAGCGGTTTCATAGGTTGTGAAACGCTCTTCGCAAGTGATGCATTCTCGACGACGACGAACGTGATCGCCTTCAGATACCAATCGGGAATCTATGACTTTGGTGTCAATAGCACCACAAAAAGGACAATGCATACTAAACCACTCGTTCTGTTTTTATTTTAGAGCTATTTGTAAACAGGGTAGCGTTCGCAAACGGCCAGCACTTTCTCTTTCACCGAATTGATTACCGATTCATCATTCATGTTGTCGATGACATCGCACATCCAGCCAGCCAACTCCGCACATTCAGTAACACCAAATCCACGCGTGGTCACCGCCGGTGTACCAATGCGCAATCCGCTGGTGACAAAGGGTGGCTTGGGATCATTCGGCACGGCATTCTTGTTGACGGTAATATTGGCGCGTCCCAGCGCAGCATCCGCGTCTTTGCCAGTGATATCCTGCTTGATGAGACTCAACAGGAAGAGATGGTCTTCGGTGCCGCCAGAGACAACATCATAGCCACGCTCAATAAAAGTCTCTGCCATGGCTTTGGCATTATCGACGACCTGCTGCTGATACGCCTTGAATTCCGGGCTCATCGCTTCCTTGAAGCACACCGCCTTGGCGGCGATGACGTGCATAAGCGGGCCACCCTGGCTTTCAGGGAATACCGCGAAATTAAGCTTCTTCTCCAACTCCTCATTGGCACGCGCCAGAATAATGCCGCCGCGGGGGCCGCGCAGTGTCTTGTGAGTGGTAGTAGTGGTGACATCGGCGATATTCACCGGGCTTGGATAGACACCTGCGGCGACGAGTCCGGAGATATGCGCCATGTCCACCATGAAATAGGCGCCGACAGAATCCGCGATGTCACGAAACTTCTGCCAGTCGATAATTTTGGAATAGGCAGAAAATCCGGCCACTATGACTTTGGGCTTGTGCTCTTCGGCAAGCGCAGCGACGTTGTCGTAATCAATCTCGCCATTCTCATCAATGCCATACTGTACCGCATTGTAGATGCGGCCCGAGGAGCTCACGGACGCACCATGAGTCAGGTGGCCGCCATGGGCGAGGCTCATTCCCAACAAGGTGTCGCCAGGCTTCATCATGGCCATATAGGCTGCGGCATTGGCTTGCGAACCGGAATGGGGCTGCACGTTGGCGAAGTCCGCATTGAACAGCGCTTTGGCTCGCTCAATCGCCAGAGTTTCGATCACGTCTACATGCTCGCAACCGCCGTAGTAGCGCTTGCCCGGATAGCCCTCGGCATATTTGTTGGTGAGCACCGAGCCCTGTGCTTCCATCACGAAGGGGCTGGTGTGATTCTCCGAGGCAATCAGCTCCAGATGCTGCTCCTGGCGGACTTTCTCCGCTTCAATGGCTGCATTGATTTCCGGATCAAACTCGGACAGGTTGCTATCACTGTTAAACATCTAGATCTCCGTGTGAAGGTGCTCTGGGCGTCAGGATTTTGGAAAGGCGGTATTCTACCCGAACAGCTCAGAATGAGCATCCATATATTCCGCCGGATTCACCCGAAAAACAGGCTCATGTCTTCTTGCTGGCTTCGGTCGGGGGCGTATTCGGGACCCGCCACGCTGTGACATAATACGCCCTCTTTTTCAGTTACAACGTCGCAGGATAAGCATTCAATGGCGCAATTCGTATACACCATGCACCGTGTTGGCAAGGTTGTCCCTCCCAAGCGGGAAATTCTCAAGGACATCTCACTCTCTTTCTTCCCAGGCGCCAAGATCGGCGTGCTCGGGCTTAATGGCGCAGGTAAGTCCACACTGCTGCGCATCATGGCCGGCCGTGATACCGAAATTAATGGCGAAGCCCGGGCTCAGCCGGGGATCAATATTGGCTACTTGCCGCAGGAGCCGGAGCTTGATGAAGAACTCGATGTCAGAGGCAACGTTGAACAAGGTCTGGGCGAACTCATCAAGCTGATAGAAGAATTCAATGCCATCAGCGACAAATTCGCAGAGCCAATGAGCGACGACGAAATGAACGCTCTCCTCGAGAAGCAAGGCGAGTTGCAGAACAAGATCGACGCCGTTGATGGTTGGCAACTGGAACGCACACTCGAAGTTGCGGCCGATGCACTGCGTCTTCCGCCCTGGGACGCCACCGTCAAGAACCTCTCGGGTGGTGAGAAACGCCGCGTGGCTCTTTGTCGTCTGTTGTTGTCCAAGCCCGACATGCTATTGCTCGACGAGCCTACCAACCATCTGGATGCAGAAAGTGTTGCCTGGCTAGAACGATTCCTGCAGGAATATCCCGGCACTGTCGTTGCCATTACGCACGATCGCTACTTCCTCGACAACGCTGCTGGTTGGATTCTTGAACTCGACCGTGGCCATGGCATCCCCTATGAAGGCAATTACAGTGCCTGGCTGGAAGCCAAGGAAAAACGCCTGGAAATTGAAGAAAAACAACAGGCTGCTCACGAACGCACAATCAAGTCGGAGCTGGAATGGGTACGCGCCAATCCCAAAGGACGCCAGTCAAAGAGCAAAGCCCGTATTTCACGATTTGAGGAGCTGAACTCCCAGGAATTCCAGAAGCGCAACGAAACTCAGGAACTCTATATTCCACCCGGTCAGCGACTCGGCGACAAAGTCCTCGAAGTCAAGAACCTGTGCAAGGGCTTCGGTGACAAGACGTTGATCGATAATCTCAGCTTCTCTGTCCCCAAAGGCAGCATTGTGGGCATTATCGGCGGCAATGGTGCTGGTAAGACTACCTTCTTGCGTATGCTGGTTGGTCAGGAGCAACCGGATAGCGGCACTATCGAGCTCGGAGAAACGGTTGATCTCGCCTACGTAGACCAGAGCCGTGATGAGCTCAAAGGTGACAATACAGTCTGGCAGGAGATCTCGGATGAGCAGGACATTCTGCAGATCGGTAAATTCGAGATTCCCTCACGTGCCTATGCGAGCCGTTTCAATTTCCGGGGTTCTGATCAGCAGAAATTCGTGAAAGATCTTTCCGGTGGTGAACGCAACAGATTGCACATGGCCAAGCTGCTCAAGAAAGGCGGCAATGTGTTATTGCTCGACGAGCCGACTAATGATCTTGATGTGGAAACGCTGCGTGCGCTGGAAGAAGGCCTGCTGGCTTTCCCGGGTTGCGTGATTGTCGTCTCGCACGATCGCTGGTTTCTGGATCGCATCTGCACCCATATTCTTGCCTTCGAGGGCAATAGTCAGGTGGTGTGGCACGAAGGTAACTACAGTGATTATGAAGCGGACTACAAGAAGCGCGTAGGCGACAACCAGCCAACCCGCGTCAAGTACCGCAAGATTGACGCCTGATCACAGCTAAGCCAGATCACATTTAGCAGAGCACTCAGAGGCCCAGCTCTTTGCGCATCTTCGCGATGCGCGCCTGGGCCTCGGCTTTGCTGAGTGGCCGCTCCACTTTTTCTGGCAATGGCTCTACAGGCTCAAGCACCAGCTCTTCGCCCGCGATGACTTTGCGGCAAAGCTGTTCATAGTGATACGTGAAGCGCGGCAACATGCTCGCTTCCGGCTCATTCGCCAATTCAAACCACCCTGTCGCCTGCCCCGCCAGATACACTGCCGCGTGACTCCAGGCGAAATCCCGTTTCGGAGAAGGTGCGCGGCAGGCTTCCACATAGGCTTCCCGAGCCGAAGGCAGTCCGAACAGCACGTAGCCTTTCTCGCAAGCCTGCAAAATAACCGCAATTGATGGCAGATATTCGCTCTCGCGAATGACCGACTTGGCCGCCTGCACGATCTGGGGTGGGGAGTAATTTTCGAGACAACTCAGCCAGTATTTCTTGGCAATCGCGAGACTTTGCGCATCAGCGAACGCTTTATGAAACTGGTTGTGATAAGCGAACTCAAACTCGGCAAAAATCTGGTTGATCGCATCGACGTGATCCATCGCACTCTGCTTGCCAGTGCTGGCCTTCGACTCTTGTTCCGCAGCGTGCGGCACTGCTGCGCTAGTCGGCCCAGCTGCGGTCGGCGATACGCTGGAAGCGCTCCTGGATTTTTTGCTTGTCGTTGCTGCTTTGCTGGCCTGATCCAGCAAGGGTTTGATCTTCTGCATAATGTGACTGCTGGGATTCCAACTGTTTTAACTGTCTGGCCCAATCCTGTTTGATGAATTGCAGGAAAACGGTATTCCAGGAGGACTTTACCTGCTGGCTGTCACGCCAGTAGAGCACAAATTCCGGAATTTTACTGCGCGCATAGTCTTCATCTATTTCCGCCAACTGGAGAATCTCGTAACAATCATTGCTGGGCTGCCAGTCTTCAGGAATGATTCGCGGTGTATCGTCGTGCCCGAATGATGCGGAATATTTGGCCCACTGCCGGCGGATGTGTTCTATGAACTTGGTATTCCAGGCTCCGTTGACCATGCCTCTCTCTCGCCAGTAAAGCACGAATTCCGGAACAGCGTCTTCGATGAACTCGGGGCTGACACCTGCATTGGTGAGAATCTCGAGTGCATCTGGACTCGGCCGCCATTCGGCGGACATCGCACTGGCAAGCTCATAGGTGCCCCGGCGAGTCTGTTCCTGGCGCCACTCCCGGATGACATGCTTGTAGAATACGTTCCCCCAGGAGAATCGCGACTCGCCACGATCCCGCCAATAACTCACAAACTCGGGTACCAGCGCATGAATGAACTGCTCGGGTATCGATTGCTGCTTGCACAGTCGAATCCAGGTTTCATCCGGCTGCCAGTGTGGCGGTATCAAGGTTGACGACCCCACCTGTGCTTCCGACTTGCTGGCAATACTCTGCAACGCGGGTGCTGGCTTCTGCACCTGCTCCATGGAAACCAGCGCATAGAAATTACTGTCCGGATCGGCCGGATTCGCTTCGATGTCGAGTAAGCCCAAGGATTTGAGGCTCGTCTTGATGCGACGCAGATCCACTGGCTGCCAGAACGGGAAGGTGTCTTGCAGCAATGCATCGCTCAACTCTACCCAATCCGTTGCGGGAGAACGCGCTGGATCTGTCCGACGTTTCGGGCGGTGCTTGAGCAATTCGGCGAGAGTCTGCAACATCAAGGCCTCTTCCAATCCGATAGTCGCGGCCAAGGTTGGCGAAACCAGCAGCGGGCTCTCCGGCAATAGATCAGATGTATTACTTGCAGACATGTTGGTAAACCTGGCGGGACTTGCAGCAATTTCTGCTGATGGCATTTATGCTATCACAGGAATTTTGACCAACACACAGCGAATTGCCTGTGTTGATCAGGGCGAAGTAAACTGCTTCTTTTGCCCAGTTTATTCGCCGGATATACACAAGCTATCCACAAGATGGGGATAGCACGGGGCTAGATGGAAAGCGCCCAATGCTCTCATTTATTGCCACAAATTCAGACGCAGCAGAATTTCGACAGTATGCATGATCAACTTCTCAATCATTTTGTCGCTGAGCAAGCGCTACCTGAAACTTACGCCGGGGATGCCAGGCAGTGGTTCCTGCCCTTGCTTGGCGAACTCAAAGAGAAGTGCAGACAAAAACGGGCACGATACAACGAACCACTACTGCTGGGGATAAACGGCGCTCAGGGAACAGGAAAGTCCACTCTCGCGGCGCTACTGTGCAAACTCTTGCGCGCTGATGATTTAATCGTTGCCGAGCTATCCATAGATGATTTCTACCTGTCCAAAGCTAAGCGCCAAGAACTGGCCCAGGAGGTGCACCCGCTCTTCGCCAGCCGGGGCGTGCCTGGCACACACGATACCGCTTTGCTGAAAGAGACATTGGCAGCGCTGCGCAAAGCAACAAAGAGCGATCAGATCAGCCTGCCCCGTTTCGACAAGGCACAGGACGATTGCTGTCCCGAGTCGCTCTGGCCTACTCTGCGCGGGCCGGTCGATATTATTATTCTGGAAGGCTGGTTTATCGGGCTGCAACCGCAGTCAGCTGAGCTGTTGCAAGCTCCAGTGAATGCTCTCGAGAGTGAGGAAGACCCGGATAGTCGCTGGCGAGTTCGGGTGAATGATGCGCTCGGCGGCGATTTTCAGGACGTATTCGCTGGGCTGGATGATCTGATTATGCTGCGGGCGCCTTCATTCGATCAGGTGTATGAGTGGCGGCAAGTGCAGGAGGACAAACTGCGGCAACGAAGTGCTGGCAATGCACCGGGCCTGATGGACTCGAATGAGCTGCGGCGGTTTATCCAGCACTTCGAACGCCTGACGCGACACTGCCTGGCTACTCTTCCTGTGCGCGCGGATCGGGTTTATGAACTCGACCCGCTGCACCGGGTTGTTTCTTGCCATCCATCATTGCAGGCCTAAGGCCGCACCAGCAACCATCGCCGCACTTCTCCGGCGGGTTACGATTGCTGACTAGCGGTATTAACCTCAGCTTGCGCAGTGTCTTGCTGAGTGCCTGCGGTGAGCTTTAGCCACAGCGGTTGCAGCCAGACTCTGATGA
>JASBUV010000241.1 GCA_030147705.1 Gammaproteobacteria bacterium
GATTTCTTCGAGAAGTTCAATGAACTCAATATCGACGATTACTACGATGTTATCTGCTACAAGTACACGCCGACCATGTCCCATATTTCGAAGCGGGTCTGCGAGCCACGGTTCATCATGGAAACGAGAAACCTGAATGCGAATGATGTGACCATGCTAATCGGCAGCGTAGGAAAATGGTCAGTAGGTAGCGCCAAGTCGGCATTCGTATTCACGCCGCGGACTCTGCACAAGGAAAAGCGCACTGACTACGAAGTGTTGCAGGACAAGATGGAAGAGTTGACCCGATCAGATAGCGAATTCCGATCAATCGGCAATGCATTGGCAGAGCTTAAGAGCAGATTGGAAAACTATGACAACGAAGAGTAGAGAACAACTCCACAGAATAGATGTAGGAATCTGCAAGGGGGAAAGAGCAAAGTGAATATGATGAACTCACCGATCTTGGGATGCTGTGCCATGGAAGCAACAACGGAAGGCGTGTTTGCGGCGATCAGGAAAATTATCCAGGCCTCCGACCTGCACTCCAATTCCATCAGGCGAACTACCGGGCTGACTTCACCGCAATTGGTGCTGTTAAGAGCCATTCGCAATCACCCGGATATGACTATCGGTGAGTTATCCAGGTTGATTAGCCTGAGTCAGTCTACGGTGACCATTATTCTCGATCACCTCGAAGAGGAAGAGCTTGCCACACGTTATCGTTCTGAGGTGGATCGTCGCAAAGTTCATGCGCGGCTTACCTCAAAAGGGCAGCTTGCGTTGGAACTCGCGCCCGCACCACTACAGCCGCATTTCATCGAAGAATTCGAGAACCTGTTGGAACATGAGCAGAGCGCCTTGCTGGCCTCCTTGCAGAAAATCGCTGCCATGATGGATGAGAGCAGGCCAGATCGACCCAAGATCAAATATCCGTTCACGATTCCCAGAGATCAGTGAGTTCAACGGGAGCGATAGCTGCAGCTACGCAAGTTGGAACAGGCTTCAATTTAACCGAATAACCCCAAGCCCGTAGTACTTTGTGCCGGTCATGAATAATGACCGGCTTTTTTTTGAGTATCTGGCAATTACCCTTGCCGCGTTTTGGCAAGCTGCTATATGCTCGGCCACCATGTGTTATTTGAAGTACATCAAATCAGCAATACCGCGCTGTATTACCATGGGCTTGTTGGGAATTTCTCCAGCTGTGGTTTCTGCGCAACCGTGGGAGCCGAACCGCACTCCAGGCGGCCGGCCTGATCTGCAAGGTTACTGGACAAACCGTACTCGCACGCCATTGCAACGCCCGACATCGCTTGGTGAGCAGCGGGCCTATAGCCTTGAAGAGGCACAGCAATTCGAAGCGCGACTGCGCCAGTCAGCTGAGCGTTCAGAAGCGCCGAGCGATCCCGAGCGTGGTGCTCCAACCGGTGGGGATATCGGCTCTTATAACACCTTCTGGCTGGATCTCGGCACCAATGTCATACAGATTGATGGTGAATACCGAACGTCCATGATCATCGACCCGCCTGATGGTCGAATCCCATTCAAGCCTGAGAATGAGCGTGCACCGAGTCAGCTTGAGCGCTGGTTGGCAATGCCCGGTGTCGGGCCATTCGATGGGCCTGAGTTACAGACGATCGGCGAACGTTGTCTGCTGTTTTACGATTTCCGAACCTCGAATTCGGGTTCCGGGCCGCCAATGATGCCCATGTATTACAACAACAATTACCAGATCATCCAGACCGATTCGCACGTGGTGATATTGACCGAGATGATTCACGATGCACGCATCATTCCGCTGCGCGATGAGCATACGCCAGTCCCGTATCGCTGGAACGGCGATTCGATTGCTCACTGGGAAGGTGACATGCTGGTCATCACGACCCGGAATCTGCATCCGCAGCAGTCCCACTTCGGATCAAGCGACCAACTTGTGGTTACAGAACGACTTCAACGCGTGTCGGATTCGGTAATCGAATACAGCTTTACCATGGACGATCCGCTTGTCTACAGGCAGCCGTGGACCGCTCAGATGACATTTAACAAGCTGCCGGAAGGCGAAGTGGTATATGAATACGCTTGCCATGAAGGAAACTATTCACTCACTGGCATTCTTGCCGGCGCGCGAAGAGACGATGTCGCAGCAGAGTTAGGCGAAGAGTAGTCGCTTTGTCTTGGGGCGACCCCTGATGAAAAGAGACCAGATTCTCTTTCGCACTTGGTAGAGATTAGTTCGGCACTCTCATACGTGCCCACTCACGCACTGGCAGTCTTCAGCCGAGATAGCCGTGCTGGGCGAGTTGTACGCTGATGCCATCAGGGTCATTGAAGTACAGCTGATCGCCACCGCTGGTACGATTGGCCGGATCGCGATTTACCCGTCCTTCAATACCATGTGCACGCAGCCGTTCCGCCAATTCATCCGCATTGTAGTTGTCGACGCCGATACACAAATGATGCATTGAGCCTGGATTGGCGAACTGGTACAGGCCGAGAAAGCTTTCCTCTCCGAGTCCCATGTTCAGTCCGCCATTGGCAGGGCGGCTGATGATTTCCATGCCCAGAACTCTGTTGTAAAACTCGGCTGAGCGGTTCACGTCCGCGACCGAGAGTGAAACGTGATTCATGGAGCGGCCAATCGCGACCGGCGCAGCAGATTGCGCCTGACTCAGACCGGCACTCGCCGCGGCACCCCCGGCCAGGAGCAAAGCCATGAGCTCGCGGCGCGAGATTTTCTTCTGATCGTAGTCATCCAGTAATGCATTGAGCTGTTGGTCCATCGAAAATCTCCCGGGAATGTACTTGCTGCGAATCTGCTGCGATGTGTGGTTCGGTATTAAGGCAAGCGGAATACAAACAGCATATTGCCGCCGCTGCGCTGCCGTAGTTCAGGCGCCAGTGTACGGTAATTGACCCCGCCGCCGGCTGCGATGGCGATGTATTGCACGCCATCAACACTGTAGGAAACCGGAAAGCCGCCTGCAGTGGAATTGAGATACTGTTCCCACAGAATCTCGCCCGTGTCTGCATCAAAAGCCCGGAAGCGGCGCGCATCGTCACTGACAAAGACCAAACCGCCTGCGGTAGTCAGCACTGAACCGCCGAATCCTGCCCGTTGCTTGTGCTGCCATTTGGTCTCTCCGGTGGCGACATCGGTAGCTGTAAACAAACCGATCTGGCCATCAAAATCCGGTGGCTCGACGATACGGCTCGTTGCCGAGCGATGGTGCTGGCCAACTTCCGGTTGTACCGGATTCAGATAAAAATCCATGCACGCGTTATTGGTCGGCGTGTACAGGGCATTGGTTTCCGGTGAGTAGCCGACAGACTGCCAGTTAATGCCGCCCCGTGTAGTCGGACAGACCAGCTTGCGCTGTCTGATTTCTGTGATTTCCAGCTCCGGATTGGTAATGCCCTTGCGATTGGCAATGTCTACGCCCACGATGACATTCTGGTAATTGGTTTCTTTGGCCCAGAGAAAGTCACCGGTTGCTGCATCTAACGTCCAGACTATGCCAGGCTTGCCGGGCACGCCGGTGATGACTTTGCGACGCTCATTGCTGATGTCGGGATTTATCCAGGTAACGGAATCCGGGTCAGGTGTCACATCTGTCTCGACTATCAGGCGCTCATAGGGGTGGTCCTGATCCCAGTTGCCACCGGGGATATGCTGAAAATACCAGGCTATTTCTCCCGTATCAGCGTGCAGCGCGAGCGTCGAGTTGGTGTAGAGCACATCGCCGCCGCCGGTGTCGCGCTGAATCGAACCCCAGGGGATTGGTACAGCGATCCCGATATAGATGAGATCGAGGTCGGCATCATAGCTCGCTGGCATCCAGGCGGAGCCGCCGCGGCGCAACTCATTGGGCAAGTCGCCCCAGGTATCGCCGCCTGGCTCGCCAACGCGCGGTACAGTGTTGGTGCGCCAGAGCTCTTCGCCGGTGTCAGGATCGTGTGCGGTGATCCAGCAGCTGGTATTGATGTGGTAGCAGCCTGACATGCCGGTGATGATCTTGCCGTCGAGAATTTGCGGGCCGCCCGAGTAGTGTTGACCGATCTCCCAGTCCCCAACCTTCTGTTCCCAGGTCACCTCGCCCGTGCGGGCATTGAGGGAAACCAGATAGGCGTCACGAGTCGCCACCAAGAGCTGATCTTTGTAGAGCGTGCCATTGCGATTCGCACAGGCGAGCACGGCGGCGTGTTCCACTTCGGGACGACGATACTCCCAGATCAGTGAGCCATTGGTCGCGTCCAGTGCCTCGATGAAATCGCAGGCCTGGGGCAGAAACATGATGCCGTCGTGCACGAGCGGCGTGGTTTCTTGCAATCCGGGTTCCATGGTCCAGGCAAATGCCAGGCGCAAGCTGTCGACGTTGTCTTTATTGATCTGATCGAGCTTGCTGTGCGCCCAGTGATTCTGCGTGCCGCGCCACATCAACCAGTCACTGGCCGGTGGGTTGGCAAGCTGATCGAGAGTCACTGGCGTGTAGTCATCCACCAGCGACTGCGCAACAGACGCGGAAGAGAGGGTAAGAAGGCCTGCCATGGAAGCAGTACAGAGATTCAATACAAAGCGCGGGGTGGGCATCCTGTTCTCCTTTTTATTGTGTAATGAAGAATAGGGGGTGAAGCAGTCTGAGTCCATCCCTGCCGCTCACGGTCCTGCAATGCGCGCCTGCCTTCCCCTTGTCGGATTCAGTGCAGAATCCAACTCAACTTATCGCGGTTATGTAGAGGCGTTGACAAACCGGGTGAAGAGGATAGAATCCGGAAACACTGGAAAACATAAAAACATTTGGATTTTCCATGTTTTCTGTTTTCGGAATCATAATAATTAGAAAAAGCAGGGTTTGAAGATGACTCATCACCCGCTCCGCAAGCTGCAAGCCCTGTCGGCCTTGTCCAGTGCCGTATGGGGACTTTGTGCAGCCTCGTTACTCATCCCGCTTTCGGGTTTCGCTCAGGACTCGGCAGTCGACCAGGATGACTCTATTACCGTTGCTGTGCGCCGCTTAACGGAATCCCAGTACAAAAACACAATCCGTGATCTGTTCGGTGACGGGATTGAAATCAATGCCCGATTCGAGCCGGAGCAGCGTGAAAATGGCTTGCTTGCGATCGGCAGTGCAACCCTCTCTCTGACTTCTTCAGGCTTTGAGCAGTATTTTGTACTGGCGAGTTCGATCTCCGATCAGGTCTTGGGTGAGGAGCGGCGTGCCAGCATCATGCCCTGTGAGCCACGCTCGAACGTAAGCGATAGCGCGTGTGCGACCGAGTTTATCAGCCACATCGGCAGCCAATTGTTTCGTCGCCCTCTCAGCGATGCTGAAATCGCAGCACGGGTACAGACTGCAGAGTTGGGCGCCAGCCAGGCGGAAGATTTTTATGCCGGTTTAAAACTCGCGCTGACCAGCTTGTTGGTGGCGCCGGAATTTCTGTTTCGCATCGAGCAGGCTGAGCCTGATCCCGAGGTGGCAGGTCGCTATCGACTGGATGCCTATAGCAAGGCATCCCGCCTGTCTTTCATGTTCTGGGATACCACTCCCGATGCGGAATTGCTCGCGGCTGCGGGTGACGGTTCGCTGCATGGCAACGCCGGTTTGAGCGCCCAACTCGAGCGGCTGAGTCGTTCGCCGCGCATGGAAGCGGGGGCGCGTGCCTTCTTCGAAGACATGATGCAGCTCGATGGTTTCGGCAACATGGTCAAGGATCCTGCGATTTATCCCAAGTTCAATCAGCTGGTTGCGGATAGCGCCAAAGAGCAGATGCTTAAAACCGTTATTGACCAACTGATTGTTGATCAGGGTGACTATCGCGATTTGTTTACCAGCAATGAAACCTTCATCAATCGTCCTCTCGCGTCGGTCTACCAGGTTCCCTATATCTCGGGTGAAGAATGGGCGGAGTATGAGTTTCCCGAAGACTCGGATCGAGCGGGCATTCTTACTCAGGTTGGTTTCCTCTCGCTGTGGGCTCATCCCGGCACGTCCTCGCCTACACGACGAGGCATCAAGATTCATGAGATTTTTATGTGCGAGCCCACCCCTGATCCGCCAGCGGATGTGGATTTCTCACAAGTAACAGACAGTGAGGCAGGCACGGTGCGTGGTCGCCTGCTGGATCACATGGAGAATACCGGCTGCACTGTCTGTCATCAGCGCAGTGATCCGCCCGGCCTTGCACTCGAACATTTCGATGGGCTTGGCCAGCTCCGCAAGATGGAGAATGGTCAGCTGATCGATGTCAGTGCGGATCTGTTCGGCAAGACGTTTGTCGGTGCGAAGGGGCTTGCTGAATACCTGCATGACGATCCGCGCGCGCCTTCCTGTCTTGTGCGCAATGTGTATGCCTATGGCGTTGCCAAAGCGCCTGGCTATCAGGAGCGTGAATACCTGCAACAACAGGCGCAGGTGTTCGCCGACACCGGCTATCGATTTGCAAGTCTGTTCAAACAGATCGCTATGACACCCGAGTTTTTCGCAGTGCAGCTACCTGAAGGTCTGGAATCGGCTGTGGCCAGTTCAGACTCGGCGGCGCAACAAGACTAAGCAGGAGGGAATGCAAATGAGTTCTCGCTTCAACAGACGCTCACTACTGCGTGGCATGATTGGTGGAGCAACAGTCAGCATGGGTATTCCCTTGCTCGATCTGTTTCTCAATGAAAATGGCACCGCCTTCGCTGACGGTGCCCCAATACCAACTCGTTTCGGTACCTACTTCTGGGGGCTGGGACTCACTGATACGCCGACGGGTGGTACTCGCTGGGTGCCTGAGACGGTAGGGCCAGGTTATGAAATTACGCCGGAGCTGCAGGCGTTGGCCGCCGTGAAGGACAAGGTGTCTGTGTTCTCAGGTTTCCGTGCCATCCCCGATGGTCGTCCGAACCTCGTGCATTGGAGTGGCCATGCCTCGATTCTCTCCGGAGTTGCACCTTCATCTACGGGCCGTTTTGAGGGGGCATCGTTTGATACGCGGGTGGCCGATGCGCTTGGCGGCACAACACGCTTCAAGGTGCTCGATATTGATGCGTCGGTGTCGCGCCGTCCGATCAGCTACTCCACGCGCTCCGGTTCTACATTTGCCTCGCCCGATGTCACGCCGCTCGATCTCTATCAGCGCTTGTTCGGTGAAGGATTTCAGGATCCGAACAGCGATGACTGGCAGCCGAATCCGGACATCATGTTGCGCCAGAGCGTGCTGTCGGCTGTCACCGATCAGCGCAAGGCACTGATGGACAGCGTTGGCCATGAGGATCAGATCAAACTGGAGCAATACTTCACTTCTGTGCGTGATATGGAGAACCAGCTCGCGATACAGCTGCAGAAACCGGAACCACGTGAGGCATGTGTTATTCCCACACCGCCAAACGAGATAGAGCGTGCCGCATCTGTCGATGTGGTGAATGCCAATACCAAAGTGATGGCGCGCCTGCTTGCGATGGGGCTGGCGTGTAACCAGACTCGCGTCTTCAACTTCGTGCACACAGGCGGTACTTCCGAAACCTATATTGCCGGTAACAGCAAAATCTATCATCAGATTACCCACGATGAACCCACCGATGCGCAGCTGGGCTTCCAGCCCGAGACGAGCAAGCTCGCCGGTCTGGTCATGGAGGGGTTGGGTGCGTTCCTGAATGAGATTGATGGAGTCAAAGAGGGTGATGGCACCTTGCTCGACAACTGTCTGATCTGCGCATTCAGCGATACCGGTTATGCAAAGATTCACTCGATCGAGAACATTCCGATGTTTCTCGCTGGTGGTGCCGGAGGTCGACACAAGGCCGGGCAGCACATCCATGCACCGGGTGAATCAGTCACACGCGTGTCTCTCACGGCGATGCAACTAGCGGGTGCGCCAGTCGGTGAGTTTGGTGACGGATCGATGCGCACCTCACGGCCAGTTTCCGAAGTGATGGCCTAGTGTGTGAGTGAGGAATGGGGAAATGTCACAGACACGATTGAACAAGCAAAGAATCTCAGTCATGCGCAGCGTCTTCTGCGCAATCGCCATCACAGCTCCGGCGAGTGCATTGGCGGACTGGACCAAATCCTGGGTGATCGAATGGAATGAGCCCGCCCATTACTATGGCGCGGAGACGGGTGTGATCGACCCTGGCACGGATTGCCCCCAGGGTACTAATCCTGAACTGGATTGGGTTGAGGTGTTGGTGAAAGCGGGATACACGCGCGAAGAAGCCGAATGGCTGCGCAACCCCGCCAACCCGACGCGCAGCCCCGTACACGGTCAGCAGCAAATGGCATTTCGGGGCGAGGGACGCGCCAATGTCTATATCAATCCCGAGTCCTATCCTGATACGGGTCTTGCCGGTGTTACCGGCAGTATTGCGGAAGGCATCAATCTGGATGGCAACACCGACACCGGGTTCGTGAGTCCGGATGGCGAGGCGGGCATCGATAATACTTTTTACAAGGCCTTGGGCTGCTGGAAAACCTATCGCGGCCCGGAGCGACTTTCCAGTGGGGCGTTGCAGTTCAATGACATCATGCGCAATGGCTCCTGGACGATGCTTATCGTCGCATCGGGCAAAGGCGAAGACCCGATGAATGACGAGAATGTCATGGTCGGGTTCTACATGAGTCAGGACAATATGGTGAAGGGTGGCGATGGAAATGTTGCGGCGGATTACACCTTTCGTATTGAGCCGCATAAGAAATACGAAGGTATTTTTCCGGCGCAAACCATCAATGGCACGATTGTCTCTACAGAGTCGGTAACCGCGACTTTGCGCGATCCTGGCTACACACGAGATCTTGAATTGCTGGATGCCCAGGTGAAGCTGACAATGAACAAAGACGGCAGCTTGCGCGGTTATGTGGGCGGCTACCGTCCCTGGCGACCAGTGTATGACGGGTGGGTGTATGCACGTGGCCCGGTGATCGAATCACTGACCTGGGTTGAGTTGCCCTCAGTTTACTATGCGTTAAAACGCGAGGCGGACTATAGCCCGGAGGGATCCGGTGGTGAGCGCACGCATATTTCCTACGCACTGCGCGTTGATGCCCTGCCAGCCTATGTTGTGACACCTGATGCCAGCGCATTGGCTACCGAGGTGCGCTCCTATAAAGACGAAGCACCGGAACTGCCAGCGATGGCGCGCGGTAGCCTGGGAACGATTCGGGTAGTCGACGGCATTGTTATAGACCCGCGCTCCGAGTATCAGCCCGGGCCGGATGCGGTGATCCTGCCTGAATAACTCTCGCGCCAGTTAGCGATGGGCTTGAGTTGTCGCTACTGATTGTCTCGCTCTGGCGGACGTGCACATGAATTATTAGCACGCGTCGGAATCGATCTTCAGAAGTACGCGACAGACTTCAGATCAACGACATTGATCATTATCAAAATTAAAAAAGGACTACGCCATGCGGTCTCGATTCATTCCTGGCGCTCTTACCGTGCTGGTCATTGCGCTTGTCAGTTTCTCACTCGCCTCCGTCATATCAAGTACTTTGCTGGCTGCTGAGGCAGTCCCTGATTTGCAAGAAACCGAGCGACCGATTCGTATTTCAGGCATTGGCCTGCGCGTCAGTGATCTGGAAGAATCCTTGAATTTCTATACCCAGATTCTGGGGCTCAAGGTCGGGGCGCGTGTGCCTCGCGAAGGTGAAGCGATTGAGTATCTGCTCGGGATGACAGGAAATATCCGGGAAGACACGCTGATCATTATTCGTGAAGGGGAAGTTGTCCCAGAGGCGTCACAATTTGGTAACATCGTCATTGTAGTGCCCAATGGTCGCGCCATGGCCGAACGTGTTGCCGCCGCAGGTTATCCGCCTGATCAAATCCGCGATGGTACGAATTTCGTTCGTGACCCGGATGGCTATCGCATCGAACTCTATCAACGGCCCGGGCAATAATTCAATCACGCACCGCCGAGGTGAATACAGTGAACCCATCACAGGTCATACCACTGCCCG
This sequence comes from Gammaproteobacteria bacterium, assembly GCA_030147705.1. Taxonomy (GTDB): domain Bacteria; phylum Pseudomonadota; class Gammaproteobacteria; order Pseudomonadales; family Pseudohongiellaceae; genus UBA9145. The sequence goes on from JASBUV010000241.1 coordinate 9,918, forward strand.
ACCCACAGCTTGAGAGCCATCTTTCTAGCAAGGCTGATCAGCGTATGGCTCTGGATATTGTAGAGGCCTTCGCAAAGCTGGCGAGCGAGAAGGGGATTCGTTCGATTTCCATGTCCGAACTCGCAAAGCAACTCCGTATCAGCACCAAGACGCTGTACAAGACGTTTACCAACAAGGGCGAGCTGGTACATGAGATGGTGGTCCGCTGGGAGCGCCGTATCCACAAGCCAATTGATAATTATGGCAATGACCTTGTTGCGACCCTGCGCTACTGGGTGAAGGTTTGGGTCGAAAACGACGCGCGCTATTCGACTGCGTTCTGGGTGGATCTCAAGTCAGATTATCCGCTGCTGTACAAGGTGTACGTCGACTCTCTCTACAACCGCATGGATGCCATGAAGAAACGCCTCACCCCGTTTCTGAAAGATGACATAGATCACGAGTTCGCATGGGCCAGTTACTTTATTCTCATGACAGCATCGTCACAGCCAAAGACTTTCAAGAAAGTCGGCATGACGCGTGAACAATGTGTCTACGAGGCCTTTAATTTCTGGATGAACGGCGCTGTTGATCTGGAAGCACTTCGCGCTCAACAGGAATCCGAGCAGTTAGCAATCTAGGCATTCTTGCCAGCTCTACGATTCTGTTTAGGCGACTCTGTTCCACTCAGACTATTCTCACTTTCTGGCAATTTCACTCGCGGGTTCTACCGAATGCCCAGCGGAAATAGCGCTGAGGAGTGTTGGCACAGGTACCCAGAATACAGCATCGGCGGCAGCATTCTGCGCGAGACAGCGTGATCGATAAGAATCGGAAATGCGTCTCTGTGTTGCTCTACACTTTCCAGTGCGCGTTTATAGGCGAGATTCCAGTTGCGCCAATCTGATAATCGCGCGGTTTCTGGCTCGTCCAATCCGAACTGGTCCGTCCAGGTGCCGGCGAGCAAACACTGTTGCCCAAACTCAAGCGCATCATATTCCTCCAGCAAGCGCGGCACTACTTCCACACCCAGCGACAATAAATACTCAACATCGAGTGCTGTGTCATTCTGGCGTGCAGTCTCAATATTGTAGTTGGTGATAAGCCGCACCGGGTTAGCGAGACTCAATGCAAAGACGAGGCTGATGGCAGAGTACACCGCTACGGGTACCAATCGGCTGTCATTGCCTGTACGCAAGCATGTCCCAAACACGATGAGACACAGTGCCAGCCAGGTCATGAATGCAGCAGCGGCGAGGCGAGCGAGTGTGAGCCCAAAGCTATCCATATACAGCGTCAACCGCTGGCCGGCTGAGATCATGATGATGAACAAACAAGTGAGCAGAGCGAAGGCGAATGGTTGAAAGCGTTTCGCGTTACTGGTCGAGCTGTTCAGGATAATGAGCAGTACCAGCGTGATCGCCGTGACCGAGACGAGTTCGAAAAATCCCCGCCGGGCGTAGGTGGCGAGTGTGAGTCCTGGTGTGGATTCAATGGTTTCTCTGCCACCGAACAGGTAGGGGAGTTGCACGACTACAAACAGGAGGAACAGCGCCAACAAGGACAACATGACAATGCGCGTTTCAATCTCGCCAATTTTTAAGCCAGGAGCATTCTCGAGGTCCTCGTGCTTACGGACACAGCTTATGGTGACGAGAAGCCCGGTGGCGAGCCACCCCACGCAAAAGGAAATGAGGATATGTTCCGGCATATCGGGGCCAAAGAACTGCATCACGCAGCCGAACAGGGATTCGAAACGGGCATCAGCAGAGCTGAAGAGTGATCCGATAATGAGGATTAGCGGGAGAGCGATAACCAGACCGCGTAATACCGGGAAGAACTTTGGATCGTTAATATTGCTGCGGATATCTACCTTGCCCAGCATGAGCATGCACCCGGTAAGCGCCTGCAAGGGGAGGCGGAGGCAGGCGCCCAGAAACTGGAATGGTCTGGTCTCGCCAAGGCGTTGACCGCGCAGTTCCATGATGACCACCACTGCAGCGAGCAGTGCCATTGCGGGCATTGTAAGCAGGGCCAAAGTGTTCAGACGCACAAGCAGAACTGCGGCGGCAAGAATGGCAATGGCTGACCATAAAACGATCAGCCAGATGCGATCAGGTCGAAAGCGGGTCGCGAGCGATGTCGCTGCCAGAGCGAAGGCGCTCAGCCACAGAGTCATCGCTAGTCCCGGTCTTTCAATATCCAGAAACAGGAAACTGCCGAGCACTCCGACGCCGATGCCGTAGAGCAATGTACGTTGGGCAAACTGTGGGCTGATCTCGAAATCGTCTACGGTAGGGAATATTTTCATAGGGTTGAGCTTCCAGTTTCTGACTCTATAGAGCGGGAGTTTATTGAATTCGGAACAAGCAATTCGCAGAGGCAAACCATTTGATAGAGCCCGGCCGTCAATGCGCCCAATAGCGAGAGCTGACCGATTGTGGAGATCAGGCGCATACGCAGGGGAAGAATCAGCGATTCAGCATGGATTGCGATCTGCGTCATAAGGTAGAGACAGTCAGCGACGCCAATACCAATCAGCACAAGGCAAGTGGCGATAAGCTTGCTATGCGTGCTTCTGTGAATGAGTAAACTGACTGCGAAAGCGGCGAGCCCTGCTGTGGAGAGAAACCAGTGCAATGAGTATGGTGTGGTGAACAGTGTCGCCAGACACCAGGCGATGAGCGCGGGCGTTAGCAGAATGCGGAGCAGAGTAGTCCTGTTCATGATTGATGTTAATATTTTAAAGTACTTTGTGTTACAAAGTTGATACGCAAAAAATTTTAACGCTGCTTTACGGCGCTGATCAGGGCTTCCATATGTGTCAGATATTTTTGCAACGCCTTGCGGCCTTTGGCGGTTAGTTGATAATCGGTTTTTGGTATGCGGCCATCGAAACCCTTGTTGCAGCTAACATAACCTGCTTCTTCGAGCTTTCTGGCATGGGTGCTGAGATTGCCATCGGAAAGACCCAGCAATGATTTCAAGTCATTGAAGCTGAGCTTGCGATGCACAGCCAGCGCGCTAACAATAGCGAGACGTTTTTTCTCGTGGATAAGATTATCGAGGTCAGTGCCTTTTGCGTTACTCACAAGAGACAGCTCTTTCTGATGTTCAGTCTGAAGTTCAGCTGAGTCAGATTTGGGTGTTTGTTGTTTTCTAGCCGCCATAATATTTCCAGATCAGATAGCCTGCCGAGAGATGGAGGCCGCCGAATCCCAATGCGAGAATCAATGCGCTGTAGGCTGGCGCCATGAACGCGGTAACCCCCAGCAGGATAAAACAGGCACCTACGGCCTTGATCATGGCAACTGAGTGCGCGCCTGCGGTCATCACTGCGGCGCCATACAGGCTAAGCCAGATCCCGGGGAGCAAGCTGGCCAGCTCGGCGGCCGCTATGAAATAGGTAATGATTCCGCCGACCAGCATGGTAGGCGTGAACGCATAGAGCAACTTGCGTCCGCTGGCTGATAGCAAGGTAGTGCCCTGTTTTCTTGCCTTTAACAGTGTGCAGGCAGTGGAGCCTGACACCGCGATGATCAGCGCGGTCAACCAGATAGTAAGGCTGGGAGCAGCGGCTGGAGATTGATTTGTAGTCAAGTCCAGCCATGCTGCAATCAGCCCAATCAGCCCGGTAAATATCAGGCCGATTCCGGATATGGAAGTAAAGGAAGCGGCACCTTCGATAGTCTCCCGGATGAATTTGAGGTTCTCTTCAGCCCGACTCTGCATGGAAGAAATGGGTTTCTTCTCTGCCGATGTCCGGGCTGCCAGGGAGGCCGATGTCATGGTGTCGTCGTCTTGCTTCACTTCTCTGATCCAGTGCTGGGCAGTATAGTCAAAAGTACTTTGTAATGCAAAGCACTATTTTAAAATTTATCGTCTGCGATTTCGAGCCCCAGGAGGGTCGCTGAGAACTAACTGGCTGGCTGAACGGTCAGTACACCAACATCGGTGTGCTTGACTTCAACTTCCGTGCCGGCCGGAATATCGCTGTCGCTGATCACTTTCCATGTGATGCCGGAAAATTTCACCTGGCCCGGTGTACTACTGGATATGTCGACATCTACTGTGAACCGGTAACCAATCAAATCCGATGTGACAGATTTGGAGTCGGTACTGTTCTGCAGGTTCTTGAGGGGTTTCCAAAGACCGAGTGCGGCGATCAGAGACATGATGCCACTGCCAAGCAATGCGCTCGCCAGCGTTTGGGGGATAACTCCGATCAACATTAAGATGCCTGCGCCGAGACTGCCAAGGCCGATGAAGAAGAGAATCATTATCGAGAAGCCCAGCACACCGACTTCGATGGCCAGCATTGCCAGCCCAAGAAAGATCAGCAGCGTGGGAAGATAGTTGCTTAAGGTTTCCATAATCAATTGCCCTCCGAACCGGTCGAGTTGGAATTGGCAGGATTCTTCTCATTCATTCT
>JASBUV010000264.1 GCA_030147705.1 Gammaproteobacteria bacterium
TCCTGTCGATAACGAATCGATTACGATTTCTGCGCATGGTACACCGCTGTATACGAACTCGAGGGCCGCGCTACAAAAAATCTGGGCGGCAACGAGCCATCAGATACAACGCATACGTGATAATGCCGATTGTGCGGACGAGGAGTATGCGCAAATCGACGCGCAAAATACCGCCATCGTGCCGCAACTGACGTTTGATCCGGAAGAGGATGTCACTGCACCCTATATCAATAGCGGAGCAAGACCTCGCGTCGCCGTGTTAAGAGAGCAAGGAGTGAACGGGCAGGTAGAGATGGCTGCTGCTTTTGACCGGGCACGATTTGAAGCCGTAGATGTGCACATGACGGATTTGTTCAGCGGGCGCATTTCATTGCAGGATTTCAATGTGCTGGTCGCATGTGGCGGATTTTCGTATGGAGATGTGCTCGGCGCTGGCGGTGGCTGGGCCAAATCCATTCTGTTCAATGCGCAGCTGCGAGAAAATTTTCAGCACTTTTTCGAACGCACAGATACGCTGACATTGGGTGTGTGCAACGGATGCCAGATGGTGTCCTTGTTGAAAGATCTGATTCCTGGCGCGAAGCACTGGCCTAAATTTGTACGCAACCGTTCCGAACAGTTTGAAGCCAGACTCAGTCTGGTGGCAGTCGAAGAATCGCCTTCTGCATTCTTTGCAGATATGGCTGGTTCCCGATTCGCAATGGCAGTCGCTCACGGAGAAGGGCGTGCACTCTTTGCACAATCGGAAGCAGCACAAAGCGAGGCAGTCCGTGCGCTCACCAGCCTCCGGTATGTCGATCAGAGTGGTGCAGTTGCTACGAGCTATCCACTGAATCCCAACGGTACGCCTGAAGGCATTACCGGTATGACGAGCGAAGATGGAAGGGCAACAATAATGATGCCTCACCCCGAGCGCGTATTTCGTGTGAGTCAAAATTCCTGGCATCCGGATGATTGGCAGGAGGATGCTCCCAGCATGCGTCTGTTCCGGAATGCACGGAACTGGTTTGCGTAAAGGGTTTACCGATGTCGGAGTTGTTCAAGCTTGAATTCTACGTGCCTGAGTCTCATCTTGAGCGCGTCAAGCAGGCGGTCTTCGCAACTGGCGCGGGCAAGGTGGGTGATTACGAATGCTGTGCCTGGCAAACGTTGGGGCAGGGGCAGTATCGACCACTCGCTGGTAGTCAGCCTTATCAGGGGCAGGTTGATGCGCTTGAGAAAGCGCAAGAATACAAGGTGGAACTGGTCTGCAAAGCAGAATTGATCAGGGATGCAGTGGCCGCCCTCAAGGCGGCTCATCCTTATGAGGAAGTCGCGTTCTCTGTGATACGCACGGAATCCTTGTAGCGCTTCTGTTGGCAGGAGCGCGCTCTGCGAGACAGGGTCGCCTCAGACACGCCCAATGCGTTGGCGGCTTTCTTCTGATTACCGTCGTAGTAACCCAGAACATGCTCAACGACTGAGCCTTCCAGATCTTTCATGATCTGCTTCAGATTGATTGCCTGATCGTTCGGGTCATCACTGATTGATACGCAATCGGTAATTTGTTGCAGCAGCTGCTTATGCAGGCGGCGCTCGCGTGTATAGGGCATTATCGTCAGCAGGCGGAAGAGACGAGTTTTCTCTTCGGCGAATACCATCAGCCCGAGCATAATCGACAAGGCTAAGGACATGAAAATCGCGCCGTTGACCTGAATGCCGAATGCCATCAGAGCAACCACTGATGAGGCCATCAGTACCGGTGTTGCTGCCGCAATAAGCACAACCATGCACTTCTGTCGCGCAAAGCTCGAATCAGCATGCAAGATGCCGCGGATCAGCAACGCAACAGCTGCCGAGAGCCCGCCGAGTAAATAAAGCTGAAACATCCAGTAGAAGTCACCTGGTATGCGCGTGAGCGTAAAGCTGTTCATGGGTTCTACGCCGGCGATGATGCCGCGAGTAAAGAACATGCCACAGATCAACCCTGCAAGAATCAGATTGAGAGCGAGCTTGATGCGCGGGGTTTCCCGATCGTACTGGGAGTAGGTGAGTGCGACGTTCAGAAAACCGTGGATAGTAAAAATAACGCAGCAGTAATAGGCGAGCAGAATGAGCAATGACGTATCGGAGGCGAAGTCTGTCTGTATCGAAAGCATCTCGAACAGATTGAGAAAGAAGACTGCCAGAAAGAAGATGCCAAGGTCGAGATTTTCACGGCGTAGTGATTGGTGATAACGCATGAAGATGCCAATCTTGATGCTTATTGCCAGCACTGAAGGAATGATGAGCAATTCCATACTGATTCTCTCTTGGTAGTATCGATAATCTCGATAGTCTGTATTTGTGACTCTGCCACTGCCCTGATTTTGGATCACTAGTCGGTCACTGAGTGCTCGAGAAGCGCTCGTTAGCCTCTCGGTTCTCTGTTTCACGCTTGTCAGTGTGATCTATTCAGCCTGTAATCAGGCTTGTGCAGGGTGTGTGCACAGTCCGTCATTCTCTCCTCGTGCGACATTTTCCCTAATGTCAGGTGCGATTTCCTCGCATCCTTCGTGTCCTATCAGTATTCGCGTCTCTTTTATCAGATCATAAGACCATAAGACATTATGCGAATTACCGTGCGACATCTGCTGTGGTTAGGGGCTAGCAATACGCAACAGTCTTTGAACCAAGGGTCACTAAGCAGACGGTCTTTAGTGACTCTACGACGCATTTTCGAATAACTGTAGGTCTTTTGGATCCTGACAGTCGTATTTCACTATCAGTTACATCCAGTTGCTTCCAGTTGTATCCAGTAGCGTCACTGCATCATGGCACTACACCAGGGCATTAACCCCGGCTTCTTGTCAGCGCGGCTGTGAGTAAATCCCTCAGCCGCTCTTCGAAGTACTGCGTACTACAGAACGTACTACAGAACCAGGCCAATCTGGCTGATAGATAGACCGCTGCCAGCGCCCAGAATCAGTATCCTGTCTCCCTGTACTGGCTTGGCCGTGTCCAGGGTGACGGGTATTGTCGCACTGGTAAGATTACCATAACTCTGGAATATGGTGGGAGCTTTTTCGAGTTGAATTCCCGCCAACTTCGCCATGCGGTGATGGGGTTTGCTCCCAACCTGATGGCAAATCAAGTGATCCACGTCGGATGGTTGCCACGCAAGCTCTTGATATGTCTCATTTATAATGGCTTGATGCATGCGGATCATGACTGCGGAAATCTTGTCCATGATCATCTGCCCGCAGCGTTTACCATCCTGATCGAATTTGTAGAAACACAGCTCGGCGTAGCGCCCGCGGCTATCAAAGCGGTAGGTTTTGATGCCGGATTTCTCGGATGCGCGCTGCAGTATCACTGCGCCCCCGGCGTCACCGGTGGTAAATCCCCCGATTTTATTGTGAAAATTTTCCTTGGTCGGGTTCTCGCGAATGTCTTTGATGACATCGCTGATCAAGTGGCTCGGGACTTCCCCGGTGACCACCAGGACGTTTTCAGCAGCGCCTGTTGCGATCATGGCATCGCCGACTGACATACCATTGGAGAACCCGTGGCAGGCATTCGTGACATCGAGGCAAGTCGCATTGACGCAACCCAACTCTCGCTGGATGCGATGTGAAGTGGCGGGTTCGATCCAGTCACGGTCGATGCCACAGTAGAGCACCATACCGATATCCTTGGGGTCCATCCCGCATCTTTCCAGAGCGACACGCCCGGCTTTTATGGCGAGATCAGAAGGACGATCTTCGGGAGCTGCGAAGCGACGTGAGTGGATGCCCGTCAGTTCTTCAATCCAGGTGTTGGGAATGCCAAATCGTAATTCAGATTCAACCTCATCCATCAGTTCCTGAGACGTGACGACCTGGTCCGGTAAATAGGTGCCAATGGAAGCGATTCTCGAATGGCCTGTCATGTTCATAGCGTGGTCCTTTGGGTTATGCAGAGGGTGGGTTAGCAAGCGGTAAAAATCGAGCTATTTCCATTATCTATCCGGGTTTGGCAAAAAGGAAAACTTAATCTGGAATTAACTTGCACAAATGAAATCTGGGAATAATCCTTAATGCAAAGGTGAAATTCTCACGCTTTCGTCAATGGTCTGGAGATTTTTTGTAGGAAATATCCTACGCCGTATTGTGCGCAATTCACGCGTCAGTCGGCAGTGTCCCCTTGGGAAGAGGCAAGGCGAGTAGGTGCAGAGCCACCGGCGTCCAAACGGCTCGAAGCGGATATTCGAGAGCAGAGTGCTACAAGACGGGGGCGAGGAAGATTAGCTGCGGTGGTGGCTATGGCTGATCAGGCTGGTAGTGAATGAGCGATTTTCACCGTGCACGACATCAAACATACGCACAGGAAACTCGCTCTGGCGACTATCGTCGAAGAAATGACGCAGCGTCTCGCGAACCACCGGGAAGGCAATCTCATCCCAGGGAATTTCGCTTTCTGCAAACAGGCCGACTTCGAGCGATTCGATCCCGGGATTGAAATCCAGGTTCACCAGCTCGGCGCGAAAGAACATGTAGACCTGATT